>JAWDMK010000047.1:0-2587 GCA_046536675.1 Microcaldota archaeon | reverse complement strand
AGGCCCGTCTAAGGATATTGAAAGATTTACTCTAGATTTTTTGAATGCATCTGCAAGCTCATCACTATATATAGAGCCATTTGTATTTATCGAAATTTCTATGGGCTTATGATATTTTTGCTTCTGCTCATTAATGTGGTTTATAACATTTAGAACAAGTTCTTTATTAAGTAAGGGCTCGCCGCCATAGAATATAAAGCGGAGTTCATCGTTAGAATTTAAAAAGGCATAGTCAACCCACTTAATAACATCATCAACCTTAGCAGTGCTTCTATTTTGTGTAGTAAAATTATTTTCTATAAAGCAATACCTGCAATTAAAATTACATGCATCCGTAGAAATTATGTAAACTATGCGTAAGCTAGGTGAACCGATTTGCTTTTTATAAAATTCTATAAAGTTTTCAGAATAACCTTGTTCTACATATATTTTCTTCTCTCTAAGTACTTTGGCTATATTAGGTTCTACATTTTTACTCTTTATCCTATCCCACTCTTCTTTTGAAAAAGAAGCCAGAGTTTGCTTGTATGGGAGGTAGAGGTATATATTATCAAGGGTTTCAAAGGAATAAATATAAGGGTTAAGCTCGACTTGCCCCAATACCACACCCAGCTTAGTGTTGAAGCTTAATAATCGCAGAATGCACACGCATCTGGTCCTGAGCAATTACAATCGCAATAGTTACAGTAGCCACATGAACAATTACAGTCAATAGTGACATTGGAAATTGCAGGATTATTTAGCAAGCCCAGTAGCCTATCTTTATTTTTACTATCATCCATACAATCCCATATTAAGCTATTCATGACCAAATACTTAAATCTTCCTATGCAACGTTCTGTAGCTGAGCATTGTGCCAAAGGCAAAATTCAGAAGAAATGCGCACGCCGCCTTTATAATACTTTTTGATTAGCTTTAATTATCAAATGATAATTATAAAATACAAAAATATAAGGAACACCATTGCAATCGCAGATAGGCTCTGGCAAGGTTAGAAAATGAGCCTCTCTGCTGTAAATATCCACGCACGCAAAGAGAAGGCTGCCTGTCTAATACAAAGGCCATTCAGAGATATGCTATAGGTAGAAATCTAACAGTAGTTCCATCTATTTTGCGTTCGCCCCAGAAATCCCTAGTTATTAAAATCGAGTACTTTGGCTTGTACTGGCTTATGAAGCTGTATAAGCTTCTGCTCATCTCGGGCTTTGCAAAATGCTTGAACTTTACCTCTATAGGCAAAGGTTCATTAGCTTCAGCTACCAAGTCGACTTCTGTTTTTGTTGTGGTGCGCCAAAAGTGCAGCCTAGTCTTCGCATAGAGTTCGTTTACTACAAAATTTTCAGCTAAAGTGCCTGCATCCGGCCTATTCCAAATATCAGCAAAACTCTCTATCAGAGAATTTCTTAAGCCAGTATCTACAAAATATACCTTCTGTGCTTTCCTTAGTTCTGTTACAAGGTTTTTGTGGTATGGACTTAGCCTCCTTACAATATAAGTTTCTTCGAGTATATCCATTAGCATTGTAACCTCTTTGAAGTAACTGCCTGTTTGGTTTGCTATTTCTTCAAATTTTACAATATTGCCGTTGAGCGCAGCGATGTTAGTAACAAACCTTCTAAATTTGATGGTATCTGTTATGTGAAGGAGCGATATAATGTCTCTATCTATATATGTGTTCATAAGGTTCTTAAGTAGAAACTTCTTTTCCTCTTCGCTCTTTGCAGCTACAATCGCAGGATAGCCGCCGAATACAATATATTTATTTAAGTGCTTTAGAAGTTCATCGTTGAAAATATCGCTTCCTTTCTTTACCTCAAATTCCTTACCATTTGCTATGTGCTGCAGTATCTTATCATTCCACTCCTTATACATCTTTGCCAAGCCTTCATCAACAAAGGTTAGATATTCGTAGAAGTTCAGTGGCATTAGCTCAAACTCAAGAAGCCTGCCGACAAGGAACTTGCCTGTCTGATTCTTCAACTCAAGCGAGGATGAGCCTGTTATTATCAATTTTATATTTTCAAGCGTGTCATAGATAAGCTTGAGCTTCTGGCCAAGATCGCTGCAATATTGCGCCTCGTCTATTAGGAAGTAGTGCCTTTTGTTATCTCTGAGATACCTTTCTATAAACTCTCTTGGCTCAAGCGAGAAAGCATCTACCTGGCCCCTGTCTTCAAATGTTATATAAGTGATATGGTCTGGATCTATCTTTTTTTCATTTTCAAGCCATTCTCTAAGCATATTTAGCAAGGTTGTTTTGCCTGACTGCCTTGGACCGCGAATCGCTATTATTTCCTTTCTCTCTATATACTTCTTTACCTCTTCCAATAGCAATCTCTTAATGTATTTCATGTTTAACTTTGTTATTCCTAAATTTATTTAAATTTTTCTATTGGAGATGGAACTGAGGATGTTGAATAATTCCGCTATCTCTCTGCAAAATCTTAATAAAAAGGTAGAGTTGTAGATGAGAATATAAGGAAGCTGATCAGTTAGCTTTTAGAGGCACTTGTAAGGTAGGTCATAAGGCTAAGCGGCACAAAGTAATTACTTTCGTGCAAATCTGTACTTAAACATACTTCTTGGC
>JAWDMK010000046.1:0-2919 GCA_046536675.1 Microcaldota archaeon | reverse complement strand
CAGCACAGAACATTACAAAGCAGATAAGCAAACTCACATATGCTAAGATAATATTAGCCACAATATTTATTATAGCTGCACTTGGCTCAATTTCACTCTATGTCAGCAGCGCTTCGGCTGCATCTGCAGCAAAGATAACAACAAGTGTTACAACTTCGATAGCTACAACTATTGTTCCATCACAATCGCCAGGATACAACGCAAACTTAACTCAGAGTACTTCGATTACCACATCAGTGCCATCTACAACGGTGCTGCCTCCGCCAAGTCCATCAAGTGTAGCAAGTGGTTCGTGTGGCAACTTCACCTTATCAGAGCCAGCATTTAGCAGTGAAACATCAGGCATTTGCAGCTGGAATGGAGGCACGATTAATGTAAGTGCAGGGGGCGGATCATCAGGGTATATATCTGTGCAAATAGTAGGTGCAGATGGCAAGGAATATTTCAACAAGGGAACTGCAAATGATTGCCTTACAAACATAGGCAGTGTTTATTTGCCTGCCCAAAAGTACGTGGTTTACGTAACCTCTGGTGGTGGTGGCGGATCATGTAGCAGCATTCCTTATGCAGTCGCAATACTCTCTACTAGATCAATAAAAGGTATAATTTAGATATTTATTCAACAGTGCAATGAACTTTTTATTCTGCAAAAGAGTCCAGCTCGTGCATACTTGACTCATGCATGTTTATCTTTTCTATATATTCATTTATCGCCTTCTCAGCCATATCAGGCTTGCCTATGCACACAAGCACATCATCGCCTTCTTTTGCACCTGTTATTTCTCTTATAAACTCAAGCTCATCAGCACTCGCATAGCCTTTATGCTCCTTTGTTGTAAAGACTATGCAGCCATATTTGCTCGCGTCAAGCAGCTCTGGCTTTAAGTTGGCTAATTCAGAGCTTAGCTTAACCCCCAGAGCCCTGCCACTTCTTCCTATCAGATTTATAATCTCATTGTTCTTTGTGTTTATGAATGCGCCACTTAAGTCAAAGAGAGGCAGCTGCATAGCATGCTTATTGTCGCTTGCCTTGTATGTTGGAGCCCTGCTCGCATAACGCTGCTGTATAAGAAGAGCTGCTATTATGAAAGCGAATGAAACAAGGTAATAAGAGTAGAATTTTGTGCCAAGGATCAGGTATGAGAAGAATATTGTTAATATAGGAGTTAAGTATGTTGCATTTGAGATAAGAAGTGGGTCGAATAATTTGAATGAATAGAAGAACATTAAGGCACCAAGCGAATAAGTGATCATGCCTAGGAAGAGAACTGAGAATAAAGTATATACATTCATCGGAGTAAAATTAGTGTTAAAAAGTGTTATAAGAAGTGCAATAAAGAGAAGTGATGCAGCATTGAATATGAAGACCTGGCTGAAGATATCTTGGTTCTGTCCTTTTATTATTACATTTGAGCCCGCTGTAGAAAGTGTTGAGAGAACAGCTATACCTATAAAACCTATACCATAAAGCCTTGGGAGCAGGCTACCATGTGTTGCAAGAAAATAGACGCCCACAAAGCCTATAAGGAGTGCGATGAGCTGCATTCTGCTTATCTTTATTCTTAATGTAAACGGCAGCATTATAGCAAGGAACAGGGGCCATAGCTTGCTTATGAGGCTAGCAACTATGGGGTTTGTACCTTTTATCGCAATTGTTAAGAAAAGCTGTGCAAAAGCGTAGTTAAAAACACCAGCTATTATAAGGATTGAAAGGGTCCTAGGATTGACAAGAATATAAAGGAGATGCCTAAGCTTCTTAGCAAATATAAGAGCAACAAAGGAGGTTACTGTGCTTACCAGAAAAGTGTAGAAAAGAAGCTCTAGCGGAGATATGTTTATCACTGCTAGCCCTAAGAATACTGGAAGAAGTGAAAGCTCAGTTACTGCAAGGACTATTAGTAGATAGCCCTTTGTTTTCATCTTCATGCTATCTAAAAGCATTATCTCTTGAAATGAATAAAAGGATAGTGTTTTGTTCAAAAATATTTTACAAATATTGTCATTTTGAAAATCTATTTAAATATGTTGATTCAAGATTGTTTTGTGGAGTATAGCTTTAAGGAAAAGATAATATTAAGAAAGCTAAGCGAAGATGCAACTGCTTCTATAGAGGAGCTTGCAAGCGCAGCTAAGTGCTCACGTACCACAGCATACAAAATATTATCAGCCCTAGAAGAGAAGTATAAGATAAAGTATACTGTTGAGCTTGACGGAGACAAGCTTGGCATAATAGAAAAGCATTTGCTAATTGTAAAGTTTAAGGAAAAGCCAAGTGAAGAATTTTTGCGCGGCCTTTTTGCAAGCGATAATTACATAAGCGATGCCTATCTGTGCGAGGGCGACTTTGACCTTATCATATATGCAACATCAAACGAGCCTATGCACTATATAGTGTGGGAGAGCAGGCTTCCAGCTAGGCTTGCCGAATTTGAGGCAAAGGTATATCCAAGCGAGGTTATGCTTACCCACTTTGGCTATTTTCCATTGAATCCGGAGCAGATAAGCATGGCCAAGCTTAATGAGAAAGATAAGCTCATACTTGCTGAGCTGCTAAGGAATAGCAGGCAGAGCATAACCAGTATTGCTAAAAAGCTAAACATAGGAAGGACAACATTGGCTTATAGAATATATATGCTGAAGAAGCGTGGCGTAATTAAGAGGTTTACCATCTCTGTAGGCAAGCCGCATAAGCCTTATATCCTTGTTTTCTTGGCAAATTATACCTTTACAAAAGACACGCCTATGAGATCTATAAGGATGATGAATTATTACAAATCCTACGACGAGCAGTTGCCGCTGCTCAATACATTCCAGCTCCTTGTACCACTGAGTGGCAGCTACCGATTCTTTGCTGTTGGCTTATTTGAGGATGAGAAGGATGCGATGAAGCATGCAATAAAAGCACATCAACAAATTTTT
>JAWDMK010000045.1:0-2961 GCA_046536675.1 Microcaldota archaeon | reverse complement strand
TCTTACATTTTCTTGCAATCCAGCCATTTCTGCAATGCCTCCAGCGTTATCTGTTATTGGTCCAAATGAATCTATGGTGAGTATTGTTGCTGTCAATGAGAGCATGCCAACCGCAGCTATTCCTATGCCATACAAGCGAGCAGAGAGATAGCTAACAAGGATTGCTATCGCTATTATCACTGCAGGGAACCATGTTGTCCTAAGGCCTACAGCGAGGCCCATAATAACATCTGTTCCGCCACCGCCTTTTGCTGCATCTGCAACCTTAACAACAGCCTTCTTTCCGCTGCCTGTATAATAATCTGTTATCCAGAATAGCAGTATTGCTAGTACAAGTCCTGAAAGCACAGAGTAGAAGTAAGCGAGTGGGAGTGAAAGATACCATGTTAATAGAAAGTCAAGAACTGCAGCTATTATTACCGCGGAGCCTATTCCTTTGTATAGTGCAAGTGTTGCATTCTCACCTTTTACATTTATGAAGAGCAAAGCTAGCAAGCTGCTAATAACGCCGATAGCAGCTACATAGAGTGGGTATGCAAAGTTTATCACGCTAGCATGCGATATGCCATATGCAATAAGCAGTGCCGCAACAAGCGTTACAGCATAACTTTCAAACACATCAGCGCTCATTCCAGCACAGTCGCCAACGTTGTCGCCAACATTGTCTGCTATTACAGCAGGGTTTCTTGGGTCATCTTCTGGCAAGTTTAGCTCTGTTTTTCCAACAAGGTCCGCTCCAACATCAGCGGCTTTTGTATAAATGCCGCCACCAACCCTTGCGAATAGCGATACCAGAGAAGCGCCGAAGCCAAATCCAATAAGAATCTCTACTTTTGATATTGTGAGATACATTATAAGAAGACTAATTCCTATAAGGCCAAAGCCAACAGCTGCAAAACCTGTTACAGAGCCACCAATTATTGCTGTTTTGAATGCAGCATCTGTGCCCTTCTCTGCAATCTTTGCTGTTCTCACATTTGCCCTTACCGCTACGTTCATGCCTAGATAGGCTGTAAGGTAAGATGCGATAGCACCAGTTAAGAATGCTATTGTTATCTCATAGCCGTTTGGCAGAAAGAGGAAAAGTATTGCAAGTATCACTGCAAAAATTGCAATCGTCTTAAGCTGCCTGTTAAGATATGCCTTGGATCCAGCCTTTATTGCGTTTGCAATTTCCTGCATCTTTTTGTTGCCTTCATCTTTCTTTAATGTTATATATGCCGCAAAGAGTGCGTATATAATTGCTATAATGCCAGCAAACAAAGTATAGTAATAAAACTCCATGTTACCCCCTGAGCTTATACTTTATCTTATTAAAGTTTTTTAAATATTTCTTTTGCTCCCCCATTGGCATGTTCTTTTGGTTATCATTTGATAACTAATGATACATATAAATATCTGTGCTTACAATAAAATATTGAGAGCATGCAGATGAATGAATTTATAAAATTCATGCTAGACAGGCATATGGTAGTATTTGGAATCAACGATGCGATTAAAGTGCTAAATGCAAGCAGGGACTACGCTAAGCTGTTTGTACTCAGATGCATTAAGAAAGGAATAGTGGGCAGAGTAGAGCGCGGTGTTTACTACTTGAAGGGTTATGCAAATGAATATGCAATTGCTTCAAATATAATAAAACCTTCTTATGTTAGTTTGGTCTCTGCACTTGCCTATTACGGCCTTACAACGCAAATACCACGTGTTGTGTATGTAGTATCGCCAAAAAGGCACAGAGTAATAAGAAATATAGAGGGCTACGACATAATCTTTAGGCATGCTAAGAAAGAGCTTATGTTCGGCTACCACAAAGAGTTAAATGGAAATATATTTATTGCAGACCCGGAGAAGGCGATTGTAGATATATATTATTTCAGAGATTTCAATGATCTTGATGAAGATGCGCTGAAAAGTCCACCAAGGATAAGTATAAGCAAACTAATTGTATATGCCAAGCAAAGCAGAAACAAATATGCTGTGAAAAAGGTAGCAGAACTATTGCGTATGAATGGACATGGCAGTGAAGCAAACGAATTGCTAAATGGTGCTGAGCATGCTGGGCTACGATGAACTTTTGACATATAAAATATACGAAGAGCCTTATCAGCAGGAGAAGGACTATATCGAAGAATTGTTTCTTAGCAGGCTTTTCAATTCTTGTAATAATATAGTTTTCAAAGGAGGCACAGCGCTCGCTAAATTTTATGGCTCCAATAGATTTTCTGACGACCTTGATTTTTCAATTATCTTGGGAAGAGAAGAATACGAAAACATAAAAATAAAGATAGATAAAGTGATTAAAAGGTCTACTGAAGAAGATCCTATAAGGATATTAAGGGAGCTCAATGGCGAGAGAAAGCTTGTATATGAGCTCAGTATTAGGGGTCCACTCTTTGAACGGTCAAACAAATATCAGCATTTGAAAATAGAAATAGGTAAAAAGGAGCCCGTGCTTGAAAAGCCCCTAATTCTTAGAAGAAACCCTAAATATGTCGATATTGCACCTTATACCGCAATTGTTATGAACGAGAAAGAAATACTTGCAGAGAAGACTGTTGCTTTGCTCTACAGACAAAATCTCAAGGCCAGAGATCTATACGACATTTATTTTTTGCTATCGAAAGGTACAGAAATTGATGTGGCACTTTTAGATAGAAAGATGAGGATGTATGGGCGCGCTTTCAATCCTAGAGTGTTCGAATTGAGAATAAATAAAATTGCATTGATATGGAGCAAAGAGCTAGAAAGGCTTCTTCCAAAAAATAGCTTTATCAGCTATGCAGTTGCTAAAGAAAAGGTCAGCAAACTTTTTGAAGATGCGGGCTTAATTTAAGCCGTGCAAAAATCAAAAGTGGGGAAGAATAAGTTGAGAGCAGCATGGTGGGGAAGATTGTAAACATGCAAGCCCTCGAAATAATATATAATCTAACAGGTATTTAAATGATTCTAAAATGTCATATT
>JAWDMK010000044.1:0-3070 GCA_046536675.1 Microcaldota archaeon | reverse complement strand
ATTGAATAATAAGAGGGAGATGAGCTTTAAGGAAATAATGAATACACACGCAAAAGGCATTGAGTATGCAAATACAATCAAAGGTTCTCTCTACCCGGTTCTTGAAGATGAAAAAGGAATCCTCTCTCTTATACCAATAATAAATTCTGATAGAACAAAGGTAACAAGCAACACTAAAGACATGCTTGTAGACATTACAGGCACTTCACAATACATTGTTGAAAAGGCAGCAGATATGTTTGCATGCATGTTTATGGACCTTGGCGGAAGCGTTAAGCGTGTTAGGATAAAATATGGCAAGAAAAGTGTATTGACTCCAAGAATGGAAAGCAGGATAATAGAGATAAAGCCAAGGGCGATGGAAGACCACATTGGTGCTGCAATAGGTTTTAACAATATTCTTTCATTAGCAACTAAGATGGGCTATAAAGCAGTGTTTGTAAATAAAAAGGTGAGATTTTTTGTTCCACAATATAGGTTTGACATAATAAACGAGCAGGATATAATAGAGGATATAGCTATAGCATATGGCTACGCCTATATACACCCTCTACCTATTTTTACAGAAGCGAGCGGTGGCAGGCTAGAAGAAAAGACGAAGCTTAACCGCAAGCTTATAACACTTATGCTTGGTTTAGGCTTTACAGAAACAAACAATAATTATCTTACAAATGAAAAAATGAACTTTAAGGATATGTTAATAGAGGAAAAGCCACATGTTCAAATAAAAGGTTCAAAGACAGAAAATATAACTATGATGCGCACATGGCTTTTGCCATCGTTGCTTAATATTCTTGGCTCCTCTTCGCATGAGAGTATGCCACAAAAGGTTTTCGAGCTTGACCTGGTTTTCAACATAAATAAAGATCAGGTTATAGAATCTCACCACCTTGCAGGCTTAGCTGTTTCTCCAAAGGCAAACTTCAATGATATAAAAGCAGTTGTAAGCGCTCTAATGCATGCGCTTGGCATCGAATTCAAAGTAAGCGAAGAAAAGATAGGTTCATTTATAGAAGGAAGGTGTGCAAGGATAGAAGCAAACAGTATCAAAGGGTTCTTTGGCGAATTGCATCCTGAGGTGCTAAATAATTTTGGAATAGAAGAGCCTGCTATAGCATTTGAGCTAGAGCTTCCTTATTGAGCTATTTGGCTCTCTAGGGTGCACTCTTTTGGAAGCTTGTCATCTCTAAGCCTAATGAAAGAAGGAGCCCTAAGTATGTTGTCGCGTGTAAGCTCTAGGTATTTTACCTCTGCAACAAGCTCTGGCTCTACAAAAAACGCTTTCCTTCCAGGTTCAAGGCTCATTTCAATTTCATACTTTGCCTTCTTTGCATGCTTTAGCTTCTCCAGAAGCAAAGCCTTCTTTTCTTCATCAAATCCTGTGCCAACCCTGCCAATGTATCTTATCTTACCCTTGTCATAAACTCCAAGTATTAAAGCGCTTAGCTCCTCTTTTTCGCTAGTTGTATAACCTATTATAACGGCATCAATTGTATTGTTTGCCTTTATCTTCAGCCAATCTGTACTTCTTTTTTGCTGGTACGTTGAGTTTATCTTCTTAGCCATTATCCCTTCTAGCCCGTTCTTCTTTACCCTTTTGAAAAGTGCTTTGCCTTTTTCAAATATATATTTTGAATTTATGCAAAAATCGCTCTCTTCAAGAACCTCTTCAAGCACCTTTTTTCTTTCTATAAGGGGTTTTTCTAAAAGATCTTTACCATCGAGATGAAGAATATCAAAAACCACATAAACCGCAGGATGTACTTTTGAGAGCAGTTCTATTCTAGCCTTATTCTCGCTCTGCTCCCTTTCTTCAAGAAGGTAAAAATTAGGTTTTCCATTTTCAAATACAACTACTTCGCCATCTAATATTGCCCGCTTTGCATTCACCTGCTTATATAAATTCATGAGCTCTGGATAGCGATATTCGAAGAATTTGCCCCTTCTGTTAAGAAGCCTAACCATCTTTTCATTTTTGTCAATATATGCAATTCCTCTAGTTCCATCGTATTTTATCTCCATAAGAAAATCCTTCGAATCGAAAGGCTTTGCTGGAAATGCAAGCATAGGCTTTACTAATTTCATCTCGCTGTTCCAGAGCATCAAAAACACTACTTTTGCTTAAGACTCTCTGTAAGGCTTTCTATAAGGCTTTTAGCCTTCTTTACCTCTTTCTCAGCCTTAACCTCATAGCTCTTGCCAGCAACCTTTGCTTGTATAAGCTGCTTAAGTGCTTCTGTATATTCGTCTTTGAATTTTGATATATCAAATTCTTCCTTGCTAAGCTTGTTTACCAGCATTTGTGCAAGCTCAATCTCCTTCTTCTCAGGCTTTGGTAACTCTTCAAGCTCAGCCAATAGATCCATGCTTATTATCTCACTCTCATAGTATAGGGTTTGGAGGAGAAGGCCTTTCTTATACGCCCTCAATGCAACAACGTGCTCCTTGTCTTTCATTGTAAACTTTCCTATTCCTATTTTGTTTGCAAGGGCTAGTGTTTGAAAGAGGAGTGCATAAGCCCTCTCGCCGTTTTTATCCGGTACAACATAGTAGCTTTTCTCAACATAGATCGGGTCTATCTGGGAATCTACAAACTCCTTTATCTCTATCGTTTTTGTTGAAGGTATCTTTATTTTCTCCAAGTCTTCTTTATCTAGAACTACATACTTATCCTTGCTTATTTCGAAGCCCTTCTTTAGCTCCTGCCAGGTAACTTCCCTTTCTTCGACAGGGCACCATCTCTTATATACTATTCTGTGCCCGTTCTTGCAAAGCGAGTGCAAAGGAATTTCTCTTTCCCTTATTGCGAGGTAGAGCTTTACTGGTATGTTTACAAGGCCAAAACCTATCGAGCCTTTCCACACACTCTTCATAATTTAAATAACATATTTAGTTTTTAAATTACTACCTGTTTGCTTTGAAAAAGTACATGGCAAAATAAAAACATCTGTAATATTTTTTTTAAAACCTTATAAGTGACAATTGCCAAATCTGTTATCTCTTTAGTCAATGCGTGCTGAGATTGTAGAAATTCATGAATGTATACCACGCGGGCTTTGGCTCTAGAACT
>JAWDMK010000043.1:0-3231 GCA_046536675.1 Microcaldota archaeon | reverse complement strand
ACAAGCATACTCTTAGGCATAAGCATGGCAATGCACCTTCCTATAAACTGGCTCTTTCTTTCCTTTATCATTCTTTTCTGGATAATAGCACCTATAATATCGGTAATTGCTATGAGACCACTTATGCACAAAACCTATTCGCTTGTAAAGAAAAAGAGGATATGGCCGACTATCAATTTGATAAGGCTTCTGCTTATACTATTTTCATTCTTTGCAGCCTTTACGCTTGGTGCTAATACATTGGGCCTTCTCTATGCAACTATGCCAAAAGGCCTTTATTCGCTTCTTGCAGCACTTCTTGGAATAATTTTTGGTAGCTTGCTTCTAAGCGGTGGAGAGCTAAGGCGTATAGGCAATGAGATAATCTCTCTTAGGTATATAAATGCATTAAACTCGCAGATAATATCTGTCCTGCTTGTTGAGCTAGCTGTATTGCTAAGCATACCGCTCTCAAACAGCCAGACATTTATAGCTAGCATCTATGGTAGCGGCTTGAGCTATAAGAATAGAATATTGTTAAGGAGCCCAATAAAGAGCATAGCGATAACATGGATAGGCGGAGCACTTGCAAGCTTTGCATTAGCTTATTTGTTTGCAATGCTACTAGCCTGAGAGAAGCTCAGAAACAGCAATGCGAGGGCTTTGCTCATTTGCAAGGCTAAGCCTAAGCTCCTTAATGATCTTACATTTAGAGCATTTAATAAAAGAATCAGCAACCTTTTTGCTTGTTGCAAATAATACAAACTCACTAGCATTATTTATTCCAAACTCTCTTATTGCCTTGGCAATGTTCATGCTACCGCTTACAAAGAGAAGAGTTTCAATTGCTATAGAGCTTGAGCGCATTGAAGAATCTCTCTGCCTTATTAATGCATTGAAATATGCTGGAAGAAGCTTTTCTGCGATGCCTTTTTTATTTCTGAACAATTGAACAAACTCTTCTTCATGCTCATGCTCCTTTACTTTCTCTGCACATCCAAGCAAGTGATCCTTGCTAAAGCTAGAGCTGCCATAGGTATGCAACTGGCTTTTCAAGATTCGAATCTGGCATAGTATCTTCTCTTCATCTTTTTGAACTTCTCCCTAGCGATCCTCTTCTCCTTTACAAGTGCTACCTTCCTATAAGCTTTTCCTATCTTTCTCTTAGCCATAGGACCACCAAAGAGCATTATTTAATTACATTTTAAAATTTAAAAATTTTTTAGAGGTTTAGAAGATTAGTATTTAGCAAGAGTGAATACTTCTTTGCCACTAAGCTTGTCCCTGCCATGGAGATCGGTAAGCTCTATTATAAAAGCAACGCCCGCAATCTTCCCGCCAAGGCTTTCTATCAATTCGCATGAAGCTTTTGCAGTACCGCCGGTTGCCAAAAGGTCGTCAACAAGAAGAATGCGCTCGCCTTTGGCTAATGCATCTTTATGGATTTCTATTGTTTCTTCGCCATACTCTAAGCTATAAGTTTTCTTTACCTTATCATATGGAAGCTTACCTTCTTTTCTTATTGGTATAAAGCCTTTTCCAAGTTTATATGCAACTGCACTTCCTATTATAAAACCTCTTGCCTCAACTCCAGCAACAGCATCAACACGGCTTTTGAAGTGCTCAGCTATAGCGTCTATGCATGCTCTAAAAAGAGGTCCATCGCGAAGAAGTGGCGTTATGTC
Source organism: Microcaldota archaeon (assembly GCA_046536675.1). Taxonomy (GTDB): domain Archaea; phylum Micrarchaeota; class Micrarchaeia; order Micrarchaeales; family CABMGC01; genus JAGDYD01. The sequence continues at coordinate 1,567 of JAWDMK010000043.1, read as the reverse complement.
TCTAAAGAGAACACCTTTCTTAGGATAATCCGGTATGCTTCTTATCTTTTCTTTTATTTTTTCCTCAAGCTCTTTGCCATTGTCCACAAGCTTTTATTCTATCTAAAATTTTAATACCTTTTGCATGTTTGATGCATTATTAATGTGACCAAGGGTGTTGAAAATTTATAATATTTCTAGCTGACTTAGCGGCGAAGCCCCGAGTCGAAAAAAATACCAATGTTATATAATTATATAACTTTCGTTTATTGATTATAAATGAGAAAATAGCGAGAAAATGGAGCCTATAGAGATAAAGCTAAAATCACATGCACAAGTAGCAATAGCAAGAGTTCAGGATCTTGCATTAGAATCACTTTTAGCGTTGGATAGTAAGATAATTTTACATGGTGGCACCGCAATATGGAGATGCTACAAAGGCAAGAGGTTTTCTTATGATATTGACATATACGTATCAAAATCTCAAAGAGAAAAGATATATAAGGAACTTACTTGGGAATTATCAAAACGCAACCTCTCTATGAACTATAATGCAATGACTGAGAATGTTATAAGTGTATTCAACAATGAAGCAAAAGTTAAACTAGAAATGATGATAAATGCCAGAATAAAGAGTATTACAAAAGAGTATGAGAGAGCAGATGGCTCATTTATGTTTGTTAACACATTAACTGCTGATGCTCTCATAAATGAGAAAATAAAAGCATATGAGAGCAGAAGATACGAACGGGATTTGTATGACATATATCATCTTGTATCTACGCAAGAGGTAAGTAAGAAAACAAGAAATGCGCTAATATCGTTTATAAATAAAATACAACCGCCTATCGATAAGAATTCACTAAGCAGCATTGTTTATGAGGGCGCTGTACCAAACTATAATAACCTGGTAGATGAGCTAAAGCAAAAGTTGGGCATAAGCGGATCTCTCAAAAAAGAGCAATGGGCATAAGATATGAAATATACAAAAGAATTTGAAAGCTTGTTTAATAACAACGGTTTTCCTGTATTTACATTAGAAGATGTTATGCTTGCATTCAAAAGCAAGGGCATTAGCTACAACTACCTGCGACTTATGCTACATAAATATTTAAAATCCGGCAAGATAAAAAGAATCAGCCGTGGCATATACACGTTTCACGATGATGCAATAGTTGTGGGTTTTGCCTTTAGGCCGTTTTATTATGGATTGGAAAGCGCGCTAAATATATTAGGATTTTCAACTCAGGGCGCTAATAATATAGTAATAACAACAAGAAACGTTAGGCCAGGGATGAGAGTTTTTGAAGGCAGAAATTATAAATTAATGAGAATAAAAAGAGAGTATTTCTTTGGATATAAGCTTATGCAATATAATGGCTTTTGGGTGCCTGTATCTGATCTAGAAAAAACGCTTATAGACATGATATATTTCAAAATAGGCATAAGGAATGAGCTAAAGCCAAGCATTTTGAAAGCCCTTGATAGAAAGAAGCTCAAAAGCTATCTCGAGCATTACGATAAAAGAATAAATGCAAAGATATATGCGGAACTGAAATAGCTACAAAGTGTCGCTATTTTTTAAGCC
>JAWDMK010000042.1:0-3557 GCA_046536675.1 Microcaldota archaeon | reverse complement strand
ATATTTGTGGCCTCTTCCCTACTTATTGCAGGGGTTTTACCGTCGAAAGAGAGAAAGTAACCCCTGCTGTAGGGATTAAATTTACATTCGAAACGAAGGTTTTTAAAATTTCAACACGCTATATTATTTGAGAAAATGAAAACTTTTAGGAAAAGTTTTATCAAAAAGAAGCTTTTAGGAAAAGCTTCAGTAAAAAAACCTTCAGGAAAGGCTTCAGCCAAAGCACAAAGCGCGATGGAATATTTGATGACATATGGCTGGGCCATACTTATTATAAGCGTAGTCCTTGCAGCACTTTTTCAACTAGGAGTTTTTAATCCAATGACATTTGCGCCGAAGGCGCCACCAGGCTCATGCCAAGTATTCAGGCCGAACGGTCCTTACACAACACAATTCATAAACCTTGAAGGAATATGCAGTGGCGAGCTGCCACAGTATGTGGCAAGCTTTAGAGGCGTAACAAATAGCTATATAACAACTAGCCTGCCTACATTGCAGACGGATAATACAACTATATCTGCTTGGTTTATGCCTCAAAACCCATATCCAGGGGCTGGGGCTGTATATTACTTAGGCAGTGCACCACCATACCCAAATAGTAATGGGTATGGTATAGTTGCGGTAAACGCTTATAATGGTTGGTGCAGTTCGACTCCTCACCCATATATGGACTTTTTGGCATCTTCTATATATGGTTTCTGTTTTACAAATGCACAGTTTAATATAGGTTCTTGGAATTACGTCGCTTTGGTATTAACCCCCAATGGTAGTAATAGAGATGCTACTTTATATCTGAATGGTGTTCGATACGTCATTACAAATCTACCAGCACCAAAGGTTCCACAATATAACGCATTAATTGGCTCTAGTATAGAAAACAATAATTTTCATGGACAGATAGCAAACGTCCAGATATACAACACTTCTCTTTCAGCAAATGAGATTCAAGCACTTTACCTAGAAGGCATAGGTGGTGCACCTATTAACTTGCAGCACCTCGTTGGCTGGTGGCCATTAAATGGCAATGCAAATGACTACAGTGGCAATGGCTACAACGGCCAAGCATATAATGTAACTTTTGTAAGCAACTGGTATAGCGGCTATACACCACCATGAAGGATTAAAAATAAGGAAACATTAAAAAGTTTTATTAAACTTCTATAAGTTAATAAAAAATTGAACAAAACACATCAAATAATAATACATGCTTTTGACTAAGTTAAATCTTATTCTTCTTCCCTCTTTACTATCTTTATAAAGCCTGCTTTTGGAGTGTATATGTCGCCATTTCTCTCAAGCTCACCTATATACTTTGTTGTTGTAGCCCTGTCTATACCCGCCTTTTCAGCCTCTTCCAATACTGTTACTATCTTAGCTCCTTGGCCCCCTTCATCAAGCTTGGCTATAATTTCCATAAGTGTATTTATCTTTGTAACTTTCTCTCTTGGCATACCTGTGAGAAGCGTGTCGATATCTTTTCTACCTCCCCTATCTACAGCCAGTGTGGTTAGCATATAATCAAACAGCGAGATTGCAAGCTCAGCATCTCTAAGCTCAATCTTGTTTGAGAGCCTTGACTTAGCACTAGCCTCGGCAAGCCTTACAAGCCCTTCTATCTGCCTTGGCGTTATAGGCACTGCCCCCTGCTTAATACCAAGCTTTCTAAGCTCTACATAAAATTCTTGTATCCTGTTGCTTGCCTCTGGGCTCAGCACAGGTTTTACGTGCTGCCTTGCATAAGCAATATACTTTCTAAGCAGCTCAGGCTCTATTGGTGGTGCTTCTACCTGCTCATACTCTTCAATCTGTGCTAGCTGTGCACCCGCAGCCTGGTGCTGCACAAGTATATGTCTTGCAATCTTCTTATCCTGCTCTTCATCCAAAACATCCATTATTGGGAATATTAAATCAAACCTTGAAAGTAAGGCAGGAGGTATATCAAACTGCTCAGCAGGATACTGGTTCTTGTCAAACCTACCATACTTAGGGTTTGCGGCAGCAAGCACAGATGCCTTTGCATTAAATTTGGCAACTATACCCGCTTTTGCTATGCTTATTGTTTGTGATTCTAATGCTTCAAGGAGTGCAGACTTATCCTCATCGCTTATCTTGTCAAACTCATCTATGCTAACCTCACCACCAGACCCTAAAACAAGCGCTCCTGCTTTAAGGGTCCAGCCTCCTTCAGCAAACTCATCCCTCTCCGCAGCAGCTGTAAGACCGGCAGAGCTTGTACTCTTTCCACTAACATATATTCCTTTTGGCACTATGGATGTTACCGCCTGCAAAAGCCTTGTCTTAGCAGATCCTGGATCACCTATAAGGAGTATGTGTATGTCGCTTCTTATTGGGCCACCATCAACAAGCTTTTTGTCTGGCGTGCCACCAAATAATTGAAGGGCAAGCGCTTTTTTAATTTCGTCATAGCCATAAATTGAAGGGGCTATAGACTTTGCTATCTTTTCGAATATGTGCGGGTCTTTTGCAAGCTCCTTTATTTTTTGCTCCTCCTCCGGGGTAACTTCTATTTCTATAAACTCTTTTTGCCTCGGCTTAATGGATACAGCATCAAATAGCATTGTAAATACTGTCTTTTCTTCCTTGCCTTTTGCATTCCTTCTAGGCCTTATTCTTAGTATGCCTGTTATATCTACTCTATCTCCGGGTATAACACTGTTTACCAAATCATCTTCAAGCCATACTTCTAGCTGCCATGTCGGCGTGCTTCCTTTTAGCCTTTCCAAAGGGTCTTGCACAGCAATTCTCTGCAAGTTTATGAATTCAGATTCTTCATCTACCTGTTTAAGCGATCTTCTTTTGCACTGCGGGCAGAATTCAGGGACATTCTCTTTGTCTATATTTACCTTTATCACAGTGCCACAATATGAGCATCTGAATGTACCTACATGCACCTTTGGCGTTATCTCTGACCTTTTTACAACTAGTGCATCTAGCGTTAGTAGCTTGCCTATTTGCTCTGAGCCAATGTCTTGTATTAGTAGCTCCTCGCCGCTTGCCCCGAAAAACCTTGCATAAACAGGCTCCTTTGCTTCAGGATTTGGATTCATAGCAGCAAGCGCGGCGTTAGCAATAGGTAGTATGTTATCGGGTTCATTAATTAGCTCGTTTGCTATTTCACTATCGAATTTTTCCAAGTCTTTTATATCAATAAGCACGCTCCTCTTCTTAGGATAGCTGATAAACATCTCATTGATCTGGTTAATATAGTAAGCATTATAAAATTCGATGAATTTATTTTTGTACTCCTCTGCTTTTATAGAATCCATAAAACCCCCTTAGATAAAGAAAAGCAATAAATAATATAATCAAAAACAATAAAAAATGTATATTATAAAAGATATTTACAATATTACTTTGAATAGACTGGTTGTTTCATGAGGTATATAATAACATCCGCACTCCCATATGCCGAAGGCATGCCACACCTTGGCAATTTAGTAGGCTCTATCTTGCCTGCAGATATTTATTTTAAGTTTATGAAGATGTGCGGAGAGGATGCTATATTCATATGTGGCAGCGATCAGCATGGCACACCT
>JAWDMK010000041.1:0-3561 GCA_046536675.1 Microcaldota archaeon | reverse complement strand
CTTCCTCTTATAAATACAACATTTTCATCCTTGCCTATCTTGAATGCACCATTTTCCATATATTTGTATAGCATGCTTGCCTCATCAACATTGCCTTTAAGCTTATAAGCCTCTATCGGGCTTTCTACAACGATTGTATGGCCATTTACCTTATATTCGGCAACACGTTCAACCTGCAATATAAGGTTCTGCCATCTTCCAAATGCATATTTTATAGATGACTTGTAGTAATCTAGGGCTATCTCATGTATAAGGTCTGCAGCCGATTTTGTAATGGGTATCTGCCTTGTAAAGATAAGAGCCTGCGACTTGCTTTTGGCTAGATTCTCTGTTGTATTCTCTTCAATGGATTCATTAAGCCTTCTATCAAGAGCCCTTAGCTTTGAACCTATGCCTTTTGCTTTACCCTTAAGCTTATTGTACTCATCTATTGAGCCGCCGCCCTCCTTTATCTTCTTCATCTCTTTTCTTATCTCCCTAAGCTTTGCTTTCTCTTTTTCTATAGAAGCCTTAATCTCTTCAGGATCTTTCTTCATTAAAGCCTTTTCATACAGCTCGGTTAGTAGCAAAGCCCTTTGCTGAAGCTCATCAGCCTCCTCCTTGTTTAGCTTTATCTTAGCATCTATATTGGCGAGCTCTTCAAACAGCTTAAACCTTTCGTCGTCGGTTGCATTGTTAAGCTGGGCCTTAAGCGCTTTTCTCGATTCTATTGTAGACTTTATTATCGCTTCCCTAGCGCTTATGCCTTCATAAATTATCTCTATTCTCTTTGCTATTCCTTCTGGATTATAGTTGAATTCATAGATCAGCTGGTCTTCTATATGCTTGATATTCTCAACGTCTTCCTTGCCAAAAGCATATACAACTTGTGCGTTTTTGCTAAGCTCTTTTAGAATTCTTTCAAGATGTGGCTTTATAACAGCAGCGGCATCTTCTATGTTTGCAACACCTTCCTCAACAACCAGCAAGCGGTTAAAGTTGCCGCGAGAGCCTTTTCTAGGCAAATCTGGAATGGCGCCGCCAATCACAACAACAAAATCAGGTCTTTTACTCTTTTCAAGCGTGCTAAGGTAATGCGCTAAGCCTATAAAATTATCGTCGCTCTCATATTTTGTAGAGCCGCCTATCTGATATAAGGCAAGAACCCTGCATTCCCCCACAGTAGTTGAGTCAGCCATAGACTCAATATTAAGAAGGCTTAAAGATATTTAAATATTCCACAATTCCACTATTATACTTGTATACTTTCTTTACCTAAGCTACATTTTGTCTAGCAAAGGTAAACAAAACTGATTTAGTCAAATACCATAGCAATCGCTAAAGGCTAAAAAATCTAGCATAGATAAATAAGCATGCAAGCAAGGGCACCTGGCGTTATCAAGCTATTGGGCGAGCACGCTGTTGTTTATGGCAAGCTCTCGCTAGCGAGCGCAATAAGCCTTTATGCACATGCAAAGCAGAGAAGAAAGGAAGTGAATTTGCAATTGAGCTTAAGGATTTTTCAAAGAGCTACGAGCTGAGCGAAGATGAACTAAAAAGAATATATGAGAAGTATGAAAAGAAGAAAAGCTTCGAAGAATTTATAGCGAATGAAGATGCAGTGCTATTGCCATACGCAACGATAGCAAGCATTCTAGCAAAGAAGCAGAGCTTAGAAGGAATAAGGATAAGCGTAAGCTCAGAGATACCAGTGCAAAAAGGCTATGCAAGCAGCGCAGCATGCTCAACAGCATTTGCATTGGCTTTGGCAAGGGCAATTGGCTTAGAAATGAGTGATAATGAGATAGTTGAGCTTGCAAGGAACGGCGATAAGGTAATACACAAGAACGAGGGTGCAGGAAGAATAGACGTTAATGCTTCTTACTATGGCGGCATAGTAAGCTTTTCAAGCAAAGAAGGAGCAAAGAGGGAAGAGATAAGCACTAGCTTAAACCTATTTGTTGTTGATACAGGCCCAAAGAAGAGCACAGCAGAAACCGTTGGGCATGTGGCAAAGCTCTATAATGAAAGAAGAGAAGAAGTAGAGCAAATGCTAAATGAAATAGATGCGATAGCAAGGCAGGGCATTGCATTGCTAAAGGCAAACAGACTAAAGGAGTTTGGCGAGCTAATGTATAGAAATCATGAATTGCTGAAGAGGCTGGGTGTATCGAGCGAAGGATTAGACAAAGCGGTAGAGAAGGCAAAGGCATATGGCATGCTAGGAGCAAAGCTGAGCGGTGGTGGAGGCGGAGGCATTGCAATAGTATTGGCAGATGAGGGCAAGGAAGGCCTAGACTTTTTCAAAGAGATGGGCTTTGAAGTAAAGAAGGTAAGCATAGATTATAATGGTGCAAAGGGATTAAGCGTGTAAGTTATCATAGGAAGATTCTTATTTTTTGAATATAGGATATTTATTGAAGGTAAATGTGAGGGGATGAAGTGAAACTAGGGTGAGGGTTGGATGAGTGAGATAAATCTGCCAAAATTCGACGAATTTTTAGCCCCTATTTTAAAGTATGCCAACGATGGTAAGGAACACACACTATCCGAGACAATTGAAGCAATGTCGGATCAATTTAACCTTGGTGAAGAGGATCGTAATTTGTTGATGCCTAATGGCAAAAGAACTTACATTTACGATAGAATAGCTTGGGCTATAACATATCTTGTTCAAGCGGGGCTCTTAGTCAGGACGGGACGTTCTAAATATAAGATTTCAGACCTTGGAAAGGCGGAAGTAAAAACCATTCCAGAAAAGATATCCTATAGGTATCTTGAAAAATTTGAGTCCTTTCGAAAATTTAAGGAATCTCGACATCCAAAAAAAAGAGATGTGAATGGTCAGGAGATCCCATATAATGGGGAATTAACACCTGACGAAGAAATTGAGGAAATATTCAATAAACGTCAAGATATCCTAGCACATGATTTGTTAAATTATTTAACAACAATAAAACCATCAGATTTTGAGCGTGTGGTAATAGATACATTACTGTTATTGGGATATGGAAGAAATTTCGAAGAATTAGCAAAGAAATTGGGCCAGCCAAATGATCAAGGGATTGATGGTGAGATACCTTTAGATAAACTGGGGTTGGAAAAAATATATCTTCAAGCTAAACGTTACAGTGCAGAACATCCAGTTACTGCTACTGACATAAGGGATTTTATAGGTGCTTTGACAATTAGGGCCAATGCACGAAAGGGAGTATTTATAACCACAAGTAAATTTACAAAAGATGCTATCGAAACTGCTAAGAGAGATACTAATCATAGCATAATACTTATAGACGGATTAGAATTAGCAAAATTGATGATTGAATACAACGTTGGTGTAAGAGAGATAAAGGAATACAGACTAAAAGAATTGGATAGGGATTATTTTGAATCTCTATGAAGGGTGATTTAAATTGACTGATATAAATGTGAAAAATCAAGATTTAAACATAGATTTTGAAAGAATTAAAGGGCTTATTTCTTTATTCGAACAAAAGAAGAATTCAGGTGAAATAAAGAAGTATAAAGAAGAAAACACAAAGAAGGATTTCATTTTACCTTTGTTTGAAGCTTTACGTTGGG
>JAWDMK010000040.1:0-3606 GCA_046536675.1 Microcaldota archaeon | reverse complement strand
TATGGGTAAACTTGCCAAACGGCATCCCTGCCTCTTCATCTTTAACTATTTATCTTGGCTTTGCAAGCAAAACCACAAACCTTCTTAGCAATAGCGGAACAAGCGGCATAGGCGAAGCACCGCAACTAAGCTCTACTTATGGGCAGTATGATGATGGGGCAAAAGTTTTCAATGTATATTTAAATTTTGCTGGAACTACGTTGCCTTCTGGTTTTATATCAGCAAAATCGTCAGATGGGACTTTTAGTATAAATAATGGATTAACTATGGGAACAGGGACAAATGTTGCTCCATCTTATTCGTATCTTGTATCAACTTCATTATATCCACCTCAATTAGTAGAATATTATTTAGCATCAATTATTTCAAATCCAAATGGATTTGGTGGTATTGGAACAGATTCGGGATTTAGCTCAAGTACTTCTCCTGCGGCAAACGATAACAATAATTTTTATAATTTTTCTGGTGGTAGTATAGTTTCATCATCAGGAAGCTGGTATTATAATTTGGTAAACAATGGTGGAGTGATTTTAAGTACAAATGGAGCATTTAATACAGGAATTTATACATCAAACATTAATCCATTTCAATATTATTTAAATTATAATTTAGTTGCGTCTAATACAATTGCTGTAACAAATAGTTTATATTTATTTTTGGGTATATCTTCATTTGGTTCATCAGCATACAATCCAAGAAGTGAAAGTATTTTAGTAGATTGGTTAAGAACAAGAGCATTACCACCCAACGGTGTAATGCCAAGCGTAAGTTTCGGTAGCTTAAGCTCTGCTTAGTTTTAGAATAAGCCTCGCTGGCCTTTCTTTCCGCTCAGCTCAAAGTTATTATATACTACCGTAAAAACTTTTCTTGAAAAGAAATTTCATTAATACCTATGCACACACCAATACGAATTAAAAATCAAAATCTTTTTTACCAAGGAACCTCCTTAAGCTTTGCCTTATGTGCAAATATATTGGTGAGCTTATGCAAAATGCCTGTTAGCACAATAATAAAGGTTAAGCCAAGCAAATTCGGCATGTGGCCTGCTGGATAGGCAAGAAGAAGAGCAAATACAAGGAAAAGATATTGGTCAAGCAAGGGTATGCTTGAGCCTGATTCTTTGCCCAATCTTCTCTTTATGAAGCTTCCAAGAAGATCGCCAATATGAGTGCCGAATGATTGCAAAATGCCAATTATGAGCATGTATGGCATGAATATAGCCTCTAACGCCGCTATTATTATGCCGCTTGCTATTCCAGAAATTAAGCCCCTTATTGTTTTGTGGGGTCCAAAGATGGGCTTGCCTCTGAACTTCTTGCCAAAATCTAAAGGCTTGCCGCCTCCAAATATCACAGGAGCTCCATTAGCAACGTATGCAGGCAGTATATAAATTATAGGGTATACAAAAATAAGGTAAAGGTTTATCTAACCACCTAGCCTGCCTTCTGCAACCTTCTTTGAACCACCACCAGAGAAGCTGCCTAGCTTCTCCTTTGCAAAGTCTATTGCACTTTTATCGCTTGAACTTATGCAGACAAAGTAGCTCTTTCCCTTTATCAATGCTACACACTTTCTCTTTTCTGTTAGCTCGCTTGCCAAAGCACGCATGAGCTCTACCGGCGCATCAAGCTCTATTACATATTCACTCTTCTCTCCCATCTGCTCTGCTATCTTCTTAGCTGCTATATCCACTGTTTTCTTGTAATTATCAAAGAGCTCCTTCTGCTTATCCTTTAATGCTAGAACACCATCATATATCTTTTCATTCGCTAGGTTAAGCAAAGGTGAAAGCTTTTCAAATTGAGAATGCTCCATCTCAAAATAATCTAATGCTGCTGGTCCAGCCACATATTCCAATCTTACAACTCCATCATGTACCCTGCTTGTATTTATTATCTTAATAATTCCAAGCAGATGCTCTCTATTAACAGCGTGCAATCCACCACATGCCTCTGCGTCTATTAGCTTGCCGTCTTTTGATGTTATTATAACTATCCTCATCTTCTTTGCTGGAATGCCGTGGCCTTGGTATATTGTAAAACCAAATCTTCCTTCCGCCTCGCCACGCTCCATCTCTTCAACGCTTACCTTAATGCCATTGAATATCTTCTCATTCACCTTTCTTTCTATCTCTTTTACCTCCCTCTCGCTCAGCTTATCATAATGTGCTATATCTATATGCGCCTTGCTAAATCCTTTGTTAGAACCTTCTTGCCATGCATGCTTGCCTAGTACTTCTCTGCATGTAGCACTTATAAGGTGAGTAGCTGTATGGTGGGCAATAAGCCTGTTTCTTCTCTCTACATCAACCTTGGCTTCAGCAAGCCCACCAACCTCAAATTTGTTTTTGCCTTCTACACGCTCCTTCATTATATGCACTATTGTATCGCCAAGCTTCTGAACATCTACTACCTCTATGCCGTTTATTGTGCCGTGGTCCGCTTCTTGGCCGCCGCCTTCTGGATAGAAAGGTGTTTTGTCAAGAACAAGATAATTATCCTTAACAAAAAGTATCGTGCTCTTTGATTCTGTGGCAAAAGAGTAATAAAGCTGCTCTGTCTTTGGAAGCTCTGGTAACTCTATTCTTATCTTCTTCTCCTTCTCTTTTCTTGCAAAATCGCTCTCAATAATGCTAGAGTATATATTTTCTGGTATTTCAATGCTAACTCCTTTCTCTTCTGCAATGCTCTTAAGGAATTCTGGGGTAACCCCATGGCTCTCGTAAAGGTTCTTAATGGTGTTAGCGCTTATCTCTTTCTTTTTAGCAAGAAGGTCAGATACAATTTTTCTTGCATGCTCCTTGCTGTTATCATAGCGCTTCCTCTCTATCTCAATAACCTTTCTGAATACATCTATATTTTCGCTAAGCTCAGGATAAAGCGGCTTAAGATCATTGGCTAGATGTTCAGCAAGCTCCGTAATGTCGATATTAAATTTGTATTCATCAATGAATGAGAAAGACCTTCTTAGTATAACCCTTAGATTATAGCCGCCGCCTATGTTTGAAGGAAGTGCGCCATCAGTAATAGCAAAGAGAAGGGTTCTTGTATGATCAAGTATAGAATAAAGTGCCTGCAGCGGCCTAAGTTCGTTTCTATATACTTCTTTTGTAATGCCTGTCTTAGCAAAGATCTCATGCTCGAGCTTAGCTAGATCTTTTACTTCGTCAGCATTTAAACTACCTGCAAGCTCTGAAAAGCTGTGGAAGAGCTTTCTATCATATTTTATGCCTAGCTCTTTCCTTAGCCTTTCTAGCTCGTCATGAAAAACAGCTTCGTATGCATTCTCATGCCCTGTGTAAAACCAGAGAAGCCTCTCAAAGCCCCAGCCAACATCGACAACCTTTCCAGGCAGCTCCGAAACTTTGCCATTGAATGACTGGAATTGTGTAAACACACTATTTACAAGCTCATTGCCTCGAGAGAAACTTTCTAAGCATGGGCCAAACTCTGAAAAATCACCCATAGCCCAAACATCTTCATGGTAAACAAGCTCCTCTTTTTTAACCCCAAGAACCTTTGTAAGGAATTCGAAGTTAAGCTCAATGGTTCTGTCTCGCCAGTAACCTTCTTTAGGCCAGTTGAATGCATGCTGGCCTGCCATCAT
>JAWDMK010000039.1:0-3690 GCA_046536675.1 Microcaldota archaeon | reverse complement strand
ATATGGAATATTTGAGATCACTATGTCTATATCATTTGTTTTCAGGCTACTTTCTACCTTAAAGAAATCGCCTTCTATAAGCTCAAGGTTCTTCTTCCTTAATTTTGTTGAAAGCAGCGAGTATAGAAAGTGGTCTTTTTCAACTGCTATTACATGCTTAGCCCTCTTTACCAGCTCTTCTGTAAGTATGCCGTATCCTGGGCCTATCTCAAGCACAGCCTTGCCATATGCATGCATAGCCTCAGCTACAGCTACGCGCCTGTTCACAAGGAAGTTTTGACCTAATTTTTTGCTTGGTGAAAAAAGAGGTTCCATAATACAATAATATAAATTTAACCTCCTTATTTTTATTTGTTTTGTATGGATAAGAGAGGCCAATCTTCTATCGAGTTTCTTACCACTTATAGCTTCCTATTCATAATGCTAGGCGTACTTGCAAGCCTTCTCTTTTATTTTGGAACTCTTCCACAAAACACTGTGCCGATGAGCTGCACCTCTTTTAGCGGTCCAACATGCAGCTTGGCTAGCTACTATGCAAACTCAAGTGCACATTACTCCTTCTTTATTATAGCACTACAGAATTCACAAGCAATGCCAATAAATGTAACAAATATAACAGTAATGGTTAGGTCATATAAATATAATGGCTACTGCTCACCTGGCTTTTTGTATCCGGGCATGTACACTTTATGTATAGCTGGCTCAAATAATGTATATAACCTTGGCAGCTTAGTGCAGGGCTTTTATACAATAACAGGAAAAGCTTGCAATACAGGATTGGCTAATCTTGGAAGATATTGCAGTGAAAGTTTTAGCTACAGTGGATCATTCACAACCTCGCCCTCGGTAAAAAAGCCGACAGCATTTGCGGTTGTTGTTGCTGCTGGGCCTCAAGGCAAGGCAATACCAAACTACCAAAACGCACCATTGGTGCCAAACAATTGGAGTATAGTACAGAATGGATATTGGGTTACTTATCCAAATGGCTATGCATATACCTCAACCCCACAATACTCTGGCACAGCTCTCGGCTTTAAGCTTGTGCCTTTTCCTTATACTACCTCTCTTCTAAACGGCAATACCCTCTGCACACCGCCGTATAATTCAATGCTCAGCATTTCTTCGACGCTTTTCTACATGCCAACAAGCAGGAGCGTTGGGGTTTATATAGATACAGCAGGGGCTGAAGAGGTTTATTATGAAGAACCTGCATCGAATGTGTGGATAAGCACATTCAGCGGAGGTGCATGGAAGCTACAAAGTGCAACAGTCTATTCAAACACTATAACCTTAAACGGTGGGGTGGCGAAATTAGAAGTTGTATGGGCAAGCAACTGCTATGGCATGCAGGCCCTCAACCTTACAAACTTGCCTCAGTAAGCATACTCTTTGCTATAGAAGCTATTCCTTTGAAGCCTGCAAGCTGCATTCCAGCTTCATCGGTTGAATTAAATATCTCTATATTTACCTTCTGCTTGTCTGCCTTATCCAATACACTTTGCACCTCTCTGCTTATCAATAGATCATCATTAACCAAGACAACACCAGCAAGATAATCTTCTAACGATTTGTCGACATTTTCTAAACCAAACCATGCGTTTCCAAATTGGAGAGCCTGCATAAATAAGTTAAGCATGGCAAACTCCCTTTTTACCTGTTCATGCTCTAGAAACTTCGCAACCTCTGGGCTTTGCATAGCTTCTCTAATACCTGACCTTTCAGCATCACTTGCAGGCACAAATAAGAGCTTCTTTCCTGTATCGATTTGCATGCTTTCTATATAATGCTTGAGATCCTCTCTTGTAAAACCTGGTCCTGCTATTATTACAGTATCTACATGCATATTTTTTATCATATTTATGATTTCATCAAAATAGCCCTTTCTAGCCTTCTCATAGTCTTGCTCTTTCATTCTCTTGCTTAAATGGCTATATACCTCTGCAATAATCTCTATACCATAGCCATGTATGTTTGCAATTGTTGCTTTTTCATCGTCGATTGCTACAGCTCCAAACCTTACCTTGCGTGTATCTTGTACAGCCTGCTTTATCCTTCTAAGAATATAATCCTTCCACTCCTCTTTTACTATTGTTACTTCATCGCCTGGAGCTATATTAATGGTATGGTAGCTTCCTATCCTTATTAGCTCCTCAGGCTTGCCCTTTATTATCTTTCCTGTAAGCCTAAGCCTTTCACCACTCTTATCAAGCTCGCTCTTTTCAAGGCTTATCGAAACAAAGACCTCTTTCTGCTCACCTTTCTCGCCCATCTCATTCTGAAATCTTCTAAAGCTCCTGCCCTCTACTATGTCGCCTGGACTCACTATCCTTGCAAGCAGATAAAGATCATCAAAAGAATCTGGTTGCAGCTTAAGCGCATTTGCAAGCTCATTGAACCTTATCACACGCATTTTTGCACCACGTTATTTTATAAAACTTTAAGTCAAAAGTTTTAATATGTTTGACATATTTAGCATATTTAACCTTACCTATTCTGCCTTGAGCAGCTTCATTTCTTCATATGGCTACTTTGCAATACTAATACTCATGATCCTTGAATCAGCCTCTATGCCCGTACCAAGCGAACTGTTATTGCCCGCAACAGGCTACTTTGCTGCAAAAGGTGTTCTTAATATATACATAGCTCTGGTTGTTGTATATATAAGCAGCTTCGTGGGCATGGCGATAAACTATTATATCGCTTACTGGCTTGGCAAGGATGTTGTTTATAAGCATTTACACTGGTTTAGAATAAAGAAAGAAGATGTTGAAGCATTTGAGAAGTGGTTTGATAAAAATGGGCCTTTTACAGTCTTTATCTCTAGGCTTCTGCCGGTTGTTAGAGGCCTTATAAACTTTCCAGCTGGATTTGCACTAATGAACCAAAAGAAATTCTATGCTTACTCTATGGCTGGTGCAGTAATTTGGGACACAGCTCTTGTCCTATTCGGATACTATGGCTTAGCCGCAAGCAACATTACCAATGTTTTAATAGCAATAGGTGTATTTGGAATTGTATTATATACTATATACAGGGTTGCAATTAATAATATTAGGAAAAGCAAAGATAACAAAAATTAAAACCAGACTCTATTTGATTATTTATAAGAGGTTACTGTATAATTTTTTACTATCTTTATTACTTGGTTTATAGCACGTCTTATGTCTGCTTCTGTTTTAGCACCTGTGCATATAATCTTGCCATTTTTGAAGAGAAGCAGAGCCGATTTAGGATCCTTTATCTTGCATATCGCTCCTGGGAACTGCTCAGGCTCATAGTCAACATCTGGAGAAGCCTTGGCTATACCATAAAGATCCAAATCCACACCAAGGTCTGCACTAGCTACAATGTTCTCGACCTTAAAATCTGGCTTTAGCAATTTCTTAGCCATCCAACCACGTTTCTTATAAAAATAGGTAAAGATATTTATATATATTTGATTGATAACTTAGTTTGTAGGTTTTTGAAATTACGCTATTAGTTTGAAGAAATGCCAAAGAAAGAGAGATAAAAAGAATAAATACTTTTCCGCTAAATATCAAGTTACAAATTGTGATTTAATGACTGAGAGATCTCATGGTATGTTTGTAGGAAGGACAAGGCACTTGGCCAGGCACCATAAGCCTTCTAAGCTTGGTATAACTAAGCTCATTAAAAAATTCAACATAGGTGATAAGGTAGTAATAGTGC
>JAWDMK010000038.1:0-4033 GCA_046536675.1 Microcaldota archaeon | reverse complement strand
ATGAGAAAGATAAGCTCATACTTGCTGAGCTGCTAAGGAATAGCAGGCAGAGCATAACCAGCATGGCAAAAAAGCTAAACATAGGAAGGACAACATTGGCTTATAGAATATATATGCTGAAGAAGCGTGGCGTAATTAAGAGGTTTACTATCTCCGTAGGCAAGCCACATAAGCCTTATATCCTTGTTTTCTTGGCAAATTATACCTTTACAAAAGACACGCCTGTTAGATCTATAAGGATGATGAATTATTACAAATCCTATGATGAGCAGTTGCCACTACTCAATACATTCCAGCTCCTTGTACCACTGAGTGGCAGCTACCGATTCTTTGCTGTTGGCTTATTTGAGGATGAGAAGGATGCGATGAAGCATGCAATAAAAGCACATCAACAAATTTTTGAGAAGGAGAATGCAAGCATAAGGAAGGCCAGAATTATAAGCGTTCTGAAAGGAAGCTACCCATTCAGGAACCTTGATATAAATGCAGAGTACAGAAGGTACCACTGGAATGAGGTAGAGACAAAATGACAAAGTTTTTCAAATAAATGCGACATTTTAGAACCATTTAAATACCTGTTAGATTATATATTATTTCGAGGGCCTGCATGTTTATAATCTTCCCCACCATGCTGCTCTCAGCTCCTTCCCCATTTTTGCTTTTTTTGGCAATAGGTTAAATTAAGATATGTATCATTAGTTATCAAATGATAACCAAAAGAACATGCAATTTAAAGCAAAAAGAAATGTTTAAAAAACTTTAATAAAATAAAGTATAAGCTTAGGGGGTAGCATGGAGTTTTATTACTATACTTTGTTTGCAGGTATTATAGCAATTATATACGCACTCTTTGCGGCATACATAACATTAAAGAAAGATGAAGGCAACAAAAAGATGCAGGAAATTGCAAGCGCAATAAAGTCTGGAGCTACAGCATATCTTAACAGGCAGCTCAAGACAATTGCAATTTTTGCAGTAATACTTGCAATACTTTTCCTCTTCTTGCCAAACGGCTATGAAATAACGATAGCATTCCTAACTGGTGCTATTGCATCTTACCTTACAGCTTATCTAGGCATGAACGTAGCGGTAAGGGCAAATGTGAGAACAGCAAAGATTGCAGAGAAGGGCACAAATGCTGCATTCAAAACAGCAGTAATTGGTGGATCTGTAACAGGTTTTGCAGCTGTTGGCTTTGGCCTTATAGGACTTAGCCTTCTTATAATGTATCTCACAATCTCAAAGGTAGAGATCCTTATTGGGTTTGGCTTTGGTGCTTCTCTGGTATCTCTATTCGCAAGGGTTGGCGGTGGCATTTATACAAAGGCTGCTGATGTTGGAGCAGACCTTGTTGGAAAGACAGAATTAAACCTGCCAGAAGACGACCCAAGAAACCCTGCTGTAATAGCAGACAATGTTGGCGACAATGTTGGCGACTGCGCTGGAATGAGCGCCGATGTATTTGAAAGTTATGCTGTAACGCTTGTTGCAGCACTACTCATAGCATACGGCATATCACACGCTAGCGTGATAAACTTTGCATACCCGCTCTATGTAGCTTCTATCGGCGTTATTAGCAGCTTGCTAGCTTTGCTCTTCATAGATGTAAAAGGTGAGAATGCAACACTTGCACTCTACAAAGGAATAGGTTCTGCTGTAATAATAGCAGCAATTCTTGACTTTGTATTAACATGGTACCTTTCATTACCACTCGCTTACTTCTATTCCGTGCTTTCAGGGCTTGTACTAGCAATACTACTATTTTGGATAACAGATTATTATACAGGCAGTGGAAAGAAGGCTGTTGTTAAGGTTGCAGATGCAGCGAAAGGCGGTGGCGGAACAGATGTTATCATGGGCCTTGCTGTAGGCCTTAGGACAACATGGTTCCCTGCAGTGGTAATAGCAATAGCAATCCTTGTTAGCTATGTCTCTGCGGGCTTGTATGGCATAGGAATAGCAGCTGCAGGCATGCTCTCGTTGACAGCAACAATACTCACCATAGACTCATTTGGACCAATAACAGATAACGCTGGAGGCATTGCAGAGATGGCTGGATTGCAAGAGAATGTAAGAAAGGTTACCGACAAGCTTGATGCAATAGGCAATACAACAAAAGCTACAACAAAAGGCTTTGCTATTGGCGGTGCAGCACTATCAGCAACAGCATTGTTTGTAGCGTTTGCTGAAGCTGTTGGTCTTTCAAGCATAGATGCATTAAATTCAATAGTAACAATAGGCATTTTCATAGGAGCAATGATGCCTTTTGTATTCTCATCGTTCCTTATGGAAGCAGTTGGCAAGGCAGCTAACCTTATGGTAGAAGAAGTAAGAAGGCAGGTAAAGACAATAAAAGGCTTGCTCCAGGGAAAGGCAAAGCCAGACTATGCAAGAGCAGTAGATATAGCTACGGTAAATGCGTTGAAGGCATTGGTAATACCAGAGCTTATAG
This sequence comes from Microcaldota archaeon, assembly GCA_046536675.1. Taxonomy (GTDB): domain Archaea; phylum Micrarchaeota; class Micrarchaeia; order Micrarchaeales; family CABMGC01; genus JAGDYD01. The sequence goes on along the minus strand of JAWDMK010000038.1, from coordinate 1,581 downwards.
CAATATTAACACCAATAGCGATTGGCTTGATACTAGGCAAGGAAGCGCTTGGTGGCTTGCTTGTTGGCATGATACCAGCAAGCTTTATGCTAGCACTATTCATGGCTAATAGTGGAGCTACAATGGACAATGCAAAGAAGTATATAGAAGAGGGCCACTTTGGCGGTAAGGGAAGCGATGCACACAAGGCAGCGGTAATTGGTGATACAGTAGGTGATCCGCTAAAGGATACAGCTGGCCCGGCACTCAACTCAATGATAAAGGTTGTAAGTACAATCTCTATCTTGCTAGCACCGCTCTTTGTAGCTTACGCCCTTCTCTAATTTTTTTCTTTTCTTTTTGCTAATTTTTATCCTTATTAAATAAAATTAATCATCACTCTCTGAAAAGCTTTTATTACTTTTTTTGTTGATATATAAACGATTAAATGAGAGTTTCCAAAAAAGAAATTTTCAAAAAGAAGCCTTTAAGAAAGGCTTCAGCCAAAGCGCAAAGCGCAATGGAATATTTAATGACTTATGGTTGGGCTATACTCATTATTAGCGTTGTTCTCGCAGCACTCTTCCAGCTCGGCGTTTTTAATCCAATGACATTTGCGCCGAAGGCGCCACCTGGCGCATGCCAGGTGTTTAGGCCGAATGGACCTTACACAACCTCTTTCATAAACCTTGAAGGCGTTTGCAGCGGAGAGCTGCCACAGTATGTGCTTGAAGGTGGACCAAATCCAAATACCTATGTAGCAGCCAATGATAATACTTTTAATTCTACATTTGCTAATACTGATTCGCTAACAGTGGCAAATTGGATCTATGAATTACCAAATAGCGGATGCGAATTATCAACAATAAATATTTATGCTCCTAATTGGCAGTTTCCTACTCCTATATTTAGATTCGGAGTAAGCGGTGGTGGGTGGAGCCCAAATAGGGTGATGCTCGAACTTTTTACTACTTCTACACAAACAAATATGTTTAGTAGTAATAGCGTACCATATAATTCTTGGCACTTTATTGCGGCTACGTATAATGGTAATTATGTTAATTTTTATATTGATGGTGTACCTGCTGGAGTAACTTCATATAATTCTATTGTATCTACTGGACCAAGGAGTGAAGTAGTAATAGGAGGAAACCCATATGCTGGATGTAGTAACTTTTTTCCAGGTTATATAAGTAATATACAACTGTATAATACCTCACTCTCAGCAAATGATATCCAAGCACTTTACCTGGAAGGCATAGGCGGCGCGCCGATAAGATTGCAGAACCTTGTTGCATGGTGGCCGCTTAATGGCAATGCAAATGATTATAGTGGTAACAACAACAACGGCCAAGCAAGCAATGTAAACTTTGTAAGCAACTGGTATAATGGCTATACGCCACCATGAGCTTATGGCTTGCTAGTTTAAAGAGCAAAACAAATTACTACAGTCCTTTTAATATTTTAGGGTAGTCTGTTGCTATGCCATCAACGCCCTTCTTTGCATACTCTATTGCTTCTTCCCTTGTGTTTATTGTCCAGACAATTACTTTTAATCCGTTTTCATGCGCTTTTTCAACATTCTCTGTGTGCGTGAACCTG
>JAWDMK010000037.1:0-4091 GCA_046536675.1 Microcaldota archaeon | reverse complement strand
ACAAAATGGAGCGGCTATGTTGTGATTCTAGATGTAGAGAACTCAGAGATAGCTAAGAAGCTAAACATTAAGGTAAATGGGAGGTATGCGCTAAACATAAATGAATAGTTTTCTAGTTTTGTTCTATTTTATTTAATCTTTTTTATTCACTGCAGTATCTTTTGATCCTTTTCCTCCTTTGCTTCTCTCTCATACTCCTCTTCTATTACTACCTTGTTTATACTGCTAATGTAATCTAACACACTCCTTACAAAAAGTGCCTTATTTACAAAGTATTCGCTATCCTTTTTTACATCGTTTCCAATTATTACCTTTGCCACACCATTGCTAAGCTCGACCGACTTTGGCTCTATATTATATGACCTTGCAAGTGCATCTACCTTTTCTTTGTCACCTTCTATAAGCCTGTCTACCTTAACCTCGTATAGAAGCCTTTCTCCAGCAAGTGGGTGGTTTAAGTCTACAAGCACCCTTCCTGAGTTTACACTCTTTACTGTTGCTATATAGCCATCGATTTCAAGCTGCATACCAGGATAAGGATTAATATCCCTGCTCCTAAAATCTGAAAGTGACATTATCCTTACCAAATCAGGATTTCTTTCGCCAAAAGCCTCTTCTGGGCTTAGCTCAATCTTCTTTACCTCATTAACTTTCATCTCCTTTATCGCTTTTTCCAAACCGCTTATTACATTCCCTTTGCCTATAACAACAAGTTGCGGCCCATACTTAGTATTCTTGTTATATATACCACTTTCTTCTGCTTTCTTCTTATCAGTAGTAAATGCTATGCTATTGTCTGCCACACGCCATGCTGTATACTCTATTTCCACAAAATCTCCATCCTTGAAACTCATACAATCACGCGATACCATTAGATTGATAAACTATTTAAATTATAAATAACTAAAAAACTTGTGATTGCATGGAGAGAAAGAAGCTTACAAAATTGATCCTATCACTTTTCATAGTTATATTATTTATAACTTCTTACTTTGCATTTGGTAATTACAATCCTAAGAAAACCGTAGTAACTACAACAATACCACAAACCATTCCGGCATTTGGAAATACAAACGCAACAATTATAGGCTATGGAAACACAGCTTCTATTTCTATAAAATGCAATCTAAGCGAAATCAATAATGAGCTCACACCAATTCTTACAAATCTTGAGGGAAACGGTAGCATAAATAATTTTTACATGCCTTCTTCTAACTTGACGCTTGTTTATCTTGGTAATATGAACCCTAAAGAGCTCCTACAATACCTTAAAAGATCGCTTAGCAATTACTCAAGCTGCATAGAAGTGAGCGCTGATACAAAACTCCTCTTGCCTAAAATTGTCAACTTTAAAATAAACGCACAGCTTTATCCTATACCTATACCAAACTCAAGCAGAGAGGTAACAATAAATATGCTTATAAGCAATAAAACATATACAAGCCTTAGAATACTTGCGCTTCTTATGATGAATGGAAGCATATATAATATGAGCATCTCACCAGCATGATACCATGGATGCGAGAGAAATTATAAGAAAGCTTGCAATAAAGAATGCTGTTGATTATGGCAAAGCTGATTATAAGGCAGTACTTGGTAAAGCGATAGCAAAAGTTCCAGGGGCAAAAGAAAATATGCAAGAGCTTTCAAAGCTTGTTAATGAAATTGTGTCAGAGATAAATGCCTTGCCAAGGGAAAAGATAGTTGAAGAATATAACAAGTATAGCGAAGAATTTGAGCAGGAAGAGAAAAAGAAGGCCGAAGTGTCAAAGCCAAAGCTAGTTCTACCTGGTGCAACCCCAGGCAACTTTGCAACACGATTTCCACCTGAGCCAAGCGGCTATATGCATATAGGACATGCAAAGGTTGCGTTTCTAGAAAGAGAGTTTGCAAATATATACAACGGCAAGCTCTTCCTTTATTTTGATGATACAAATCCAGAAAAGGAGAAGCAGGAATATGTTGATGCATTTAAAAAGGATTTGGAGTGGCTTGGTATAAAATTTGATGATGAATACTATGCAAGTGACAATCTAGAAAAGATCTATGAATATGCGATAAAGCTTATTAAAAATGGAAAGGCTTATGTTTGCACATGCGATCCTGAAACAATAAGGAGAAATAGGTTTAATGGTGTAGCATGTGTGCATAGAAGCCATAGCATAGAGGAGAACCTTGAGCTCTTTGAAGACATGCTAAAGGGTAAATTTGAAGAGGGAGGAGCAGTTTTAAGATTCCTTGGCGACTTGCAAAGCAAGAACACCGCAATGAGAGACCCAACACTTATAAGAATAAAGAAAACACCACATTACAGGCAAGGCAGCAAATATATACTTTGGCCAACATATGATTTCAACACCCCAGTAATGGATTCAATACACGGAATAACCGATGTTATAAGAAGCAAGGAATATGAACTAAGAACAGAGCTTGATCTTGCAATATTGGATGCGCTCGGATTAAGAAAACCTAGGATACATCATGAGGCTAGACTGGTTATAAAAGATGTTCCAACACAAAAGCGTGTTATAAACAAGCTAATAAAAGAGGGAATTGTGAGTGGTTTTGACGATCCAAGGCTTGTAACAATTGCAGCTCTAAGAAGGCGTGGCGTAACGCCAGAAGCAATAAAGAAGTTTGTGCTGAGGTTTGGAATGTCGAGGGTAGAAAGCACAATGGATATAAACATGCTTTTAGATGAAAATAGAAAGATTATAGATAAAACAGCAAAGAGGCTTTTTGGTGTTATAGACCCTGTGGAGCTTGAAGTAAGAGGAATAGGAAAAGTGCATGTAAAGCTTAGATTGCACCCAAATGTTGATATGGGCTATAGGGAATATGATGTTGGTAATAACCTATACATTGGAAAAAGCGATGCACTCAACTTGAAGAAAGGTGAGCAGATAAGGTTAAAGGATCTATATAATGTAGAGGTAGAAGAAGTTGGAGACAAGATAATAGGCAAATATATAGGGAACAATGCGATAGATGCACAGAAAATACAGTGGGTTGACAAGGCTAACTGCGTTGATGCCTTTTTCATAACACCAAAGCCTTTGCTGGTAAATAATGAGATAAACAAAGATAGCTTAGAGGTTGAGAAAGGCTTAGCTGAAAAGTATATAGAAATGATTAAAAAAGATGAAGTGGTACAATTTGAAAGAATAGGCTTCTTTAAGCTAGATAACGAAGAGAAAAAAGAGCTTATAAGGCTATAGGCAAGCGAGTGATATTATGGAATTTAAGATGAATGAAGATCTACTTGGTGTGCCAAAAGGAGCTTATAGAAATATAGCTTCGCAGGCTGTAGAGAATATTATAGGTAAGAACAGAGCAGAGAAGCTTAAGGAAAGCACGCCTAACAGAGAGCTCCTTGAAAACCATTTAGAGACTATGAGGAGCATATTAAATAGCTACGAGTATGAATTGGTTAATCTACAGAAGATTCTAAGCAACACAAAAAGAATGAAGATATGGGAGATGCAGAAATACCTTAATATAGTTGAGGCGCTCGCATTCGGCTACAAGAAAATTTTGGGAAGTGAAATAGCGATACCACTTGTCACTGGCATAGTAACAAAATCAAACGATTTATACACACTTAATAAATATTATAACATGCTTGTTGGTGAGATTGCAAAGAAGATACACATTGCTAACTCAAAGGCAAAAATAGAAGAGAGGAAGATAGAAGAGCTTACGTTAGAGCTGAGATATAAACAAGCAAGTATACTTAGGTTATTTAAACGTGGGGAAATAGAGAGGATTAAAAGAAGAATTCAGAATAAAAGGAGGAAGATCGAAAAATATAGTGCAATCGCTGAAAACTATAAGAAGCTGTTAGATGATACGAAGGGATTTGTAGAAAGAGCAACAGAATAATAAAGGGTGGTCCAACGAAGCTTCTAGAAGGTGTATACAAAGTGGATGGTGTTCTGGCAAATTCTTATATAGTATTATATAGTAATCCGACTCTCGTCGATTCCGGCATGCCGAATAATGGTAGAAGGATTATTGAGTATGCGAATAACCTGCATGCACAACTAAAGTATATCTTGCTTACACATGCACATGTAGACCACGTGGGAAGC
>JAWDMK010000036.1:0-5055 GCA_046536675.1 Microcaldota archaeon | reverse complement strand
CGTGAGTTCAAATCTCACCCCCCGCATAGGTGGTGTTTATGAAAAGTTACATAGAGAAAGATCAAATAAACGAGTGGCTTTCAAAACTAGACAAAGCCTTGGCTAGCGGAGCTAAAAGCAAAGGCTTCATAGAACATTTGATAGAGCTTTCTAGCATGCCTAGAAGGAAGAGAATAAAGGTAAACATCAGAAAGCTTGATAAGATTGCAAAAGATGGTGATTATATTATTGTGCCTGGAAAGGTGCTTGGCGTAGGCGATACAAAAAAGAAGTTTAATATAGCAGCTATAGAGTATTCATCCTCTGCAACTGAAAAGCTTAAAAAGGGCGGATGCAATATTATTAACATAGAAGAGGCTTTAAAGGCAAAAGAGTCTAAAATTATAATATAATGCTTGATTTTTATGGCTGAGAGAATTATTGATGGAGACGGAGCAATCCTTGGAAGAGCAGCAAGCAAGATAGCTAAGATGCTGCTTAACGGGGATAGTGTTGTTTTGCTCAATGCTGAGAAGATGCTTATCAGCGGGCATGAGAGAAACATAATAGATAACTACAAGCATAGGCTTGATCTTAAGGATAAGGCAAATCCAGAGCATTCGCCATACTGGTCAAGAAAGCCAGATCTGTTTGTAAAAAGGGTTATAAGGGGCATGCTCCCTTATAAGAAGCCAAAGGGCAAAAAGGCCTACAAACTGCTTAGAGTTTATATTGGTGTTCCAGAAAGCTATAAAAATAAGAAGCCAGAAGAGATAGAGAAAAAAGATATTAAAAAGATGTTTGAAAATGTAATAAGTGTTAAGGAGCTTTCTGAAAGGCTTGGATACAAGGCTTAATTAGCGTGATTGCTTGGAACAGAATCAAAATATAGAAAACTTAAACAAAGAGCTTGGCTCTCTTGCACCACAGGCACAGGCTGAGGGTGAGAAGAAGGTAGCAAAAGCTAGGAGAAGAGCGCCGAAGCAAAAGGTGATTCTAACTAAAGGTAAGAGGAAGGAGGCGGTAGCGAGAGCTAAACTTGTAAAGGGAAATGGTATAATAAAGATAAACGGCGTTAGCGTAGAGCTTATAAAGCCTGTTGAGATAAGAGAGCTTATTCTAGAGCCTGTCAATTTCTCAAACATTACTAAAGAGATAGCAAGTTCATCAAATATATATGTAAATGTTAAAGGTGGCGGAGCAAGCGGTCAAGCACAGGCTGCAAGGAACGCAATAGCAAAGGCGATAGCAGCTGCAGCAAACAGCGATATTGTGAGAAAGGCTTACATGAGATATGACAGAACCCTTCTGATTGATGACGTTAGACAGGTTGAGCCTAAGAAGTTCCTTGGGCCTAAGGCGAGGGCGAGGTTCCAGACATCTTACAGATGAGGTGAGAATATGATGATACCAGTGAGATGCTTCTCATGTGGTCAGGTAATTGGCAACAAATGGGAAAAATTCAAAGCAAGAGTAGACAATGGAGAAGACCCAGAGAAGGTATTGGATGACCTCGGAGTAAAGAGATACTGCTGCAGGCGCATGCTAATATCGCATGTTGACCTAATAGATGAGATAATCGATTACAGTAGGAAATGAAAAGCGATAAAGATAAAAAATAATAGAGATAAAATATTGAATGTCGGGGTCGTCTGCTAGCCTGGTTAGGCTCTGTGCTTAGGGGGCACATGACCCGAGATTAAACGGGAATTCAAAATGAGAATGAAAATCTCGGCGACCCCGAAAAAAAAGGTGTATAAATGGCGGATGAATTGCTTATAGATCAATCAACCTATCTGGAAGCTGGCGTACACATAGGTACAAAGGTAAAGACGCCTGGAATGAAAAAATTTATTTACAAGATTAGGGAAGATGGTCTTTATCTTCTAGACCTACCAGAGATAGACAGGAGAATAAGGCTTGCGGCTAAGATGCTTGCCAGATATGATGAGAAAGAGATTGTTGTTACAGCATCAAGGATTTATGCTATAGCCGCAGCTTCAAAGTTTGCCGAGATAACTAAGACAAAGCTTTTGCAAGGTAGAATTATGCCTGGGGTATTTACAAATCCAAACAGAGATGACTTTATAGAGCCAGCGATCGTTCTTGTGAGCGATACGAGAAACGAGAAGCAGGCTGTAAAAGAGGCGAGCAAGACAAATATACCTGTTATAGCGCTTTGCGACACTGATAATTGGATAAAGTTTGTCGATCTCATAATACCATGCAACAACAAAGGAAGGCGCTCTCTTGCTGTAGTATATTATTTATTAGCAAGGGAATTCTTAAAGGAGAAAGGTATAATAAAGTCTAACGAGGAGTTTAATTATAAGATCTCCGATTTCGAAGCAAAGGTGGAGATGAAGGCTAAATAGATGATGGGCTTGAAGCTCCAAGCTGCTGTTGATTTTTTAATGTCTTATGGAATAGCCCTTATAATAATTATAATCGCTGTTGCTGTTATATACAAGGTTGGTGTTCTCAATCCTACAGCCGCACCAGTTGTATGCGTGCCTTCTCCTGGTTTTGCATGCGGACTTTTTGCAATAAATAGAACTGGAAGCCTTACTATATACCTTTCACAAGCAACAGGCGGACCAATAATTGTTCATGGGATTGCTTGCTCATCAGCAATTAATGGGAGCAGCAACAATCCTGCTTTTGGAAATATATATGTAACAGCGAATTCAGCATATTATCCTTACAATGCATATCCTAACAACGCATTGTTGAATGGAATAACAATATACAGCGGTAGCGGCTATAACTTCAAGGCAAATTGCTACAACAATGCGGGCATAGCCTCGGGCGCATTAGGAAATGTGTTTACAGGGTATGTTTGGCTTAACTATACAATACCAGGCTATGCTTCTACAACACAGAAGGTGGCATCAATAAGCTTAAAGTATACTTAGCCGCCGTATTTCTTAAGTTTCTCTATCTCTTCTTCACCTATCTTTTTAAATAGCGGCTGAGGTTTCTCTATGTTTAGTTTTGAACCGCTTCTTAAACTACTTTCTAAGCAGCTCGAATGCGGTGAACCCTCGTTAAATAATGCAAGGATCTTAGAGCTTGTCTCTGGAACAAAAGGATAAAGCAGGTTTCCGAGCTTGAAAACAGTATCAAGCAAAATGTATACAATGTTGCCAAGCTTCTGCTTGGCCTTTTCATCATCTTTCTTTGCAAGAGCCCATGGCTCTGTGTTGCTTATAAAGCTATTTCCTATAGAAGCAATCTCTAAAACATTTTTAAGCGCTTCCCTTATCTTAATAGATCTGAAGTTCTTAAAGTATTCCTTCTCTTTCTTCTCTACTTCTTTTATTACCTTTTTCTCTTCACTGCCTAACAGATCTTCATTTAGCAAAGGAACTTCGTTTCCAAAATTCGAAACAGCAAGAACAAGTGACCTATGTATAAAATTACCCAGCACATTGTTAAGATCATTGTTTACTATCTCCATTACCCTTTCTATTGAGAGCTCAACGTCAGCCCCTTCAGGCAATAGCTCAGCTAATATAAAACGCCAGTAATCTGCAGGCAGTATCTCAAGTGCATTCTCTATATTAAGCCCTATCCCTTTGCTCTTTGAGAATTTAAGCCCGTGTGCAAGAAGGTATTCATAAGCATAGATTGTATAAGGCAATACGAAACCCTTCTTCGAGCCTATGAGTATGCCTGGCCACATAAGGGTATGGAATTCAATATTATCTTTACCCATGAACTGAATAAGCCTTGACTTGCTTAGCCAGTAATCCTTCCACTTATCATGGTTCCATTCTTTTGTTATTCCAATGTAGCCTATAACAGCATCAAACCATACGTAGAATACCTTGTCTTCAAAACCCTTTAATGGCACAGGGAATCCCCACTTTAGATCCCTTGTTATATCTCTTGCCTCAAGCCCGCGGCTTATGTAATTAAGTGAATGGTTTATCGCATTCTTGCTCCAATTATGCTTTGAATTCTTCTCGATAAATTTTCTTATCTCGTTTTCAAGCGCTTTCATGTTAAATGCAAGGTTTGTTGTTTCCTTAAAGACAATCTCACTCTTTCCACATATCGTGCAATGTGGTTTTATCAGTTCGCGCGGCGTGAGAAGCCTGCCACAATTTTCGCACTGGTCGCCACGTGCATGCTCATAGCCACAATAAGGGCATGTGCCTTCTATTAGCCTATCTGTCAAGAAACGCTTGTCAACATTACAATAGGGCAGCTCCGACTTAACCTCCTTTATGTAACCGTTATTGTGAAGTGCGTTGAATATCTCGTATACTGTTTCCTTGTTTTCTTCACTATCTGTTTTGCCATAGTATGTGAATGTACATTCAAATTTTTCTAGCACTTCTTTTATCTTATTATGCATAGAGTCAGCAAGCTCTTTTGGAGTAATTCCTTTTTTAATCGCCTGCAACTCTATAGGTGTGCCATGCTGATCGCTGCCACATATGAATATAGCATCCTCTCCGCACATCTTCATAAACTTAAAATAAATATCTGCAGGCAAGATAGAGCCCACTAAATTGCCAAGATGTGGCATGCCTTCGGCATATGGAAGTGCGGATGTTATTATATACCTCATGAAACAACCAGTCTATTCAAAGTAATATTGTAAATATCTTTTATAATATACCTTTTTTATTGTTTTTGATTATATTATTTATTGCTTTTCTTTATCTAAGGGGGTTTTATGGATTCTATAAAGGCTGAGGAGTACAAAAATAAATTCATCGAATTTTATAATGCTTACTATATTAACCAGATCAATGAGATGTTTATCAGCTATCCTAAGAAGAGGAGCGTGCTTATTGATATAAAAGACTTGGAAAAATTCGATAGTGAAATAGCAAACGAGTTAATTAATGAACCCGATAACATACTACCTATTGCTAACGCCGCGCTTGCTGCTATGAATCCAAATCCTGAAGCAAAGGAGCCTGTTTATGCAAGGTTTTTCGGAGCAAGCGGCGAGGAGCTACTAATACAAGACATTGGCTCAGAGCAAATAGGCAAGCTACTAACGCTAGATGCACTAGTTGTAAAAAGGTCAGAGATAACGCCAAAGGTGCATGTAGGTAC
>JAWDMK010000035.1:0-5339 GCA_046536675.1 Microcaldota archaeon | reverse complement strand
TATAGTAGCCGTTTGATTCTGTTATATTGTTTATCAAGCCATATGCTGTTATGTCGCTTATATTGCTTACAAGCCCCTTCGGGAGCATTGTAGAAACACGCACATTGAATAGAGTTTTATTTGTTGGATTTGCTATCTTCAATATACCGTTTGCTATGTTTGTATTGTTTGCAAGAACTATTTGGCTTGTTATGCTGCTGTTCTGCTTGCTATAAGCATAGAACTGCATATACTCTGTAATGCTTCTTGTCTTGTTCTTTATGCTTGCACTTATGTTTATTGGTATAGTGTAAATGCCGGGCTTTAATGTTGAATTCGCTATGAAGGCGAGTTGCACAGCTATGTTTTCATTCGGCTTGATGAAAAAAGAGCTTGCAGAAAGCTGCACAAGACTAGAGTAAGGCTTTGCTACTGTAATGTTTACAAGCTCTGTTGTGTTTGCTGTGTTTATAAGGCTTAGCTGTGAAAGAGAGCTTGTGCCAACAGAAGATGAAACAATCAAAGGTGCGCTAACCAAGCTTATTCCAGGTATTGGTGTTACAGGCTTTGGAACAGGTATTGGTGAAGGCGTGGGCGTTGGTGCTGGGGTAGGCGAAGGCGAAGGTGGTGGTGCTGGCGTTGAAATTGTGAAAGATGTTGATGCATGCGATGTGCTGTTTAATATTTCGTGCCCAAGAATAGTGTTATAGCTTGAGTAAACATTCACATTGTATAAGCCAGCAGAGGTTAGGTTTGTTATTGTATAGCTTATATTCTCAGCCCCGCCTGGCGCAAGCGGGCTTGCTGTGTATATTAATTTAATTTGCTGCGGGCCAGAAATGCTTGTGTTAATTATTATGTTGCTAGATGCAAGAGAACCTTTGTTGTGAAGGCCTATTTTAATTAATATAGGCGTGCTTGGACTTGCTGTGCTTGGAAATGCCGATACGTTAGTTGTTATAATTGCTGGGTTTACTAGCTCAAACGTGCTTGAAGTACCTTGTATCTTGTAGCTCAGCTCTGTAAGGTTTAGCACTGCATAGTATGTAGTATTAGCAAGAGCGTTGGAGCTTATGCTAAGGCTCTGCCTTTCTATGCTTGATACATTGTAAAAGACAACACGCTTTGAAAAGACCGATGTTGAATTCAGCTTGTTTATAATGCTAAATGTGCCTGTGGCATTTGGTATTATGCAATTTGCTGTTTGCTCTAATGAATAGTTAAGGCTTATATTAAGAAATTTCATATAAGCTGGCAGAACATTAATGCTTACCTTGCCTGGACAAACAACAGTAACACTAGCTGTTACACTGCTTGTTGCAGCAAAGACTAAGCTAAAAAAAGTAAAAAAGATAAATATTATAGCGAAGGGCTTCATTGCATCAGTAATATTTAAAAATAAAAGGTTAAAAGATTTGCCATCATGCATTAAAAATTTATTGCTTAGAATAACTCCCTTTGCTACATTTTTTCTTGCAAAAAGGGATATGTATTATAAAGTTTATTATTACAAAATATATTGCTAATTGTGGTTTTTATGTCAGATCCTATCGATGAAGTGCAGAGAGCAGAAAAGGAAGCAAAAGAGATTATAGCGAAGGCTGAAGAGGAAAAGAAAAAAATAATCGCAGATGCCAACATAGAAGCTGCTTCTATAATAGCAAAGGCTGAGGAAGAGGCAAAGGTGCTTATAAGCAATGCAAGGAGCAATGCTGAAAAGGAGATAGAGCAAAGAAAGAATAAGGATAAAAGAGAGATAGAGCAGGAGGTTAAGAAGGCAAGTAAAAAGAAGCTAAGCAAAAGCGATGCAAAGAGAATAGCAAAAGAGATTATGGAACATCTGCTGAGTGATTGATTGCTAACCACAGAACCGATGGAAAAGGTGCGCATGCTCTTCAGCGATAGAGTAAAGGATAAGGTAATAGCATACCTTCACGAGAACGGATTTATAGAGATTAGAAAGAGCAAGCTTAGCTTAAATGATGACATGCCTTCAACAGAGCTCAACGAACTATCTGAGCTTCTTCTTAGGGTTAACGGCTCCATAGAGATAATAAATGAGTATATTGAAAAAAGAAGAAGGGCAAAGCAGGAAATGCGCATGCTAAAGAGGCTAGAGCGCAACAAACTTATCAGAAAGCTAAAGCACTTCAAGCCCGTAGAAAGGCTTTTCGAGCTGAACAACATTATAAAAGAAAGCGAAAAAGAGATAGAAAGTCTGGAGCATGCAAAGTATATAGCATCTAAGTTTATAGGCATAGCAATTGATTTTTCAAAGCTTAAAAGCGATTATATAAGCTACAAAGCTTACATAGTTGCGAAGAAAGTTGCAGATGATTTTGAAGCAAGCCTTAATAAAATAAATAATTCATATCTCATAAAGAAGGATATTGGAAAGAATAACATCTTATTCTTCATAGCTTATGAAAAGGGCTTAAACATAGATGAGGCAATAAAAGGCATTGCTCTTGAAGAATTAGACCTAAGCAGCAGATATTTGGACTCCAAGCCAGAGCATGTTGTTGAAAAATGCAATAAAGAGATAAGCAAATTAAAAGAAGAGATAAGCAAAGCTACGAATGAAATAAGAGAAATGAAGAAATATATGAATGAGCTCCTGGCATATAGGGAGATGCTTGAGATAGAGATAGAAAGAGAGAGCATTAAATCAAACTTCAAAAAGACAGATTATACATTTTTAATAGAGGGCTGGATTCCAAAGAAAAAGCTTAACGATATAAGGAATGGACTCTCAAAGCTCACAGATGAATTTGATTTAGAGATTATAGAAAAAGAAGAAGATGAACTACCACCAACACTTACAAACAGGCCAAAGTTTCTGAAACCATTCGATTATATGATGGAATTTTACTCACTACCAAGGAGTGATGAGGTTGACCCGACATGGATCTTTATATTATCATTCCCGATATTCTATGGTATGATGGTTAGCGATGTAGGCTATGGCATAGCATCGCTTCTATTTGTAACATGGATTACAACATTTACAGATCCTGACGGCCTCGTGTATAATGCGGCGAAGATCTGGCAGCTTGCAGCATTCTCTGCTATCTTCTTCGGCTTCTTATCTAACCAATACTTCGGCTACCAGCTTAACCAGTACTTTGGCATAAACTTTGGATTCGACTGGCTGAAAGATGCGACAACAGTTCTGCTTGTTACTATTCTTTTTGGAATTATTCAGGTAAGCCTTGGCTTATTCCTTGGCTTTGTAAACAAATGGAGGCATGGCGAGAAGAAAGTAGCAATAAGCAAGCTAACAGCTATATTGACAATAGTAACTGGTGTGTTTGCTGTTGGAGGCGCTTTCTTTAACCTTGTTGGACCAAGCGCTACGCTCTATTTTGGCATAGCATCTATTGTAGCGCTTATAGCTACTGGTGCTCTAAGCGGCATAGAAGCTGCAGAGATAACAAACCTTATGACACATCCATTGAGCTATGCAAGGATTCTAGGATTTGGCATGAGCAGTATAATTATTGCCATGCTAATAGACCAAGCCTTTACTCCAAGCTTGAGCCATGGTATATTAATGTTTGTATTATTCCTTATAATTTTTGTAACGCTTCATTTCTTCAATATGATCCTCGGCATATTTGAAGGGATTGTACAAGGAATAAGGCTTAACTTTGTTGAGTTTTTCTCTAAATTTTATATCGGCGGCGGAATAAAGTTTAAGCCTTTCTATTACAAAAGGAAATATGTTAAAGATTGAAAAATTAATGGTGGAAAAATGACAATAGGAATGGAAGCTGCAATCGCGGCAATTGGAGCTGGAATAGCAATAGCTGGCGGAGCAATAGGAACAGGCGTTGCACAATCAGCAATAGGAGCAGCAGGTCTTGGATTGATAGCAGAGAAGCCGAACCAGATGGGTATAGTGCTTCTCTTCTTAGTATTGCCAGAGACATTGCTCATCTTCGGATTCGTTATATCAATACTAATAATGCTCGATGCAGGTCTCATATAGGGCGAGCCTATGCCGCTTGAAGCTATTGCAAAGAGGATCTTAGAAGAGGCTAGAAAGAAGAGAGACTCGCTTCTGAGCGAGGCTGAGCAAGAAAAAGCAAGGATAATTGGCGAGGCGAATGAAAAGGCGAAGAAAATACAAGAAGAAGCAAAAAAGCAGGCAAGCGAGGTTGTTGATGAAATTGAAAAAGAGTACTTAGCTGAGCTAGAGGTTGAGAGGCACAATGCGGTATTGACAGCGCATGAAAGAGTTGCAGAAAAAGAATTCAGCAAGGTAAGAAGGGAAATGCTTAACGAGATAACAAGGAACTACAAAAAGATATTAGATAGTGCTCTAAACAGACTAAAGGAAGAAGGCGTTGATGCAAAGATCGTTGCTGAAAAGAGCTTTGCACCTATTCTAAAAAAGCTCGGCTACACTTTTGAACAATGCAGCAAGGGAGTATTTGCATTAAGCAGTGATGGTAAGATAAGTATAGATATAAGTCCTGAAAAACTTGTAGAAAATGAGAAAGAGCATGCAAAAAGCATGATAATAAATGAACTCTTCAAAGTCGGCATAGAAAAGAAGGCGAGCAAGAAAGTGGAAAAAGTCAACAAAAAGAAGGTGAAAAAGAAGGCGAACAGAAAGGAGAAAAGTAGAGTGGGAAGAGGGAGGAAATGAGCTATATAGGGCCAGTATCAAGTAGATATGCATACTCAACCGCTAGGGTAAAGGCTATGGAGTCAGATCTTATTGCGCCTGCTGTGATGAAGAATATAATGCAGGCAAAGGATATTGATTCAATACTTTCACTTCTTAGCCAAACAAGCTACAAAAAAGAACTTGAGCAGTTTGGCGGTATTAAGATAAGCAGCGACATGATAGATTTTGCGCTTAGCAAAAATCTGGCCTTGAATGTTAGCAAGCTTATAACAATAACACCAATGGAAGACAAAAGCATCACCAGAGCAATTATTGGAAAATGGGATATATATAATATAGAATTGGCAATAGAGGCTAAGCATAGCAAAAAGAGCTTTGAAGAAATAGCAAAATACATTATAGACTATGGCCCATATAATGCAAATGTTATAAAAGAAGCACTTGGAGAGGCAAGCGTTGAGGGCTTAATCTCAAAGCTTAGCATAAACAGCCCATACAAAGAGATTCTTGCTGAAGCGCTTGATGAATTCAGAAAGAGTGGCGACGCATTAAAAGCTAATATGCTTATAGACAAGCTTTATTATCAAAAGCTTGGCTCGCTTATGCCTAGGATAAGAAACCTAAGCCCAGAGGCTGCCACAATAATAAAGCTAGAGATAGACATGAAGAATATGCTAAACCTTATAAGGGCAAAGCGCTATGCACTTAAATTCAGCGAGATAAG
>JAWDMK010000034.1:0-6316 GCA_046536675.1 Microcaldota archaeon | reverse complement strand
ATAGAGCCTGAAAACATATGCCCTTTTCAACTCCATATTTGTATACCTCAATTCATATTTATATACTTTTCTACAATTCGCTCTCATCCCATTGATCGAAATCTTGGGTTTTACCGCTCACGTTTTATAAAAGAATTTACCTTCAATGAAAATCGTGCGTTAAAAAGAAAAATATTTTATTTCTTTTATCCATTAAATAATATATATAGAATGGGGGTGGTTTTATGGCAAAGAAGAGGCCTTTAGTGCCAACTGTCTTCGACCCATTTAGTGCATTTAGGGACTTCAGAGACTTCTTCCAGGGCAGCCTTATCGCAAACAAGTTCTTCGAGAATTTTTCACTGCCAGAGGTAGATATGATAGACGAAGGTGACAAGATAAGAATCAAAGCAGATATGCCAGGCGTAGACAAGCAAGACATTAAGGTCAAGGTAGAGAAAAACAATATAATAATAAGCGCAGAGAAGGAGCACGAAGAAGAAAAGAAAGAAGAAAATTACTATTACAAAGAGAGAAGCTCAAGGCACTACTACAGATCAATACCACTGCCAACAGAAGTAGATTCAAAGAATACAAAAGCAACATTCAAAAATGGCACACTAGAAATTGTGTTGAAAAAGAAGGAAGAGCCTGGCGAAGAGATAAAAATCGAGTAACACCTTTTTCTTTTTCCTTTTCTTTTTATTTTATTCTTGTTTCTGGTATGCTAAGCTTGTTTGGGCTTTTGACTTCGCTTAAGCTTTTAAGTGCTCTATACGTTGCTAATGCCATATTGTAAATATCTCTTGTCCTACCACGAGAAAAGCTCCATACATCTTTTACTCCTGCAAGCTCGAGAACCTGCTTTGCTGTTTCCCCAGCAACAATACCTACACCCCTCGGCGCAGGCTTTAATATTATCTCTGCTGTGCCACACCTTCCTTTTACTGTTATAGGCAAACTATGCGGCAGACCGCAGTTGCACTCCCAAGAGCCACAACCAAATGGAACTGAGATTATTTTCTTCTTAGCATCTTTTACAGCAGAGCTTATTGCTGGCTTTACCTCGACATCCTTGCCAACGCCTATTCCTATATGGCCGTTTTTATCGCCAATAATAACTGTAGCTCTATACTTCTGCTTCCTGCTGTTCTTTGTCATCCTCTGAACAGAAGCTACCTCTAAAACCCTCTCTTCAAGATTTGGCAGAAGAGCGTCTACAATCTCAACTTCTTTTATGGGCTTGCCGCTTTCGAAAATCTGCTCTATGCTCTTTATCTGCCCACTCTTTACAAGCTCGCCTATCTTTGTCTTAGGCTTCCATGCTTCAACATTAAATTTTTCTTCATCTTCGCCGTTCATTTAGCTACCTCTTTATTCATTATTTTGTTTTTAACCTCATTGAAGAGCTTTGGTAGATCATCTATATTTATTGAATCCTTTATATATTTACCAAACTGCTTTTTATACTTCTCTGCATCAGATTTAATAATAGAAGCATATCTGCTTATCTCAGAACCATCATATACCTTATCATCTAAGGCTATGCTAGTTTTTATTTTCATGCCGCCATCGATGCAGCCCTTTGCGAAAACAAAAGGTATTGAACCTTTAACAGGAGATGCAAGCCCTATGTCAAGCACAAGCTCTTTGTCTCCCTTATACTTCTTTGCTAAGAGAAGGCCCGTAAGGTATGCTGTAGGCTTATTGGCTCTTACAGGCCAATTGTATTTTAAAAGCTCCTTTGAATTAACATGAGCAAGAACCAGGTCGCCTTTTTCATTGTACCTTACAACCTGGCCTATAATATTTCTGTTGCTCTTCCTTACCACCACTCTATCTAACCCACTCTTCACTAGCGCAATCCTCTTCTTATAATTTGTAAGGCCAAGTCTTCTTCTTTTAAATGGAAGTTCCTTCATTATATCACTTCATTATTTGTACCTTATTTTCAATGCTTCATCTATCTTCTTTCTTTCATCATCGCTTAGCTCTATGCCATTCTCTTTAAGGTGAAGCAGCAATGATGCCTTATCTGGAAATGCATTTCCTTTTATAAGCAGGTAAAACTTCTTAAAGTTTGAACTGTCTATCTTGCCCATTTTCTTCAGTTCCTTCAGCACTGCTCTCTGTGACCTAACCTTCTTTTCCCAGCTTATTCCACCTCTTGCTTTCCTAGTACCTTTTCTCCTTCCAAAGCCACGTCTCCTGCCTTCTTCTCTTTTCCTCTTAAGTATCTTTGAATTCAGGCTTAGATTATGCTTCGCCTTTACCGCATAGATGGAACCATTTTGGATAAGCTTTCTAATATCATCCTTTGTAAGCGCCTTTTTAATCTCATCAATAGCATTCTTGTTAAACCTTATCGCACTCTCTCCGCGGTTTAATATTTCAGCAGCCGCTCTTCTTGCAAACTTCATGCTCATATCTTCACCTTATTTGCAACCTTTAAACCATGCATCTCTGCAAGCCTCTGAAGCTCTACCTTCTTCTTTTTTGATAATTCGCTTGCTAATACAACCTCATAATCCTTTTTGTCCAATATGGAATTGAGTTCATCCCTATTATGCACAACAAACTTCATCAAGCCATTAATTTCTTTGAACCTTACCTCATCGCTGTTTTTATAACCTATACTTGGCATCTTTCCATAGCCACTCTTCTTTATTCTCTTCTTGTTGTCTATGCCACGCTGGCTTCTCCATCTATCCTTTACCCTCTTTCTGTTCTTTGCGCCGAAATTTGGCACAACGAATCTTGGGTGCTTTTTCTTTCTAAGCATAATCATTCACCAATAACCTCATATATTCCATCTTGGAAGATGCGTGTATCCTTGTTAAGTATCTTGCAAGCCTTTTCAATATTTGTCACTGTTTGGCCAACCTCGTATGGATCTACACCCTTAACCTTTAATTCTTGACCTTTTATCTCGAGCTTTGTATTGCCCACTACCTTGGCACGCCTAGGTGCACGCTCGCCAAACAAGTTCTTTATGAAAAGAGTATCTCCCTTGAGCTCAAGCGAAATTGGAAAGTGAATAAAAGCAACTTGAAGCCTTCTTTCTATTCCTTTCTCGACGCCATCAAAAACCCCTTTGAGCCTGCCAAGCAAAGCATTTTCTGCCATAAGTGCGACTCGTTTAAGTCTCTTCTCCTGCGTTGGTTCTATTATTATCTTATTACCCTCTATCTTTACGTTTAGAAGTTTTTCATTTATCTTTATCTTTCCTGAGCCAAGCTTCCCGCTAACCACAATGTAGCCTGACTCGAGCTTTGCATTTATTCCATTTGGTATTTCTATCTGCTGCATCTATATCACTAATATACATATGCCAACAATCTGCCCCCAAGGTGCTTTTCTTTTGCTTCCCTATTTGTCATTACACCTTTCGGAGTTGAGACTATAAGTATGCCAAAATCCTTGCTTGGTATATATCTTTTCTCAAATTTGTTAAATTCGTTAAACCCTACAGGGAACCTTGGCTTTATAACACCAATATTATTTATTGATTTTGAAAGCCTTACCCTGAGCTTCGGTATCTTGTTATCTTTGAACTCTTCGTATCCAGCTATATAATTATGTGCTTTGAGCAGGTCCAAAACCTTCTTCAATAGCTTTGTTGATGGTATTATACACTCATCTTTTCCAACCATCTCGTTTACTTTTATTGCATTTATCGCATTATCAAATACATTCATGTGACCACTCAAGAATATTTCTCAAAGCCAAGCTCCCTTGCATGCTCTCTAAAGCATCTTCTGCAAATATATATATCATACATTCTAATAAGACCTCTGCTAGTGCCACAGATTTTGCATTTCCTTGCACCTTTTCCTTTGTGTTTAAGCTCATACTTTACCTTTATAAAAACACCCTTTTATCAATTTATTAGCATGATTTATATATTAAGTTTGCTTAAAGAGTGCTTGATTTTTACTAAGCTTATTAAGATATTCTATTATTTCTTCTCTCTTAACCGTTGCATGCTCCTTTCCTTGCTTGCTTCTTTTCCTCCTTCTTGTGCTTACTCTCTTGCCATTCCTCGTGAAGACCGCATTTATATTCATACCAAACATACCTATCTTTGGATCGTACTTTATTCCTGAAAAGTCTATATATTCTCTAATGCCAAAACTTACAGAGTTGTCTCTTACTGCGCTTTCATTAAGCTTGCCGACTGCGTCAAGCGCTCTTTGGAGCATTGAGAGCGCTTCCGCCTTTCTCAATGTCACATAAGCACCAATTATCTGACCTTTTCTTATCTTTAAAGATGGGTCCCTCTTCTTGGCCTTTGCGGGCGCAGCATTATGGCCTGTAAGCCTATTTAAAAGAACTTTTGCATTGTCAAAGAGCTGCTCATTTGAGCCTATACCTATATTTATAACTACCTTTTCAAGTTTGATGTCTGCATTTGGATTTAAAGTTGAATTGCTGTTAGACATATTAAGCACCAACCACTATTATGTTGCTTACTGTTGTGATAAAACGCTCACCTTTTTCTGGCTTTATCTCAACTGTTGAGTCCATAAGCATATTGCTCTTGTTTATCTTCTCTATTCTTCCTGCTTCTGGTGCGTGTATACCCTTGTATACAAGACACTTTGCACCCTCCTCAAACTTTAGCACTTTCTCTATCTTTCCATTTGCTAGCACAATAGAGTCATTCACCTTTATATCGTTGTTTCCTTCGATTGTAGAACCATTGTGAAGCTTAAGCATTATCTTACCCTTCTTTGCTGTATATTTTCCAACGACCTTAAGAATACTTTTCTTCGCTTCATCATCATTAATCTTTTCAACACTAAATACACCATACTTGCCCGCTGTTACTCTGTAGTAGGCATTCTCAGGTTTTATGTATATTATGTCACCAAAGCCTATCGGGAACTTTTGCTCCTTAACAACCTTTCCGTTTACAAGCACAGAACCACTTTTTAAAACCCTCTTTGCTTCCCTTGCTGTCATATTTGATAGCCTTTCCTTCATAAAAGTAATAAGTGCTATACTTTCTTCTAGCGAATGCCTTCCCGGATTCGGCTTTGTTACAAACTTACTTACCTTTCTGTTTATCTTTAAGTATTTGCTTGCAGCAAGCCTCTTTATGTGGCGAGAGCCACCTTTCTTACTCATTTGCTCACCATCTTATCAACAAGCGCCTTTCTGTATTTGTCACTGAGATCAAGGTCTGTAATATAAAGGTTAGAAGGCCTTATAGGGATCATAATCTCCTTACCCTTTGAGGTCTTCCTAACTATGCCATCTATATAAACAAATCCTTTTCTAAGATTTACTTTGCTAACCTTTCCGCTCTTCCCTTTTTGACCGCCACTCACCACTTTAACTGTATCGCCACGCCTTACCCCTATGCTCCTTGCTTTTATTCCAAGCTTCTCTGCAAGCTCTTTTGAGATATGCACATTCAAGAACTTCTGCCTAACATGGAGTGGCGCTGTATATCTGAATTTCCTCTGTTTTTTAGGTTTTGAACTAGCGATCATTTAAACTAACCTCGAAGCAATGCCAGCTACCTTCACAAATCTCTCTGCAACCTCCCTCGCCATAGGACCTTTTATCTCAGTACCTATTGGAAGGTTGCTCTCGTCAATCATAACACCGGCGTTGTCTTCAAACCTTACCCTCATTCCATTCGCACGCCTCATAGGCGCCTTCTGCCTGATTATTACAACCCTCACCGGCTTCTTCAAATATTGGGGTGTTCCTTTTTTCACACTTGCGATTACTATATCGCCAACGCCAGCTGCTGGAAGCCTTCCTTTTCTACCTCCCTTGCCTACATTGTGTATAATCATAAATTCATAAGCTCCGCTATTGTCAGCACAAACAAGCCTTGATCCAGGTATTAATGTCTTTGAGATATGTGTTGAAAGCCCTTTCATAGAATCAAGCCTTCTTTAATACTTCCATAATGACAAAGCTCTTCGTCTTGCTTATGCGCCTTGTCTCGCCGATCCTTACAATATCACCAACCTGCGCATTTATACATTCAGGATTGTGCGCAGGTATTCTAGATCTTTTTCTCAGAGATCTCTCATACTTGTAAACATACTTTGTATACTCTCTTTCCACAATCGCTGTTTTTTTGCCCTTGTTGCTTACAACCTTGCCCACAATCTGGGTACCTCTAACCTTTATGTGGCCGTGTATCGGGCAATTTGGATCGTTGCATTCAGTCAATCAATCAGCCTCCTTAGCTTGTAGTATTTAAGGGCTTTTTCAGTCCTCTCTTGAGGTCTGAATGAGATTTCTTCGCCCCTAACTGTAAATGATTTATTTCCAACATAAAATTTAAATACTGCTGTTTTTTTAATGACCTTTT
>JAWDMK010000033.1:0-6356 GCA_046536675.1 Microcaldota archaeon | reverse complement strand
GGACGTTAAGGAGTTTATCCTCAGCCAGGTAAGAGAATACTATAGGAATGCAGAAATAGCACCTACAAACATAGAGAAGAGGGAGTTTGCATATGGTGATTTTGAACAAAAGATAGTGCAGCGCCACCTTTCCTTCAAGAATGAAACAGAGCTAAAGGCATTTGTATTAGAAAAAGCGCCAATGCATATGCATTATTCGCCTGCACTTTACAGATTTCCAGACGCGAGGCCAATGGAAAGAAAAGAGCTTATAGGGGCTGAGCTCGCTTTCGATATAGATATAACCGATATGGACCTGCCATGCCAAAGAGTGCATGGCAAGGAGTTTGTATGCGAAGACTGCCTTGGCGTTGCAAAAGACGAAGTTTTTAAGCTTATAGAAGATTTTCTTATTCCAGATTTCGGATTTAAGAAAGATGAGATAGAGATAAATTTCAGCGGCAACAGGGGCTATCATGTGCATGTAGTTTCAAAAGATGTTCTTAGCCTTAATGATGATGCTCGGAAAGAGATAACCGATTATATTTCTGGAAATGGGCTTGACTTCAACGAAATCTTTCCAACGATGAACCAGAAAGGCGTTTTGCTAGGGCCTAAGCCTACAGACCTAGGCTGGAGCGGCAAAATCGCTAGAAACTTTATAAAAACACTTGAGAGCGGGGTAGATGCATTGATTGCGCTTGGCATAGAGAGGCGCGTTGCAAAAAATCTTTATCAGAAGAAGGCACTTGTTGAGATGGGCATAAAGAATGGGAATTGGGATATGATTTACATAAAGAAGAAAAAGGAATTCTGGGAAAACATACTTAAAAAACAGGTGATAAAGCAGAGTGATATTATAGATAAGAATGTTACAACCAACACTACGCATGTGATAAGGCTCCCCAATACAATTCACGGAAGCACCGGCTTAATAGCAAAGAAGCTCTCATTTTCAGAATTGGAAAAGTTTAATCCATTAAACGACGCAATAGCCTTTAAGCAAGGAGAAATGAAGGTAAAAATAGAGAAAGCACCAGCGATGATGATGGCTAACAAGGTTTATGGTCCGTTTGATAAGGTAGAAGAGTATCTGCCATCATATGTCGCAGTATACTATTACCTGAAAGGATTTGCGCAGGTTTTAGATGTGAGGGCTTAGCTATTAAGAGAGGGGAAGAGTTAAATATTTTCTCATAAAATAAAATATCTACTTGTTCCTAATTTCTGGTGTTTAAGATGGGAATTGCAAAGTATATGAAAGCCACATTTCAGCAAGAGTATAAGGAACGAAGTCCTCTTCTTAGAGAGCGCTTGGCAGAGTGGAGGAAGGAAGAAAGTGTAGTAAGAATAGAGAAGCCAACTAATTTGGTAAGAGCTAGAGAGCTTGGCTATAAGGCAAAGCAAGGGGTTATAGTCGCTAGAGTGAGAGTAAGAAAGGGTCTCAGGAAAAGGCAGAAGCCAATGGGTGGTAGAAAGCCTTCAAAGAGTGCAAGATTTTTTGCTTATAGAAAATCGTACCAAAGTGTAGCAGAGGAAAGGGCGAATAGAAAATTCTCTAACGCAGAGGTGCTTAATTCTTATTATGTAGGCGAGGATGGCAACTATATGTTTTATGAGGTAATATTGTTGGATAGGTCTAGCCCTTCAATCCAAAATGATAAGGAGTATCAAAATATAATAAAGCAAAAAGGGCGTGTTTATAGAGGTTTGACAAGTTCAGGCAGAAAACACCGTGGACTATTGCACAAAGGCTTTGGTACTAATAAAAACAGGCCTAGCGTTAGAGCAAACATCAGGGGCTAAAGATGAAGGTAAGGCTTATAGCAAAAGGCATAGTGCAGGGTGTAGGATTCAGATATTTTGTCAGGAGCAGGGCATTAAAAAATAATATTAAAGGTCTAGTGAGAAATCTTCCAGATGGCTCGGTAGAAATTTTTGCAGAGGGCGACGAAGATAATTTGAGCAATTTTATAGAAGAGGTGAGGTTTGCTGAAGGCTCTCTCGCAAGCATTGATGCATTAGACATTTATAAAGAAGGCGAAACTGGATTTAAAGAACCGTGGAAAGAATACGGCGATAAGTTTATAATAGACAAGTAGCTTAATATTTATTCAGTTAAAAAGGTGTTAAAATAAAAGCTCATCTAATAATTGAGTTAGGAGAAAAAGCAAGGGATTACATTAAGATAATGGATATGCCAAAAGAGTATAAGAGAAGCAAGTTAAAAATAGAAGAAAAAGGAGGAAAAATAACAGTAGATATAGAAGCGAACGACCCTGTTGCGCTCATCGCTTCTTTAAGTAGTATAATTAAGCAGATGCGGGTGATAAGCTCTGTAAGTGAGATAGAATAGAAAAATTCCACTAAAAATGGTTTAGCGATAATAATATAAATATGATCGAATATAATCTCATAAGTTTTCTTCCTTTTATTTTGAAGGTGTACAAATGAGAAGAGGTTCTCTAGAATTCTGGCCTCATAGAAGGGCAAAGCGTCAGCTCCCAAGGATAAGGAGCTGGCCGAAGATAGCTGAGCCTCTGCTTCTCGGCTTGGTTGCTTATAAAGTGGGAATGACTCATGTAGGTATGATTGATGATAGTGAATCACCATCTAAAGGGAGCGAGGTGGTAAGAGCAGCAACTGTGCTAGAATTGCCAAAAATATACCTTTATGGTGCAAGGCTTTACAAGAAAGAGGAATACAAAGAGCCAGCAACAGAGTTTTACTCAAAAGAGCTTGCACGCAAGGTTGGCGTTAAGAATATTAAAAATCCAGCCGAAAAGTTGGAAGAGGTAAAGAAAGATCTTTCAAAATATGTAGACATTACCGCATTACTTTTTGCTGATCCATCAAACTTGGGATTTGGCAAGAAGAAGATATCGAGGTTTGAGGTTCCAATAGGCGGTGATTCTTTAGAAAAGAAGCTCGAATTCATAATGCAGAATATAGGAAAAGAGATAAAAGCAAAAGATGTGCTTAAGAATGGCGAATATATAGACGTTACCTCTATTACCAAGGGAAAGGGATGGGCGGGCGTTATAAAGAGATTCGGTGTAGCCAGGCAAATGAGGAAAGCAACAGGAAAGGTTAGGCATGTTGGAACACTAGGTCCTTGGCATCCACCAAAAGTTTTGTATACAGTACCACACGCAGGGCATATGGGCTACAATTACAGGACAGAATTAAATAAGCGTGTGTTGAAGCTAGGTAGCCCTGAAGAAGCAAAAACAGTAAACGTAAAGGGTGGATTTTTAAACTACGGGATAGTAAAGAATGAGTTTATAATTGTCGATGGTTCTATTCCAGGACCTGCAAAAAGACTTGTAAGAATAAGAAAGGCGCTGCGTGCAAAGGCGAAGGAGCAAGAACCGAAGCTTACATATATCTCAACAGCCTCTAAGCAAGGTGCATGATCATGGAAGCGGATATTTATTCACTTAATGGCGAAATTTCTGGAAAGATTGCGTTGCCAAGTATATTCAACACACCATTCAGAATAGACCTTGTAAGAAGGGCTCTTCTTGCTGAGCAGAGCTTAAAGTACCAGCCACAAGGGCATTATCTGCTCGCTGGCCTTCAGACAACAGCTGTATATGTTGGCAGAATGGGTGCATATAGGTCTGGCAGGCATATGGGTATAGCAATAAGACCTAGGCAAAAGCTTGGCGGAGGAGCAATGGGTGATGTTAGAAGAATACCTTCTGCTGTAAAGGGAAGGCGTGCCCATCCACATAAGATAGAGAAGAAGCTGGTTGAGCTTATAAATCTGAAAGAGTATAGAAAGGCTATTGCCTCTGCAATAGGTGGCTCAGCAAATAAGGAAGTTGTAAGCAAAGTGCATAAGGTAAATAAAAATATCCCATTTGTTGTTGACGATAAGATAGAAAGTATAAAGAAGTCAAAGGAGCTTATAAGCATATTGGAGAAGCTCGGCTTGAGCGAAGAGCTAGAAAGCTCGCATGAGCCGAGGATAAGGAAGGGGCTGAGGAGAAGCTCAAGGGTAAGGAAGTTTAAAAAGAGTATTCTTATAGTAACACTTAATGATAATGGTATAGGCTTAGCAAGCAGGAATATACCTGGGGTTGCACATGCAAAGCTCTCAGACCTAAACATTGAGCTTCTTGCACCTGGAGCTATGCCTAGAATAGTTATATGGAGCGAATCTGCGGTTAGGAATCTTGAAAATGAGTTAAATAAGCTTAAGATAAAACAAGTGGTAAGATGACAAGCCTTATATACCCAATAGCAACAGAAAAAGCAATAAATATGATTGAGAGAGATAATATTATCACATATGTAGTTAGCATGAATGCGACTAAAAGAGAGATAAAAGAGGAATTTGAAAAAAGGTTCAATGTTAAGGTAGAAAGGGTTTCAACAATAAGAGAGCCTTCGAATAGGAAGAAGGCCTATATTAAGCTAAGTCCTCAATATAAGGCTAGCGACATAGCCTTAAAATTAAAGCTGATATGAAGGTGAAAGATTGGGCAAGAGATTAAAGCAGCAAAGGCGTGGAAAAGGAAGTAATGCATATAGAAAGCCACCAAACACGTTTAAGGCTGATGTGGCTTTCAGGCCTAGCGTAGCTAACAAAGCTGTTGGTGAGGTAATTGAATTTATAGATGATCCAGGCCATACAGCCCCACTTATGAGAATAAGATATGAGGATAATTCGGAGTCAATACTTATAGCGCCTGAGGGTATAAAAATAGGCGACAAGATTGAAGAAGGTCCTGAAGCACACATATCCCTTGGCAGCATATTGCCACTTTCAAAAATACCTGACGGCATGCCTATATATAATATAGAATCAGTGCCTGGAGATGGCGGCAAGTTTGTAAGGGCTGCCGGCGCTTATGCTACTCTCGTTTCTCATGATGCAAACTGCAGGGCAGAGATTGGAACAGTTGCTGGCGGCGGCATGGAGATGCAGCCAATAATGAAGGCAGGAAAGAACTATTATATTAAGCATGCAATTAATGCTAAATGGCCAGTTAATAGAGGAGTAAAGATGAATCCTGTTGACCACCCATTCGGTGGCAAGCAGCACCACAAGGGTGCATCAAGCATGGTAGCAAGGGGTGCACCACCAGGTGCAAAGGTTGGCCACATAGCTGCAAGGCGTGTAGGAAGGAGAAAGAGGGGTTAAAATGGCTAGAGTTTTTACATTTAGAGGAAAGACATTAGAAGAGCTCAAAAGCATGAGCCTTAATGATTTTGCAAAACTGCTTAAATCAAGGCAGAGAAGGGCCCTTATGAGAATGGGTATAAGGGAAAAGCAGCTCATGAAAAAAGTAGAGAAGCTTGAAAAGAAAGGTGGAAATAAAATAATAAGAACCCACGTTAGAAGTGCGGTTATACTTCCTACATGGGTCGGAAAGAAGTTTGCAGTATTCAATGGCAAGGAGTTTCAGGAACTTTACATTACGCCTGAGATGCTTGGCCATAGGCTTGGTGAGTTTATATTTACAACAAAACGTGTCATTCACTCTGCTCCAGGTATAAGAGCTACACGTGGAAGTAAGTTCCTAGCGGTGAAGTGATGAGATATTCTTTCAATATTAAAAATGCAGAAAATATCGTTCTTGCGCAAAGATATGACATTAATGCTAGCTATAAAGATCTTGCCGCGGTGTGCGATGCAATAAGATACATGAATGCAGGCGCTGCACTTGATAAGCTTGACAGGCTTATAGCTATGGAAATGCCTATAGAGTATAGAAGGCACAACAAGCACATGGGCGCAAGACATGAGCTTGGTGGTAGAAAAGGTGCATATCCTGTAAGGGCTGCAAAAGAGGTAAGATTGGTGCTTATAAATGCGATAGCCAATGCAGATAATAAAGGCTTGCCAGGCGAAGACCTATATATAGTTCATGCGGCAGCAAACAAGACAAGAATACTCAGAAGATACCCTTCTAGAGGCACCTTAGCATGGGGAAGAGGCATGTATGGAAGGTCTTCAATTATGCACAGTGATCTTGAATACGCAAAAGTCGAGATAGGTCTTGCAAGCAAGGATGAAGCCTGGCTTACAAAGAGCATGAAATATTTTATAAAGAAGAAAGAGCTTGAAAATATGCTGAGCAAAAAAGAAGCGAAAGAAAAGCATGAGAAGGAAAAGAATGAAAGCAAAGAAAAAAGAAAAGAAGCAAAGGAGGCTAAGGAAAAACAAAAAGGAGAAGAGACTAAGAAAGAAGCAACTGAGCAAAAAATAGAGAAAGAAAGCAACAAAGCGGTGAAGTGATGGTTGTGGAAAGAAAATTTATAGCTGATGCATTGGTTAAGCTTAGAATCTCTAAGTATTTGGAGAAGAATTTAAGCAAGGCTGGCTTTTCAAGGGTTGAGATACAGAAAACACCAGTGATTACAAG
>JAWDMK010000032.1:0-6387 GCA_046536675.1 Microcaldota archaeon | reverse complement strand
ATTGTGCAGCAGCGAATTCCAGACACCTTAATATGTTATCCTTTATAGACAAAACTAAAGAAATGTATTTAAAATGAGGAAAATATAAATTTCATCGAAATAAAGGTGGTTATGATGCCGATCAACACAACAACCAAAAAAAATGAATACGGAGAAGAAAAAACGGAGAAGGAAAAAACTAATCTATTTACCTCTCTGCAACGAAAACCCGAAAAAAAAGAAAATGAGAAATTTGTGGATAAAATCATAGAATTTATTAACAAGAAGGAGCCGGGTTGGTGGACCTATCATTTACCTGATGAACATACCAGTTATACTGATAAAATGCTCATTATTGGGGTTGGAATGAGTATATTTGGTTTGTGGTCAGGTGTTGGTGCTCTCTCCGCGGGTATGACTGGAAGCCCGATAGTTGCTGAAGTTTTAGGTTTTACAGCATTATTTAGTGCGGTTGTTGGTTTTTCCTTAGTGGCAACAGCAATTTTGATAGATGGAATAGCAGACTTGAGAGAGTGATAGAAATGACCAAACACCCTGCTAAAGTATCTATGAATTGGATGTGGTTGTGATATAAATATGAGCACTTAAAAAGGTGTCTACATAATATAGTATAAATTTCAACAACCCTAGGCAAAAAGGCCTTGTCCAATAAATGGAGTAATAATAAATATAGTTTAAACTAAGTCTGCATCCTTGGTTATGCAATATATTTGTTATAAGCGAGACGCCCCTTGTCTGATTCAATAACTTATTTCTTCTACCTTGCATTTACCAAATATTTCTGCTTTTTTAATTAAATGCTTCTTAAATATAGATGCGTGCCCACTGCCGCATACAACCATAACGGAATCGTTCCTTTTCATGTAGTTTATTATTACCTTTATCATGCTACTGTCTCTTAAGGCTTCATGTTTTGCATTTATCTTGTTAATTTTATAGTCTGAATATGGAAAAGGTGCTGTTAAGGCTCTGCTCAGTAGCAGATCTTGACTAAGTATTTGGCCTGTATACTTTTTGGCCATCTGATCGATAATTTTATCTATAGTAGCGATAAGGCTTAAGTTTTTGTATTCTTTTTGCTTCATTTTAATGAAAGCATTGTAGATTTGCTCATCATCTATTATATCTCTTAATGTAAGCGCTTCTGAAAGTATTTTATAATCTTCAGGCTCCATCATTCTTATCTTGTTGTATGTATGGAAGTTTATATTGTAGATTGCAGAAAACAGTTCAAGGATATAAAGTTTAATACCATCTTTCAGTTGCATGAAAAACTCAAAACGCTCTTTATTTGAAATATCAATGAAATATATTTTGGCTTCGTTCCTAACAGCCAAATCAGTAGCAACATCAAATTCATTCCAAAACTTCTTGTCTGTGTGCTTCACAGCCTTCTTAAGTGCTTCGACATCAAGGTCTTTAGGCTGCTCTAGCAAGACCACCTTTGGCTTTAGCAGTTTAAAGGCATTGCTTATTAAGCTGCGTATGCGCTTATCGTTTGCCTTGTGGTTTCCACCTATTACTGCAAGTTCTTTTCCTCCACATTTAAGCATGTAACCATTTGCATACGGACTTTTGGGATTAAGAAAATCTTGCTTTTTTGCTTTCATTATATAGTTGTATAAATCCATCGTAAGCTTGTCCGCTTTCATAAAAACCTTGATTATTATTTGACAACATCTAGTTTCTTATGATCGTTTGGTTGCAGCCAGCAACTTTGCCGAACTGGCCGCTTATTATAAGCTTCAGATAGCCTAGCACGGGTACCTTTCCAATAACATAGCCAACAACGCTGCTCTCATTTGGCATATAGTTTGCAAACTCTATATCCAAGCCAGGGTTGTTGTCGCCCATTGTAAGAAAATAGTAGCTTCCATTTACATTCAATATTGCGTAAAGCCTATGTATAATATCTCCGGAGAAATAATCGCGTGGTGTAGTTCTATATACTATTATCGGATTGCTAAAGTTCTGGGCTATTGTTATGTTGTTTATTGTTATGCTTGAGGTATATACTATATCATACTGCTTGCCTTCTATAATTACATTACCTATTGCATAGTTATATTTTATCAAATTGCTATCTTGAGAGCTAACAAGGCACCTGTATATCTCGCCGCTTCTTCTAAGATAAATGTAGTTGTATATGCAGTATGTATTGTATAAACCTATGTTGTAGCTAGAACCTATTGGTATTATTGAGCTTATCTTTGACTTGTTTGAATCGAAATAAGCATAGTAAGCGAGAAACTCCCTATTCATATTGTTTTCCATGCTGGCAAAGACAGGCTCACTTACGTTTATTAAAGGCACATTATGAGCCTTTGCAAATAACGCTGGATTGCCTATGCCGTGCAATACCACTAGATCACCTCTCTGTAATGCTGGAAGCATGCTACAACTAGCGACAGTATCGATGGGTGAGCTTGTATTTAATACAACAATAAGCACAAGCCAAAAAAGAAGCACAGCAACTATGGCAATGGCTATATCTATTATACTCTTTGCTTTACCCTCTGTCTCTATACTTATCTTTGCCTCTAAGATTAGTATGACTATTATAAGTAAGAAAATAAAAGAGCCTAGTAGAAAAGAGTTGTGCAATGCGTATATTATTATTAGAATAGCAAGCAAGAGGTAAAATGGCCACATGGGCATTTTTTGCTTTCTCTTGCCACTTGCATTCCTTGCCGCTTCCCTTCTTTTACTGTTTCTTCTCATCTCCAACACTATTCATATTGTTTACAATGCTTGAAACCTGCAGGCCAAATATTTTTGACTCACCATTGACCTTTGCAACGCCTATAGCAGCATCAGCATTAGATATCAAAGTATCGTTGTGGCTAACAACAATGAATTGCGAGTCTGCGCTTAGCTGCTTAAGGAGTTGCGATAATTTTTTGGAGTTTTCCTTGTCAAGCGCAGCATCTATCTCATCAAATATATAGATAGATGAAGGCTTGTACATATGTATTGCAAACACAAGGGTGAGCATAAGCATAGAGAGCTCACCGCCAGACATGCTCTCTGCACGCTTTGCAACGTTGTTCTTCGTTTTTACCTTTATCAAAAGCTCACTGTTGAAAGGATCTCTCTCATCGCTAAGCACAAGCTCAGCCTTATCATCAGATATATAGCTATATAACTTTGAAAAGTTCTTGCTCACAGCATTGAATGTTTCCATGAATATGCTATATTTCTTTGCATCTATCTCTTCTATCATCTTCAATATAGCCTCTCTTTCACTCTCAAGCATCTCAACTTTTGACTTTGCCTCTGCAACATCCTTCTCCTTTTCTTTATATATCTCTGGCGCCTTTAAGTTAACATTTCCCAACTCCCTAAGCTTATCACTTAACAGCGACGCTTCCCTTTCCATCTCTTCTATCTTTCCATTAAGCATCTCTATATTTTCGTTTGCATAAACGCTTATCTCTGCGCGCAAATCGCCGAGCCTTACCTCAAGCTGGCTCCTTCTCATCTTCATCTCCTGAAGCTTTGAATTTATATTGCTCGACTCTCCGCTAAGCTTGCCCTGCTCGTTGCTAAGCTTTGCTATCTCGCTCTCTATCTTTTCAAGCTTTTCGTATATTCCTTTATTAGCCTCGCCGCTGCTTTTTATCTTTTCTTCTAGCTCCTTCTTCTCCTTTAATAATGTATTCATTCTTGCATTCTTCTCATCAATAAGCCGTTCTATCTGCTTGAGCTCATCCTTCTTGCTAGCTATCTCTTTGTTAATATCTGCTAGTCTATTGCTTAGAAGCTCGTTCTCTTTTATGAGCTCTGCTATCTTTATCTTAATAGCCTCTGCTCTGCTACGCTCCTGCTCTATTCTCTTGCGCTCCTCTCTGCTTAACGATTTAGTCGCATTCTTAACAAGCGCCATTGATTCCTCGTATAGCTTGGTTCTCTCGCCCTTGAGCTCATTTAGATCTTTCTTAATACTTTCTATGCTGTTTATCAAGCTATCTAGCTTTGAGTGCATCGCTTCCAAGCTTTTGCCAGCCTTCTCAAACTCAAGCCTCTTTGCATCGAGCTCCTTCTTTGCTGCTTCCAGCCTTTTGCTCTCGTTATCGAGCTCAAGCTTCTTGTTGTCAAGACTTATCTTTGCCATAGCCTGAGCCTTCCTAAGCTCATTTATCTTTGAGATTTGGTTGTTTATCGAAGCAGCTATGCTCTCTTTTTCTTTGCTAAGATTTTCTATCATCTTTTCAATTAGAGTAAGGCTAAGCTTTTTCTGCATGCCACCAGTTACTATGCCTGACTGCTCTACAAGATCGCCTTCAATTGTTACATACCTATGGCCAAGACCAAAACTCTTTGCTTTGCTTATATCATCGATAAGATAAGTATCTGAAAAAATGTACATAAAGGCTTTTTCAAACCTCTTTTCAAACTTTACCAGTTCTATTACAGGCTTTAGCTCCTTGAGCCTTTCTTTGCTGCTTATATTTATATCATTCAATGGTATGAATGTTGCCCTGCCTATCTTGTTCTCGCGTAGATACTTTATAATCTTGTTTGCTGTTTCTATAGAATCAACAACAAAGTACTCAAGCCTGTTGCCAGCTGCAGCTTCAACAGCATATGCGTATTCATTCTCATAAGATAAAAGCTTTGAAGCCTTGCCAAAGAAGCCGTCCTTCTCGCTGAATTTTGAAGAGAGGATATTACTTATATCGCTTCCCTGCCTGCTCATAGCCCGCTGCTCTTTTAGCTCTATTAGCTTTGTATCTATCTCGCCGGCCTTGTTCCTTAACTCGCTAAGCAAAGTTGCTTCTTTTTGCTCATTCTTAGCAAGATCTTCAATCTCTTTGTTAAGCTTCTCTATTTCATTCTTTATTGCGTCGAGTGAAGAATAGTCTATATTTTTTGCAACCTCTGACTTTAGCGATTCATATCTGCTGCTTTCAACATAAAGATCTGCTTGTATCTTTGCAAGCTCAGAGCTCTTTTCTTGAAACTCTTTCTCCTTGCTTTCTACCTTCTTTTCTATCTCTACTATCTTTTCCTCTATATCTATATTTTCTTCACTGCTTGATGTATCTGGGATCTTTATCTTTGCAAGCTCAACCCTCATATCCTCTACACTTTTTGAGTTTATGGCTAGCTTGCTATTTATCTCATCTGCCTCTTTGCCCAATGAGCTTATAGAATTGCTTGCATTCTGCTTATCCTTTTCTAGAGCCTCAAGCTCGACATTTATTTTTACAATCTCGCTGTTTGTTGCCTCAAGCCTTCTGCTTATATTGCCAATCGCTTCTGTGCCTTCAGTTAGCTGCTTAGTCATATCCTGTCTCGCAATGCCAAGCTCAGAAATCTTCTCGCTATAGCCCTTTATCTCTTCTTCTATCTTCTTCTTCTGCGAATCGAGCAAATGTATATTCTTGTCAAGCTCTTCAAGCTCATCCTTTACAAGCTTCTCTTTTCCAACAAGTACACTATAGTTTAAGGCTTTTATCCTTGCACTCATGCTTATGTATTTTTCAGCCGCCTCTTTCTCCTTTGCAAGCTCCTCAAGGAAGCCGCTTCTTTCATTAAGCATTATCTTTGCTTCGCCTATCTTTATGTTTACTTGATCCAATTCCTTAAGCGCCTCTTTCTTCTTGTCCTCAAACTCCTTTATGCCAGAGGTAACCTCTATAAGCTCACGCCTCTCCTTCGGTGAAAGCTCAAGCAGTTTTGCTATCTCGCCCTGGGTTATTGTATTTGTTTCGTTTGCATCCATCTTGTAACTTCTTAGAACCTCTAGTACTTCCTGCCTTGTCATGTGCTTGCCGTTTAGCTTAAATGCACTTTTGCCGTCTGCGCTTGCCACCCTAATAAGCTCCATGCTTGAATCTCCATCGAACTGTAGCTTCACATAAGCCTTTGGTGTGCTCCCCTTCTTAGCCTTATATGAATCGTTTATCAGCCCCTCGAGCTTATCTACTCTTAGCCTATGCAAAGCGTTTTCTCCTAAGCCAAATAGGAGTGCATCGCATATGTTGCTCTTGCCGCTTCCGTTAGGACCTACTATACAGGTGAAGCCTTTGCTGAAAAGGAGGTCTGAGCTCTTAATAGACTTGAATCCCCTAATGCTCATACTTTTCAAATAAAGCATTGCTACACCGGTCGCAATAGATTATTGAGAATAAAACCTTTTATAACTTGCCTTCCTTTGATTTGCTGAGGAGATGCAACGCTATTATAGATTCTATACTATTTGGTGTTGCTATACCTATTAGCCTATTGCCTTTAACAACAGCAACAACGCTAGAGCCCCTGCTTTGCATAATTGAAAGAGCGTCTGCTAGATGCATGCCTGCATTCAGGCTAGGTATTGGTGTAGAGGCATCTTTCACATATACCGCATTTCTGGCGCGCCCACGCCTGTAAAGCTCAACA
>JAWDMK010000031.1:0-6686 GCA_046536675.1 Microcaldota archaeon | reverse complement strand
TGATATTTTGCTGCTCAAGAAGGAGTAGCTGCTTCTTCTTTTGATTCTGGTTTTTTATCTTTTATTATTATTGCATCAACATCTATTATTCTCCTCTTTGCTTAACATAATAAGCTTTCAAACTTAAGCAATTTAAATTAACTAAGAAGGCACAAATGGCTTAGTTTATTCATTTTGTTTCTAGCAAAATTAGGAGCAGACATAAATTTACGCACCATATTTAAATCTTAAATTCTTACTTAAAAGCATGGAGGTTTTACCCAAAAAATATGAGCTTAAGATATACCCAGATGCTAAAAGCAAGAAGTTCAGAGGAAATGTAAGCATTTATACACAAATAAACGGATCAGCAAATAAAATAGTGCTCAATGCTAAAGAGCTTGAGATAAAAAGCGCAGAAGTTATTTCAAATGGATCAAGCCAAATTCCAAAGATAAGGCTAAACAAAGAAAAGCAGGAGCTTATCCTCGAGCTTGATAAGCCGGTAAAGAAAAATGCAGTTATAAAGATCGAATATATTGGTATACACAACGAAGATCTGTATGGGTTTTATCTTTCAAAATATAAAACGGATGGAAAAGAAGAAGCGCTTCTTACAACACAGTTTGAATCTAGCGATGCGAGAGCCGCTTTTCCGTGCTTTGATAACCCTTCAATGAAGGCTGTATTTGAGCTAACGCTTGTGATAGACAAAGAGCTAGAGGCAATATCAAACATGCCAGTAAAGAGTGAGAAGGTTATTGGAGATAAAAAAGAGGTATCATTTTACCCAACGCCTAAGATGTCAACATACCTGCTCTACATGGGTGTTGGAAAATTTGAATATCTCCAAAGCAATCTTGGCAAACTAAAAATAAGGGTTGCTACAACTCCTGGAAAGCTCAAGTATGCAAAGATACCATTACTATATGCAAAGCAGTTTGTCTCGTTTTATGAAAAATATTTTGGCATAAAGTACCCGCTCCCTAAGCTAGATTTAATAGCAATACCAGATTTTAGCGCTGGAGCGATGGAGAACTGGGGTGCAATAACATTTAGAGAGATAGACCTTCTTATAGATCCAGAAAACACCTCTACCGACAGCAGAATAACCGCCGCAATTACAATTGCACATGAACTTGCGCACCAATGGTTTGGGGATCTTGTAACTATGAAGTGGTGGGATGACCTTTGGCTTAACGAAAGTTTTGCTACATATATGAGTAGCAAGTGTGTCAATGCTGTTTATCCAGAATGGAAGCTAAATCTTGATTTTCTTATAGATGAAGTAGCGACTGGAATGAGTGCAGACCAGCTTGAATCTACCCACCCAATAAATGTAAAGGTCAAATCACCAGATGAGATAGAAAGTATATTTGACAGAATAAGCTATGAGAAAGGAGGCTCAATCTTAATGATGCTCGAAGATTATGCTGGTCCTGAAACATTCAGAAAAGGCTTGCATAGATATTTAAGAGAGCATGCCTATAGCAATGCCACAAAGTTTGATCTATGGAATGCAATACAGAAAGAGGCAAACATAGAAGGTAAAAAGCTAAAGGTAGGCAAGGTTGCAAAGGCTTGGATAGAAAAAGCAGGCTACCCAATAGTAAAGCTTAGAAGAGCAGAGAAAGGTTACTCAATTGTTCAGGAAAGGTTTACATTACTAGGCAAAACAAAGAAGGGCTTGTGGCCAATACCAATAACATACTTAGCTTATACAAAAGGAAAAAAGGAGGTTGCAAAAATCCTTTTTGAAACAAAAAATAAGCTAATAAATACAAAAGCAGAATGGCTAAAGCTTAACTTTGGCCAGAAGGGATTCTATAGGGTAAAGTATTATGATGAAATGCTTACCCTTCTTGGCACAGCCTATAAATCAAAGATTATAGATGACGTTGAAGGGATAGGCATAGAAAGCGACTTATATAATTTGCTTATAGCACGCTACATAAAGCTCGATACCTATCTTGACTTCATAAGCAATTATATGCTTAACACCGAGTATCCGCTCAACATGCAGATTGCAAATCATCTCGCTGCTCTCAATGCATTTACATATGGTATGAGTGTAAACCAAAAAGTAAGAGGCGTAGCGCTTGCATATTTCAGAAACGCAATTAAAAAAATAGGAATAAACCCAAAGAAAAATGAAGATGAACCTACAAAGATATTCAGGGCTAAGGTTATAACAAGCCTAGGCTTGCTTGAAGATGCTGAGATAAAAGATTTTGCAAAAAGAAATTTTGAAAATGCGTTAAATGACAAGGTAGATCCAAACATAAGAAACCCTATATTCTTTGTTTCTGCATGGAATGGTAATAAAGAGGTGTTTGAAAAAATAAAAGAGGCTTACTTGAAAGAAACGCTTCCAGAAAAGAAAATATATCTTCTTGTATCTCTCGGTATGTTTAGAGACAAGCAAATCTGCCAAAATGCGCTAGCTTTTACCTTATCAAAGGATGTTAAGCTGCAGGACTCATTTTACATACCAAATCAGCTTTCTTCGAATCCTTCTGGAAAGGACTTATTGCTGCCTTGGCTTAAGGAGAATTGGCTTTGGCTAAAAAAGAGACTTAGTGCAGGAACACACATGCTGCCAAGGTATGTAAGCACTCTTTCAACACAAAGGGGCTACGACAAGCTTAAAGAAATAAAAGAATTCTTTACAAGCAAAAAGAACTACACGCCAGCAATAAAGAAAGAACTTAGGGAAACGCTTGAGCGTATAGAGATAAATACACTCTTCGCAGAGTGGCTAGGAAATGATTCTTGATATTCTAGCGAGCCTATGACCTTTTGCCTTAAGCTCTATCTCATAAAACATGCCAAAAGAGAGCCTGCACACGCTAAACTTTCTATCCTCAAGCCTCTTTGAAAGCTCATTAAGCATTGCTACTGCATCTCCTGGCTTAGCTAAATCTGCAAACAAATGAGCAAATGGGTTTAATATTAGTGTATTAACCTTTAGCTGTGAAGCTATTGTTTGTATTTCATTTACAGCTTTATCTATTATCTCCACCTTTTTCTCAACATCGCCTTTCTCAAAACTTATAAATAGAAGCAAAGCTTCGCCGCATTCTACAGGCTTAGCCTCTTCAACAAGGCTTGAACGCCCATGCTCTGTTGGAAATGCCTTGAAGTAGTCAACATGCCAAGCCATGAATCTCATAACACAACACCTTTGGCAAAGAGCCTTGGCTGCTTCTGCCTTATAAGGAAGAATTCATCTCCCTTCTCAAACGGTAAAGGCTTGTCAATCTTTAGCTCAACAGTATTGCCCTCTATCTTTTCAACAAAACAGGAAGTAAATGAG
This sequence comes from Microcaldota archaeon, assembly GCA_046536675.1. Lineage (GTDB taxonomy): Archaea > Micrarchaeota > Micrarchaeia > Micrarchaeales > CABMGC01 > JAGDYD01. The sequence continues at coordinate 3,391 of JAWDMK010000031.1, read as the reverse complement.
AAATTAATAGCAAGCCCGTAGCTACTTCCTTCTTTGAGCTCGCCCTCTACTATGCCAGATACCTTTAACTTTGCTGAAATTCTATCTTTTGGAGTTATTGCACTGCTTGCAAATATTTCACCTTTCTCTATCTCATCTGCTTCTATTCCTTTTATCGCCAAGCCAACTCTTGTATAAAGTGGTGCGAGCTCAATATCTTTATCCTGGCTTTGTATTGATCTGATAAAAGCCTGCTTGCCACTTGATGCATAAAGGGTATCATGCACAGCCACACTACCTTTGCTAACTATACCAAGCACTACGCTACCAACACCCTTTACAACAAATGCCTTGTCTAGATCAACACGCTTTTCTTTGCTATCTATGAGCTCTTGCTTGGGCCTAAAATCAACAATCTTATCTAGAAGCTCTTCCTTGCCATATATCTCATAAGCAGCTATTCCGGCGCTCTTTGCAAGGTTGCCAATCTCATTATCGTTTGTAAATATAACACGCTTCTCTAAAAGGCCAGCAGCAACAAGCACTTCACCAAAATACCTATCTATGCTAGCTGTACTTATAACTATTTGGCTAGACATAAGCATAGATTGAGCAAGCCCATATGGTTTATCATCTATGCTTGAAGGTGCAAGTGCAACCACCACATTCTCGCCATAGAGCCTGTTGTAGAAAGTTATACTGTTTTCAGACCCTTTCTTACCTATAAAGCTTGCTAGCTCCTTGTCAAGAGGTACTGCAATTACGAAGTGCATGATATTATTTTGGAACAAACTTATAAAAATTGCAACGAAGTACAAGGAAGTATTTTAAAAATATATTACATATTATGGAATTGATTGCATGGAAGAAGTGATATTAGTAGATGAAAGCGACAATCAAGTAGGCACAATGGAGAAGCTGCAAGCACATATGAATGGTGGCAAGCTCCACAGGGCAATTTCTATATTTGTTTTCAACAAAAAAGGGGAGCTAATGCTGCAAAAGCGAGCTATGACAAAATACCATAGCAAAGGGAAATGGAGCAATACTGTTTGTTCGCATCCTAGGCCAAATGAGAAGCTTGAGGATGCTGCACATAGAAGGATCAAGGAGGAGATGGGCTTTGATTGCCCGCTTAAAGAGGAATTTAGCTTTATATACAAGGCTGATGTTGGCGAAGGGCTTACAGAATATGAATTTGACCATGTCTTCTTTGGCACATATGATGGCAAGCCAAAGATAAACAGAGAAGAAGCTGATGACTGGAAGTGGGCGAGCTTAGAAGAGATAGCCAAGGACATGAAAGAAAACCCAGAAAAGTACACGCCCTGGTTTAGGATAATTTTCAACAGAGTAGTGGAAAGAGTAAATAAGAAAAAATAGCTGTTATTTTTCGACTTCTGCTATTTTTTTAGCGATTTTGATAAATTCATCCATTATTTCTTTGTTCTCCAATACAGGCACTTTTCCTTCATCAGATAATTTTGAAATAAGAACGTTTTCTTTTATTGTTCCAAGAAGCTCACAGCCAAGAGCTTCCGCAACCTCTTTTCCGCCCTTTGCAACACCATCTGACATATTTTCCACTACGCCAAGCAACGCTATGTTGAACTTTTTTATCATTGTGCCTGATCTAATCGTGTTCACCGCTGCGATATGCTGTGGCGTTGTTACAAGAACAAAACCTGTAAGATTAAGAAGCTGCATAATAGATATTGGCGCATCACTTGTACCTGGAGGCAAATCAATAATAAGAAAATCTAGTTCACCCCATTCTGTATTTCTCAAAAAATCTCCAACCATCTTTGCTATTAAAGGACCTCGCCACACTATTGGTTTTGAAGTATCATCTGTAAGCATTGCTGTTGACAATACTTTAATACCATTATGTTCGAATGGTTTGAATGGATATTCGTATATTCTATGATTAATGCCAAGGAAGAAGGTCACATTAGGACAATCAATATCTGCATCAAGCAAGCCTACCTTAAAGCCCATCGTACTAAGAGTATATGCTAGATTTATTGAGACTGTTGTTTTTCCTACACCACCTTTTGCACTGTATACGCCGATCCTGTGCTTTACCTTTAACATCTTGTCTTCTACATCGTGCTTCTCCCTTATCACATTAAAAAGAGATGGATGCACCTTTACCTCTTTATTTTTAACGACATCCTCCGGCTTGTAGCTTTCTATAAAAACACCCCTTTGAACTTTAATTTGAATCTTATTAATTCTTTATTTTATGTTTATATAATGATATCATTTTTTACAGCGCTTTTTAAAGTATAAATGCCTATGCAAATCACCAAAAAGGATAATATAAAAATGTTATCTACGCTATCTAAATCTAAAATAATAGTTGGTTATATGGCTATACTTGGAATACACGATGCACATGATGCGGGCGCTGGTATTGTAAGAGAGGATGTGGTTTTAGGGGCGGTAAATGAAGAGAGATTTACAAGAAAGAAAAATGATGTTGGCTTTCCTGAAAATTCTATAAGATACCTCATCAATTCACTAAAAGATGAAGAGATAGAAAAAATCGCTGTAGCATGGTATGGGGGAAGTGCTTTATTTGCAAGAATATGGCCTGAGCTTGAGGTTAAAAGAAGGAAGCTTTGGAGAAAAGAAATAGAAAAGCCTTCAAGGCTAAGCATGCATGCTAGGAACGCTGTTTTCAGGCTTGTCCAAAACCAAAATCCAAAATGGCTCTGGAAGTGGCTTGGTACTAATATAGGCTCTTATATTATTGCTAAAAGGCTTAAAAGGCTTGGGCTAGAAAAGAAGATTGAATTTGTTGAACACCATCTTGCCCATGCTTCTTCTGCATACTATGCTTCTGGCTTCAAAGAAGCCCTTGTGATAACTCTTGATGGGGCTGGCGATGGCCTTAGCGGAACAGTTTCTATAGGAGACAATGGTGAATTAAAAAGGATAAATCAGTTCAAAGCAAGTGCGAGCATAGGCATACTCTATGGTGCTGCCACAATTGCTTTGGATATGAGATATAGCGAGGATGAGGGCAAGCTTATGAGCCTTGCCGCATATTCTTATCCATCAGAAGTTCCGGAGCTTAAGGAGATAGTGTATTACGATGAAAAGAGCAAGCAACTTGTGAGCAGAAGCGGGATAAAATTTGAATACCTGCTTGCTGAATATATGAAAGACCATATATTATGGAAATATAATAGAGAGGCTTTTGCATATGGTGTACAGAAGTATGTTGAAGAGCAGGTGCTGAAGATAGTAAAGCAGTACATTGAAGAAACAGGTATAAGAAATGTTGCGGTTGCTGGAGGCTTTTTCTCAAACATAATAACAAATATGCTGATAAATGAGCTTCCTGAAGTTAAGAACTTTTTTGTCTTTCCACATATGGGCGATGGGGGCTTAGCTCTTGGTGCTG
>JAWDMK010000030.1:0-7898 GCA_046536675.1 Microcaldota archaeon | reverse complement strand
GAAAAGACAGCAGAATCAGACTCTGGGGCTACCCCTTTTTTTATTGGATACATCATGCCCGCAAGCGAGTGCCTTGCAATCCTGTTCAGATTCTTCATGTTTGCTGCTTCGAGTGGTGTTTTTCCGTTTAGCTCTGCATTTTTCCTGTCTGCAGCGCCGTCAAGTATCACAAGCAAGTAGCGCACACAAACTACCTCTCGAAGATGAAGCGCGAAGGCTTTACTTCTTTTTCTATAACCTTCTTTATCAGCATAGCATTTCCCTTTGCAACGATAACTCCGTCGTTCCTAACAATGTAATCTATTGCTTCTTTTGCCTTTGCAGATACGTCTGAGTAGACAGTAAGCAAGATGTCGCCCTTTGCCACATTCTCGCCAAGCTTCTTGTTTATTAAAATACCTGCCTTCTTGTTGCTCGGCGCTCCAGCTATGCGCGCTGCATAAGCTAATACAGCATTGTCAAATTTCATTACTCTACCTTCGTGCTCAGCGACTAAGCTTTCACTATAGCTGCCTATCTCTATATCCTCTGGCATTATTTTTGGGTCTCCGCCCTGCTCCGCTATAATCTCTCTTAGTTTCTTCTCAGCGAGACCTTTGTTGAATATATCTTTTGCAAGCCTCTTGCCGTCGCTCTTGCCAGCCATCTCAAACAGTATGCCAGCTATGCTAATAGCTTTGTCAAGCAAATCCTCCTCGACTTTCTTTCTCATTATTGTAGCGAGCGCTTCCCTAGCTTCTAAAGCAGCACCTATTGCATGGCCTATTGGCTGTTCGCCAAATGTTATAGCTCCATTAACATGTATGCCAAGCTTTGAGCCTAATTCCATAAAATCCTTTATAAGCAATTCAGCCTCTGTCTTATTCCTTACCTTTACATTTTCTCCAGTAGGCACATCTAATACCATGTCTGTTGCGCCAACAGCCTTCTTCTTCGACATTATCGAAGGCAGCAAAAGCGGGTCTATTGAAAACGGATACTCTATTTTTATAAATATATCATCTGCAGGCGCTAAATGCATAGCTCCGCCCCAGGCTATGCAGCCGTTTGTCTTATTTACAACCTTCTCTAATTCTCTTGCGTCGAGGTTCACAGGCATAAGAACCTCAGCCCTGTCTGCTGTGCCTGCTGCAGAGGTTATCGCCCTAGAAGATGTTTTTGGTATTGTAAGGCCTGCGGCAGCCACAATGGGAACTACGAGCAAAGTTGTCTTATCGCCTGGAACACCGCCTATGGAATGCTTGTCAAATACTCTTTTCTTTTTTAAGTTGAGTCTCTCCCCTGTCGCTACCATAGCCTCTGAGATATAAGCCGCTTCTTCAAGGTTTATTCCGAATGAATGCAAGGCTACAACAAATGTGGTGAGCTCATTCTTTTCAAGCTTTCCTTCGACTGTATCCTTGATTATGCTATATACCTGCTTGTAGTCAAGCCTCCTTCCATTGAGTTTTTCCTTTATTGCAATTAATGAGTCCGGCTGTTTTGCTATCTCTGCATCGCATTCCTCGCCATCTTTTGCATTAAGCTCTTCGGTAAGTTCTCTTGTCAAGCCCAGTGTAGAGTTTTTGATAAAGTTTGCTATGTTCAATATTGCTGTGCTTGTCCTTCCCTTAAGCCTTATCTCAAGTCTATCGCCTGGGTGTGCGCCTATTATGTTTGCACTATTTTCATTTAGCATCGCTATCTTGGCGCCTGTTTCTATCTCAAGATTTTTTATCTTGAAGTTTATTTTACCACCTTTATACTGGCTTTTCGAAGCCCCAGTAGTCAAGCGCCTCCTTCAAGGCGCTGTGTTCCTTATCTTGAGCATATTCTGTTAAGCTAATACCTTCAAGCGTTGCCTCAATCGCCTGCCTCATCGCTTCGGCTCCTCTTCTTACGCCCTTAGGATGGCCATCAATACCCCCACCAGCTTGTATAACTATCTCTTCTCCAAGCATATTCATAACATAAGGCACAAGTCCTGGATGTAGACCACCACTCGATACAGGCACAACAGGCTTTATGCTATACCACTCTTCATTTAATGTACCAACATGTTCATCAATATGCTCAAGCGTCATCTCTTCATCAAGGTCCACAACCTCTCTTCTAGATGCCTTAAGCTTGCCTACAACAGTACCTATATGTATCTGGTCCACACCTATAAGCCTTGCAAGCTTAGCGACAACGAGCATGCTCATTCCATGCTTTGGATTTCTCGTAAATGCAGCGTGGAATGCTCTATGTGCATGTATGGCCAAGCCAAGATCTTCGCCAACCTCTCTCATTGTTTGCAATGCAGACCAGCCTGCTGTTAATATGTCAATCATTATATATTCACCGCCCAGATCCTTGACAAGCTTAGCTCTTCTTATCATCTCATTTGTCTCAGCGGTTACGTTTGCTAAATAGCTCTTCTTCTCTCCCGTTTCCTTCTCAGCATAATCCCTATATTTAAACATAAGCTTCATTCTATCCTCAAACTTATTGAAGCTCTGGCTTGTAAGGTTTTCATCGTCTTTCAAAAGGTCAACACCGCCAAGCCATGCTTCTTTTGCAACATTTGCGTGTTCCTCTGTGTACATGCCAACTTTGGGCTTTGGAACATGAGCAAGTAGAGGCCTCCTTTTCTTCATCTTAAAAATTTTGCCAAAAACACCTTCTATGCCAAATTGTGGGCCCTTAAAATGTTTGATATATTCTTTTGGAAGTTCAATATCTTCTAGCCTAAGGTTCTTGAGTGCCTTCATGCCAAATATATTGCCAGCAACAGAGCTCATAAGCTGTGGTATGCTGCCATATTCAAAGAGCTCTATAGGGTAAGCAATCTTAGCATAATTTCCCTTTATCCAATAAGCCCTTGCCCTTATCTTCCTTATATGCTCTTTAAGTGTTGTAAGCTCAGACCAGGTGCCATTGCTGCTCTCACTTGCAACCCTGCCAAGTGCTTCCTTCATGCTTATCCCTTTAGCCGGCTCTACTCTAAACAGGCATATTATGTCGCTCTCATCTGGCTTATATCTCAAATCCACAAAATCTTTGTATGGGTCATTCATTTATTCACCAAAGCCATGCATATCTTTCTTTTATACTCTGAATAAGTATCTCAGGGCTTACAAGTCCAAACTCACTTATAATACTCGTTATATCCTCTTTATTTATAAATTCAAAGACTGGATTCACAATTCTTATGTTTTTAGGGTGGTGCGCCCAAACCTCTTTTGCACTCCTGCTCTCTATGCTGCTTATCATACCATATGTTGCTTTTGCATCAAACTTTAATGCATGCGCAGCCACATAAACAGGAATATCCAGCATATTTGCCACCTTTGTGAATAAGCCGCTTCCTATCTTGTTTGCAATCTCTCCAAAAGGTGTTATAAGGTCTGCGCCTATGAGCATAAGGTCTGCATTCTTCATAGCAGCTAGTGCAGCGGAATCTACAAAATACTTTACCCTTATTCCGCTTCTTGCAAGATTTGTTGCTGTGATCCTACCTTGATAGTTGGGCCTCGTCTCTGTTATATGCACCTCAAATCTCTTTCCCTCTTTCTTTGCCCTTTCTAATATTGCCTCAACAGTTGAAGAATGGCAGTGTGTATATATTATAGAATTGTTTTTGATAAGCCTTGATCCATATTTTGAAATCAGCTCAAGCCCATTGTCTATATAAAATCTTGCACTTTCTGGCTTGTTGAATATGTTCAAGTATTTTATTATATTCCTTAGCATGGGTTCTGTCGGCCTTGTTCTTAAAAGCAGCTTGCTTGCATTCTTCTTATCCTTTGCGCTCTCCCATGCATCGATAGCTGCCCTTGCAATATGTTCTGCTCCCTGAATCTTTAAGCTTTTAATATCATTTACAATCTTGAGCAGCTTTCTCTCTCCCATGCAACCGCTAACTTATAGAAATTTGAATTTTATATTTGTATCGTTTTTGTTTTTTTGTTGTTTCTTATTTTTAAAGTAAAGTGATTTATAATTTTATAAGCAATTCTTATTGTGGTTTTATGGATGAAGTCTATACTTTTTCTGAGGCTGCAAAGCTTCATTTGACTAAGAATGAGCTTGGCGGAAAGGGATATGGTCTTGTAGAGATGACAAGAATAGGCTTGCCTGTGCCTCCGGGAATTATAATAACAACAAGAATGTGCAATAAATATTTCAAAGAGAAAAAGCTGTGGAAGAGCATTAAAGAAAAGATTCTCATAAAGATGAAGGAAATAGAAAGAGAAACAGGCAAGAGGTTTGGAAGCGAAGAGAACACACTTCTTGTTTCTGTAAGGTCTGGTGCACCTCTCTCTATGCCTGGCATGCTCGATACAGTATTAAACCTTGGAATAAACGACAGGATAGTAAGCTCGATTGCAAAAAAGCATGGAGAGAAGTTTGCTTATGATACCTATAGAAGGTTCCTCCAACTCTTCGGTTCAATAGTGCTAAAGGTGGATAAATCACTATTCGATAACATTGTAGAAGATGAGAAGAAGAGAGAGAATGTTGATGAGAGCGGTTTGAGTGCGAGCGCATTAAAAAGAATTGTTGAGAAATTCAAGACTATAATAAAGGAGAAGACTGGGAAAGAAGTAGAGCAAGACCCTTATAAGCAATTGTTCATGGCTGTTGGGGCTATATTTGATTCATGGTGGAATAAAAGAGCTGTTGAGTATAGAAGGATATACAACATTCCAGATACAATGGGCACAGCTGTAAATATAGTTGCAATGGTTTATGGCAATTTGAATGAAAAATCTGGAACAGGGGTAGCGTTTACAAGAGACCCATCAACAGGTGAAAAGAAGATATTTGCAGAGGTGTTGATGAATGCCCAGGGCGAAGATGTAGTCTCTGGCAAGAGAACACCCATGCCCATAGAAGAGCTTAAGGTAAAGATGCCAAGCGTATACAACGAGCTAGTAAGAACATGCAATAAGCTTGAGAAATACTTCAAGGATATGCAGGATATTGAGTTTACAATAGAGGACGGCAAGTTCTATATGCTGCAAACAAGAAACGGCAAGAGGTCTGCACAGGCAGCGCTTCGCATAGCAATAGATATGGTTAATGAAGGTCTCATAAATGAAAAGGAAGCATTGCTTAGAATAGAGCCTGAGCAATTGGAAAAGCTTCTCCATAAGCAGGTAGACAAGAAGCTTGCTGGCGAAGCTATTGCTATGGGCTTACCAGCCTCACCCGGCGCAGCATTTGGCAAGGTTATCTTTGATATCGACAAAGCTATAGAAGCAAAGAGGAGAGGTGAAAATGTTATACTTGTAAGAAATGAAACAACTCCAGATGATATAAGAGGCATAGCTGTAAGCGATGGTATACTAACAAGCAAAGGGGGTATGACAAGCCATGCCGCTGTTGTAACAAGGGGCATGGGAAAGCCTTGTGTTGTCGGGAGCGGCATAAATATATATGGCAACAGCTTCTCTTCAAACAATGTTGTAATAAATGAAGGCGATATAATAACAATTGATGGAAGTGAAGGTAAAGTCTACAAAGGAAGCATACCACTAATAGAGCCCAAGCTTGGCGGGGATATAGCAAAGATAATGAAATGGGCTGACAAGTGCAGGAGGCTTGGCATAAGGGCAAATGCTGATACGCCAGAGATGGTTAAGAAAGCGATAGAGAACGGTGCAGAAGGCATAGGCCTTGCTAGGACTGAGCGTATGTTCAACTCAAAGGATAGGCTTGAACTTGTTAGAAAGATGGTTCTTGCTAGCTCAAATGAAGAAAGGCGCAAGTATCTAGAGATGATAAAACCTTTGCAGAAAAACGACTTCAAAGAGATGTTTAAATTAGCTAAAGGCAAGCCAATAACAATAAGGCTTATAGACATGCCTCTCCACGAGTTCCTTCCAAGGCTCGAAGAGCTTATACATGAGGTTGATGAGCTGAGGTGCGAAAATAAGGAAGAAGAGGCTAAGGAAAAAGAAAAGATAATAAGCAAAGTCATGGAGCTAAGGGAAGACAATCCCATGATGGGTCAGCGTGGTGTTAGGCTTGGCATAATATATACAGATATCTACAGCATGCAGGTAGAAGCAATACTTGAAGCGGCGATCGAGCTTGCAAATGAAGGCATAAAAGTAAAGCCAGAGATCATGATATCGCAGGTTGCTATAGCCAATGAACTTGAAAAAGCTAAGGAAATTGTAATGAATACAGCAGAATCTGTATTTAAAAGAATGCGCAAAAGGATAAAGTTTAAGTTTGGCACAATGATAGAAACGCCGAGGGCAGCACTTACAGGGAGTGAATTGGCAAAATATGCAGACTTCTTCTCATTCGGCACAAATGATTTAACTCAAGCCACATTTGCATTCAGCAGAGATGACGTTGAAGCAAAGTTTATGCCTTTCTATCTTGAAAACAAAATAATACCTAGCGATCCATTTGCACAGCTAGATACAAGTGGCGTGGGTAGACTCATAAAACTCTGCGCAGATGAAGGCAAGCAAGCAAACAAAATGCTAGAGGTTGGCATATGCGGTGAGCATGGCGGTGATCCAAGCTCAATAGAATTCTTCAATTCAGCAAAAATAGATTATGTAAGTATGTCTCCAACAAGAATACCCGTTGCAAGGCTCGCAGCAGCAAGGGCAGCGATAAGTGGTGAGAGAAAGAGCACAGTATAGCAAGCAAAACCAACTAAGCAAATAGAAAAGGTTAAATCATTTAACATTTAGTTTTGATAGAGAGAAATGAATGGCGGCGCTGAGATAAAGGTGGAAGACCACGGAAGTAAGAAAGTGCTAAAGTATAATGGAATAACCTATTCGCTTTCAGACAGCAACTCGATATATACACATATGTATTGGGATTTCTTCATACCCCTTCCACTTCTCTTCGAGAAGCCGAGGATACTTCTTATAGGACTTGGTGGAGGCACTATTGCTTATCAGCTCACCACATTGTATAACGGCAATATAGCGCTAGAAATCTCAGAAATAAACAGGGTAATGGTAGAAAGGGCGAAGGAGTTTACAGGCATAGATATAAGCAGGTTTACCCTTTACCTAGAGGATGGAGCAGAGGTTGTAAAGAGGAAGAAGAATGCTTATGAAATAATAATATTAGATGCGTATATTAATGATAGAATTCCAAAGCAATTTCTGCAAGAGGACTTTATAAGTAATGCATATACAGCCTTAAGTGATAAAGGTATATTGGCTATAAACTATGCTAATAAGCTAAGCCTATTTTTCGAATATATTGGATATAAGCAAAGGCTGAGAAAATATTTTGATCTATATATATTGAAGAAGGGGATTGGTTCGAGGAATTCCATATTGCTTGCATCGAAAACATTGACTGGAGCAGAGATCTTTGCGATTATAAAATCGAAGATGCAGCAAAGCTTTGAAAACCAGTTCCTTATTGATGCTTACTCAGAGATGATAAAATAAGGGGCAAAAGTGAGAAATTAATGTAACGCCTTGTTTTTCTGTCAATATCTTTAAATATCTTTTTAACAGTATTTATCTTGGCTAGTATAGGTTAGATTAGATGGCTAATAAGAGCAGGTATACCAAACGGTATACCGTGGCTAGGCCTAATTATAGAAAAAGCCAGACCTCAACAGAATATCTAATAACCTATGGCTGGGCCATACTCCTTGCTACTGTTTCTATATTGATTCTTTATCTTTTTGTTTTTGCGCCATCTGCAATTGCTCCAAATACATGTTCCTTTGCATATGGTGCTTATTGCCAAGATATGATCCTTGGTTCAAACTCTATTTCTTCTAAAGTTGCATTGTTTCTTACAAATACGCAGCATTATCCGATCCTGAATCCGCAAATAAGCATAAACATTAGTAACATAGGCATTGTAAACGGAAAATGCCTGCCTAGTTATGTATTGCCAGGTGGTGCAATTATATGCAATGTAACATTGCCAACGAA
>JAWDMK010000029.1:0-8032 GCA_046536675.1 Microcaldota archaeon | reverse complement strand
ATTGCCTGAGCTTTGTCTATGTCTCTCTTGAGCTCATCGGTAAATGAGATATAATCTTCACCAGCTGGTCTTACTATCTGGTTTTGAGAGAGCTTCCTTACAACATCTAAAATAGCGTTTGGAACATATAATACAGCATAGCCGGCGCCAGTTCTTAGCGCAGCTATAGAACTTGCAGAAAGAAGAGTATGAATGGGCGCACCATGATAGGCCTTGCTACCACCAACTATTACAAGCATTCCTCTCTCGCGTTTGCTAGCATATATGCTTATAGGTTTTGAAGCAAGATAAAGGTCACCTGGCCCTGCAAAGAGCTCTGCATCAATAGGTATGCCTATATCTTTTACAATCACATTTCTCAAGGCATCCATGCCCTCTTTGATTCTGTGGAATGTTATAATATAATTAGCCCTAACATAAAGCTTGCTCTCCTTGCTAAACCCGCTTGGAACATCTATAGCAACAACCTTTTTTCCAGAATTGTTAATTGCTAGAACAGCCTCTTTATATATGCCCTTAAGCTCACCTCTAAATCCAGTACCAAATATTGCGTCAACTATCAGATCACTTTTCTTAATAATACTATTCACTTCTCCCTTGTCTAAATCAATATAGTGGTGAATTTTTACAAAAGGGCTTTTTGATATAGCATGAAAATTTGATAATGCTGGGCCTTGCTTAATCTCCTCTTTGCCAACAATAATAATCTCTACATTATAATCTCTACTGAGCATTCTTGCTGCAACAAAGCCATCACCACCATTATTTCCAGTACCACAGAAAAAGAGTATGTTCCTTTTTTTAAAGTTTTCCCTTATAAAATTTGCAACAGCTGAACCTGCATTTTCCATAAGCTGTGCTGTGCTAATGCCGATAGAGGAACAGTTTAATTCAATCGCATGCATCTCCTCTGCAGAAATGGGCTTTGCATTTGCAAACACTTTTAGATTTTGCATAATTATTATTCTATGTAAATCAATAAAATCCTTTGCGGTGATTTAATAGCGAAGGTCTACAAACAGAAAAATGGGAAGTATATAGTATATTTGCCATATGATGTAGTTACAGGACTTAACCTAAAAGGAGACGATGAACTTGACTTCTTCAAGTTTGGCGAAAGATCTTTTATCATTGCCAAGAAAGAAGACGTTGCTGCTATGCTGAGCAGAGGTATTTCAAAAAACGATGAAGCAAATAAAAATCTAAGCCAAGATGAAATCAACGTGCTTAAGAAGCTTGATACTCTCAGATACAACGAGAGAAGCAAAGAAAAGGTAGAGAGAATACTTAATGATGCGGAGAAGAAAATTTTATATAACCTCATCAAGAAGAAGGTTGTTACCCTTTTCTCTAAAGACAACAACGAAGAGCTTTACAGCATATCAAAAAATGTATACGATAAGTTCTTGCTTAGGAAGAAAAAGCAAACAGAAGAGAAAAACGTAAAAGAAGCTGTAAAGGAGGCTGGCGCTGACAAGAGAATAGGAAGCGAACTGGAAGAGAAATATGGTATAGAAAATGAATATGTAAAGAAGCTTGAGGAAAAGGGCTATATAGTATTGCAGACAGAAGCAGAAGCTGCAAGCCTTTCAATAGCACTTGAAGAAAGCATAAAGCAGGGAATAGTTCTTGGCACAAGAGCCTTTAACAAAAAATTCTATATTCTGCTTAGACAATTTTTCGAAAAATATGCGCCACAAATAGTCAAAGCGTTGAGTGGCGGCGGAATGAAAGTAGAGGATATTGCTAGAAGGCTCGGCATCGATGAAGACGCAGCACGCGGAATACTGTACTTGCTAGCAGAAAGCGGAGATGTTAGCGAGAAAAAGAAAGACCTTTTTGTACTAACATGAACAGATTAGTGTGCTAGCAGGAAGTGGTCGAATATCAATACAATTATTGTAAAAAGTACTACAATGATTAACACAAGCTTAGCACCAACCTTTGGCCCTTTCTCTGGTGCATCATAAAAGCTTAGTATTCCAGCCTGTGTCTGTGGAGTGCCTAGTGTTGCCATTGAACCACTAAATTATATTGCTTATTCATCTTTTTATATCTTGCTTAGCCAACAAATATTGGCCTCTTTGAAAGGAGCATCGGCAAAGAATTATCGCCTTTTGGCATACCTTCGCATTTGCTGCTTATCTCTTTTATAAGCTCATCCTTACTCATTTGCTTCCTATCCTTTTGCCCCCTTATTCTAACAGCAAGTTTTCCTGACTCAATCTCTTTATCACCAACAACACATATGTATGGGATCCAGCTTTGCTCCGCATTTAAAACTTTTTTATCCAAAGTGTTTGAGGTATCATCTATGTCTACCCTTATTCCATTTGCCTTAAGCTCATTAGCAATCTCTATGCACTTGCCGACATGCTTATCAGATATTGGGAGAAGCCTTACCTGTATTGGAGAAAGCCAAAGTGGAAGAGATGGAACAATGCCTTTCTTCTCATCCATTGCGGCAAACTCAAGAAGCGCGTATATTACTCGTTCTATAGCACCGCTAGGTGAACAATGCAATAGTATAGGGTATTTCTTCTTGCCATCTTTGTCAATATATGTCATACCATACCTTTTGCCATTTTCATGATCTACCTGCACAGTAGAGAGTGCTGTCGCCTTATCCATTGTATCAATAATATTGAATTCAAACTTAGGGTCAAAGTAGGCATATCTGAAGTTCCACATTTCTATCAATGCTGGTTTTTTAAGCTCATCTCTTACTATGCTCTTTATGAAGTCACTGTTCTCCTTCCAGAAATCTTCTGTAAACCTTATCGCTGCTTCATACCTATCGCTCTTTATTCCTATGCCATCTAGTATTCTTTGACTAAACCTGAATTGATTTTTGAACTCTTCCTTAGCCTGCTCAAGATCTGCACACATTGTATGCATATCGGGCATTGTAAAAGCCCTTAATCTTTTCAATCCAACAACCTCACCGCTCTTCTCTCTTCTAAAGCTATACCTTGTAAGCTCATAGAACCTGAAAGGAAGCTGCTTGTATGAGATTGTTGCATCATGTATAAGCAAGAACTGGCCGAAGTCTGCTGAGAACCTTAGGAAGAAGTCTTTATCATCTGACCTCACTATATAATGCCTTGCAGGAAACCTGTTAAGATATTCCTTAAGCGCAGGATGGCCATAGTCATACATTATAGGGGTTTCAAGCTCTATCGCACCATATTCTATAACCTTCTTTGTCACATACTGCTCAAGAAGCGATTTTATAAGCCTGCCGTTTGGATAATAGCGCATATTGCCTGCATCTGATCCAGGCTCATAATCGACAAGCTCAAGCTTCCTCATAAGCTTAACATGCGCAGGCAACTGTTGGTAGGCTCTAACCTTGCTCATCTCATAGCTCGCAAACTTCTTTAGGTTTTGCCCTTTGAAATCAAACTTCTCAACAGGCGTTAGATTGCCTTTTTCATCAAGTATAAACCATGTAGACTTTACCTTCTCTTCCTGCTTGAGCGCTTCTGAGACCTCTTCTTTCTTCTCCTCCTTCTCCTCTTTTTCCTTTGCTTTGCTTGAAGGAGCACTTTTTTCTTTTTTAGCCAAGCCGTATGCTTTAGACTGCTCTGCAAGCGGGTGCCCTTTTATATCTAGAGACAAGCTTTTATTCCAACCAAAAGGTGCAGAGATAAGCTCTATATCGCCAGGCACAGCCTTGCGCATATAATTGAGCACATCAAGCGCCTTCTCGGGCTCTTCCAAATTGTTGCTCAAATGTGCAAAAGGGTAGATAACAAGCTTCTTCCTCTTTATCTGCTTCATGAACTTTACAGCTTCATCTATCGCTTCTTTTGCTGTTTCTTCTGTATCACCTTTTTCAATAGAGACAAGCAGAACAAGGGCATCGTCTACACTCTTTTCCTTTTCGCTACTCTTCTCATAAACCTTAGATTCTGGTTCTATTAGCTTAAATTTTATATTGTTCACATCAAGCTGCAAAATCCTCATAAAAACCACTAAAAGAGTATTTAAAAAGTATATTTATAAATTTAGTGTATAATCTCGATTATTGCTTACTAACCTTTCTATGCTTTTGTGGCCTTATTTTTCTAATAGGCTTCATGTAAAAGTAAAGTATGACAAGCATTATTATTGTAAAGATAAGCGTAGATATTAGCGAAATAAGCTTGTATGAATTTAGCTTCTCTTCCTCTTGCAAGGCTATCTGCTTAGCCTTAAGCGCGTAGCTTACAGCCAGATTTGGAGAAGAGTTGCAGAATTTAGTGGCATTGTTCATATATGCATATGCCTCGCTCAAAGAAGGGTAGAAAATAAGGTAGCCACTCTCATTTACTAGATTTATGTAATTAGCTGTTTCATTAATAATGTGCCTTGCCTGCTCAGGTGTATAGCTTGGCTGCTGAACCATTGTCTGCATTAAAATTGGCAGCAAGAGCAAAAAGTATAGCTTCATTTTTATCATTGAATAATAAAGAAAAGAAAGAATAAAAGGTTAGAGGTTTACGTCTAAGTTGAGCTCTTTCTTAAGCTCCCTGTACCTGTTTCTTATTGTTACCTCTGTAACTCCTGCCACATCAGCTACCTCTTTCTGTGTTCTCCTCTCGCCTATAAGAGCACCAGCTATATATACCGCTGCAGCCGAAACTCCTGTTGGGCTTCTTCCACTGACAAGTCCTTTCTTCATTGCCTGCTTAAGCAATGCAACCGCTTTTTCCTGCGCTTCACCGCTAAGCTTAAGAGCTGCAACATATCTAGGCACATAGCTTATAGGGTCTGTCAGAGGTATCTTTAGGTTTAGCTCATGTGATATTACCCTATATGCCCTACCTATTTCCTTCTTTGGAACACCAGAGATTTGGGCTATCTCATCTAGCGTTCTTGGCATGCCAGCACTTCTGCACGTTGCATATAATGCTGCGTTAACAACTGTCTCTATAGGTCTTCCCCTTATCAAATTGTTTTTTACGCACTGCCTGTATAGAAGTGCAGCGCTCTCTCTTATATTTTCAGGCAAGCCAAGATAGCTTGCTACTCTGTTAAGCTCTGGCAATGCGATAAGGTAGTTTCTTTCGCTTGAGCTAGCAATGCTTGCACGCTTGTGCCACTTCCTCATTCTGTATAGCTGAGCCTGCCTTTTTGAAGGTAATCTAGCACCGCGGATGTCTCTGTTATACATATCTATCTCAGTGACAAGCCCCTTATTTGGCTTCATGTATTTTATAGGAGCACCAGTTCTTGACCTTGTATTCCTTTGATCTGCATCAAACGCACGCCACTCAGGACCCGTATCTGTTACATTCTCTTCAATTACAAGGCCACAGTTGTTGCAGACAAGCTCACCCCTCTCAGCATCATATACTATATCTGTGCTACCGCAGCTTGGGCATCTGCGTGGCTCTGTTGTTGCCTCGCTAGCATGCTGTGCTTCATAATCGAGAGTAGGCTCAGGCTTGCTTTCTATATTGCTCTCGCTAGCCTGCTTTTCCTGCGCTTTGCTAGCCTTATTTACACTCTTTGCCTTTACGCTTTTACTTTTTGCATTAGATTTAGCCATTTTTACCACCTAAAAGCACCAATTTTTAAAGAAAAATTTTTAAATCTTGCTAAAATAAGCAATAGAATAAGTATGCAATAAGATATTTAAATCTTTCGGTTGCCACCAGCGAAACAGATTGGAGCAAGAAACCAAGAGCTATACAGAGTTTAGATTTATATTTTTAAGTGCTTAAATGTTTAAAAGCTTAAAACAAGATAGATAATTTAGTTTCTGGTGTTTCTGATGTATGATCCAAGTATAGAGGAAAAGCTTGTTGCTGAGTGGGAAAAAGAGGGTTTATACAAGTTTGATATAAACTCTAGCAAACCCATTTATACTATCGATACGCCACCACCATTTACAAGTGGCGTGCTCCACATGGGCCATGCACTAAGCTACTCTTTCATTGACTTCATAGCAAGATACAAACGCATGAAAGGCTACAATGTCTACTACCCACAGGGCTGGGATACTATGGGCTTTCCGACTGAGAGAGCGGTAGAGAAGAAATATGGCAAGAACCTCACATCAGAGGAATTTATTAAGAAATGCGAAGAAATATCTATACAGAATCTTAATGCAATGAGAAATCAGATGCTTAGACTTGGCTTCTCATTTGACAAGTCATATGAATATATAACGCTTTCAAGCGACTACAAGAAGAGGGTGCAGCTCTCAATCTTACTCATGTATGAAAAGGGCCTTGTTTACAAAGGAACACATGCTGTTTACTGGTGCCCATACTGCCACACTGCTATAGCAAGAGAAGAAACTGAGGATAGGGAGGAAAAAGGTAAGCTCAACTATATAAACTTCGTTCTTTCAGGTGGAGGGGAGAAAATAACAATAGCCACAACAAGACCAGAGCTTATGCATGCATGCGTTGCCGTTGTGGTAAATCCTAATGATGAGAAGAATAAAAAATATATAGGCAAAAAGGCGGTTGTGCCGATATTCAATAGAGAGGTTGATATAATAGCTGACGAAGATGTCGATATAGAGTTTGGAACAGGGGCGGAGATGGTTTGTACATTCGGAGATAAAGAAGACCTAATAATGTTCCACAGGCACAACCTAAAAGAGATAAAGGCCATAGACGAGGATGGCAAGCTTATAAACGCTGGCAAATATACTGGGCTTAGCGTTGAAGAGGCTAGAAGCGCGATAATTAGTGATCTAAAGGCAATGGGTCTGCTTGTAAAGCAAGAGGAGATATTGCATACAGTAAAAATCCACGACAGATGCGAGAACCCTGTTGAGCTTATCTCAAGCGAACAGTGGTTTATGAAGACAAAGGAGTTTGCAGAAAAGATAAAGGAGCAGGCAGAGAAGATAGAATGGATACCCGAGTTTACCAAACGCTATCTGCTTGACTGGGCAGAATATATAGACTGGGACTGGGTTATAAGCAGGCAGAGAAAATTCGATACCCCGCTCCCTTTCTGGATATGCAAGAAATGTGGTTATATTTTACCTGCTGATAAAAGCAAGCTTCCTGTTGATCCAAGAAAAGAGAAGCCACATGTTGAGAAATGCCCAAAATGTGGAGGCGAACTTGTTGGTGAGAGCTCAACATGTGATGTATGGGTAGATTCTTCCATAACGCCCATAGTAATTGCAGGCTGGCCCGATACTGATGACTTTTTCAAAAAGGCTTTCCCAGCAGACATAAGGATACAAGGCACTGAGATTATAAGATCCTGGGCTTTTTACACAATATATAGGGTATGGGCGCTTACAGGCAATATTCCTTTCAAAAAGATACTTGTCCACGGGCTTGTTTTAGGAGCAGATAATAGAAAGATGAGCAAGAGCTTTGGAAATGTTGTATCACCTGATGATGCTATAAAAGAGTATTCTGCCGATTCGCTTAGGATGTGGAGTGCTCTGAGCGGTGCAATAGGAAGAGACAGACCTCTTATAATGAAAGATCTAAAGTATGCACACAGCTTCATAAACAAGCTCTTTAACTCATATGAATTTGTTGAAAAAGCCCTGGCAGGCTATAAAGAGGCTAAAGGAGCAGGCAGCTACAGCGATATTGACTTATGGCTCTTGAGCAGGCTTAACACTATTATCAAAGAAGTTGAAAAAGCTTATGAAAATTTTGACTTTATGAGCGCAGCAAACATGCTTATTGATTTTTATTGGCATGAATTCTGCGACTTCTACATAGAGGATGTAAAATATGTTGTATATGGCAATGATGAGCCTAGAAAGATTGCTGTTCAGCATGTCCTTTACCAGACAATAGACTCTGTGCTCAAAATGCTTGCTCCAATAATACCTTTTGCTACCGATTATCTTTACAGGAAGCTTAAGAAGAGAAGCATTCACCTAGAGAGCTTCCCTGTAGCAGATGAAAAGGCAATAAACAAGGAAATAGAGGAAAATGGAGTGTATATTAACAATGTCATAAGCATGATTAGAAGGGAGAAGACTAAGAATAAGCTGGCACTTAACTACCCATTAACCTCAATAGTTATAAATCTTCCTGAGAAATATTATAAACTT
>JAWDMK010000028.1:0-8460 GCA_046536675.1 Microcaldota archaeon | reverse complement strand
GATTGCCTGAAAGGAACATTCCCAGTACACCACTTTCAACAAGCATGAAAAGAGAGTAATAGCCTATGCGCTCTTCCTTTGTAAAGAATGCACTTGTGGCAGATGCAGCGGTAAAGACAATAATAGAAAGAAATACAAACACAAAATTGAGATTATTAAGCGAAAATTCAAAATTAATTCCCAGCTTCGGTATAAAAGGATAGCTCTCATTAAACGGGCCAGAATGTGAAAGCGTGTAGGCTGCATAAATAAAGAGGAGTAACTCAAGCACAGCAATGCTAAGTGCAATTTTGCTAACACCTTTCCTCAAGCCCACTATGCCAAGAAGCCCTGCAAGCGGGAGAAGCACCATTATTAGCAATGTCGGAATCATACAAACAACACCAATGCACCTATCGCAATTATGCTTACTACAATAATCAACGCATAGAAGCTGATATCTCCATTTGCCAAATTTCTTGTAATATCTCCAAGCCTTACAGCTATATGCCCAATCCAGTCAAACAGGTCATTTATATAAAGGTCAAATATGCCTATTCCTTCGCTTATCTTGTAAATAAATTCTGCAAACCAGTTGTAAAATATATTAGTCGCAACGCTATTATATGCTATTTTGTCCAAAAAGTTTGACTTTATTGAAAATTTCCTCTTTTCATATACCGCATAGCTTATCCCAAAGCCTATAAAGACAAGAACGGTTTCGATGAGCGCTTCATCCAAGTTTAAACTAAGCCTATATCCAAACTTGCCGAAGTAGAAGAATACGATGCTCGCAATAAGCAGTATTACCGCAAGTGATGCAATGCTTATGAGCATGCTCCTTGGCTGGATTCTATAACTCGCTGTTATATTTCTGTTTTTTGTATCTTTTGAAACAGCAAAGAACCATCTGAATATGAAAAAGCTTGTGGCAATGCTTATGAGGCTTATTATTATATATGCAAACAGATTTGTTGAGAATGAGCTGCTTATCATAACGTTCGAGAAGAAGCCGTCAAAAGGTATGAATCCTGCAAGCGCCAAAACGCCGAATATAGTAGAGAGGAAGACAAGCTTGTTCTTTTTAAGACCATATATAGAATCTATATTTTCATTTTCATTTGCATCCATCATTACTCCTGAGCTGAAGAAGAGAAGTGCTTTGTAGAATGCTTGTGCAAAGAAGAAATAAAGCGCAGCCCCGAGTGCACCAACCCCAATGGCACTTAGCATAAGTGCTAGCTCCTGCACAGTCGAATATGCCAAGACCCTTTTGACGTGTTTTTCCCTCATTGCATTTGTAGTAGCTATCACTGCTGTTAGCATGCCGATGGTTAGAAAATAAATAAGCGTGTGCGTATGTGCAAAGATCGGAAACAGCACCATTGCTGCAAACACGCCAGCCTTTACCATTGTTGCAGAATGCAGATATGCAGAAACAGGAACAGGGCCTTCCATTGCGTCGGGAAGCCATTCATTAAATGGAAACTGGGCTGATTTGGTAAATATTGCTATTATAAGTAAAAGCACAGCAGCACTAGATGCTATTCCACCTGCAGCATTTATGCTTGAGAATGTAAGCGTGCCATAAACATTCCAAAACAAGGCTATTGATGCAAGTAGAGAGATATCGCCTATAAACACAATTGTAACCGCCTTTCTTGCGGCGAGGGCGGCATTCCTCTTTCTATACCAAAAACCTATGAGAAGATAGCTGGTAATGCTAAGGAATTCCCATGCCAGAAAAAGAAGGATAAAATTGCCTGCGATTGCAAATGAAGCCATAGCAGCAGTGAATGCTACCATCTCAATATAATATCGTTTGAACTCGCTTCTGTTTTTAATGTAACCAAGAGAATATGTATATATGAATGGTGCTAAAAGGAATACAAGTATAAGAAGCACAATATTCAATTCTGAAACAGAGCTAACAAGGCTAAATTCAAAACCACCTACATTAAACCAATCTATACTAAAGGTTCCTAGGTTAACAAAAGGAAGAAGCGCAAGGCTTACTATACTCGCAGCGATTGCTGTATATGCTATTCTTTTACTTTCTCTCATTAAAGCTATGATTGGCAGAGCAACGAGCAAAGGTATTAGTAATATAAGTGCAATCATCTCTATCCCTTAAATTCCAAAAATTCCTTTATGTTGAATTTTGAACCTATGCGTCCTAGTATCAAATAAATAACCACAAGTACCATCGCATCCAACGCCGCAACAGCCCATATAGCTAAAATCATTTCAGAACCATACGTGCTTTGGTTGTATGTAATACCATATGCTAAGAATACAATGCTTGCAAGAAATATAATCTCAATAGAGAATACTGTTAATATAATGTTACGGCTAGCAATCACTCCAGCAAGCCCCATTCCCATAAGGGCAATGCTTAGATAAAGCAGTAACATCATTTCAACACCTTCACAAACCTCCTTATAAGAAGTATACTACCTATTGCTCCTGCAAATGGGAGAAATGCAATAATGTATAGAAGATAATATGCACTTTCCTCGCTGTTCGCAAAGCTTGCCAGAAAGCCGTTTTGCATTATTTGCGCATTTGCCGGTTCACTTGACTGCATGAACATTATAATCAGTGAAGAGGCAATTACGATCGCAAGTATAGAGAAATATATTAGGTTTGCATTTCTACTCTTTCCATGCTCCAAAGAAAGTGTTATTATAAAATATGTTGATAATCCACCAACGAATATTAAGAGCTGCATGAGTGCAAGAACGCTCTCGCCGGTAAAGAGTATTGCAAGCGATCCGCCAAAGAAGGCAATAGCGAGTGCTATAGCAGATCTCATTATCGATTTTGATAGGTATACAAAGAAGGCTGATCCTAGCGTGAAAATTGTGATGAGCACAAAGGTAAAAACTTCTATTCCAAACAATCTTTCACCTCAGTTCCTCAGGCCTTCTTGTAAAGCGCCTTCTATCTAATTCTGTGTATTCATAATTTTTGGTAAGTGTAAGAGCATGTGTAGGGCAGACCTCTTCGCACAGGCCGCAGAAAAGGCACCTCTCCAGGTCTATTTGTGGGAGTTTTCTTCTTCCATTTGATGTGTTCGCATCCACCATCGTTATTGTTTTGTTTGGGCATATCCTTTCGCACGCACCGCAGCTTATGCATGTTTCGATGTCAAGTCTATGAAGGCCCCTGTAATTGTCGGGCTGTCTTTCCTTCTCTTCAGGGAAGGTTGTTGTGAACCTATTTTCGCCAAGGGCTTTTATTGTTTTAATTATAGGTCTAAGCATATCAGCACCTTATTTTACAAACAACATAAAAGTTAATATAATGTTTAATACAGCAAGTGGCAAGAGCCAAAACCACCCAAACCTCATAAGCCTGTCAAGCCTCATTCTAACAGTGGTAGCCCTTATTATAACTACAACAACAGCAACAACAAATGCTTTTATTAGAAGCCATATCAAGCTTGGCAAATAAGGGCCAAGCCAGCCACCTAGGAAGAGGAGCGAGATTAAAAGAGAGCCAAGGAACATTCTGGTATAATCAACAAACAAGGCTACAGCATAGTATGGTGCTCCGACATCAACAAGCCAGCCTGCTATAAGCTCGCTATCTGCTTCTCTTAAGTCAAAAGGTGGTCTCTCAAGCTCTGCAAGCATTGCTATAAAGAATACAATAAAACCGATGGGCATAAGTGCTATAAACGGTATTTTCGCCTGGCTATTTACTATATTTGCTATGTTAAAGCTGCCAGCATAAAGTGCAACCGCTGCAACAGAAAGTATAAGCGGTACCTCATAAGCGAGGCTCATTATCACAGACCTCTGTGCACTTATTAAAGAGAATTTGTTCCCACTTGCAGCGCCTGTAAGAAAGATAAGAAGCGGAGCAAATGAAAGAAGTACAAATATCGCTAGAAGCCCAACGCTTATAGCTATGCCTAAGCTATTCGAAAAAGGTAAAAGATATATAAGAAAAATAAATAAGGCAAGAAGTAAGAGCGGTGCTGTGGAGAAAACAAGCTTGTCAGCGTTCTTGGGTATAATGTTCTCTTTTGCTAAAAGCTTTATTATATCTGCAAGGTTCTGCAAAATCCCAAATTTGCCTACATAAGTTGGGCCATGCCTGAACTGCGCCTTTGCAATACTCTTTCTTTCAAGCCAACCGAAAATATAGTCAAAGAATACAATAAGTATGAAGATTACAATAACCTCAACAACTAACCTTCCAAAGCTATCTATCAACATCAGCCATCACCAGGTCTAGGCTACCTAGTATTGAGAAAAGGTCTGCATACCTTGCACCTTTTGCAATGTATCTAAGCGCTGACAGATTTATAAAAGCTGGCGCCCTTATTGCAAGCCTATAGGGCCTCTGCTTGTCAGTAACCATGAAAATCATACCTTCACCCCTTGGCAGCTCCCTTCTTACTATAACTTCGCTTTCCTTTACAGGTGGTGAGATAAGCTTTATGGGCATTCCAAGTGCATCGCCCTCAGGCATAAGCTTGAGTGCATCTCTAATCAGCTTTATACTTTCCTTCATCTCCTGCATCCTCACCTTATATCTAGCAAAAGAGTCTCCTCTAGTTTGGACTTGCGGTATGAAATGAAGCTTCTCATACGCATAGTAGGCATAATCTCTTCTTACATCGAAGTTTACACCTGATGCCCTAAGCACAGGTCCTGTAACTCCCAAGGCTATTGCATCTTCCCTTTTTAATACGCCAACACCTTTTGTTCTTTCTATAAAAACAGGGTTTTTCTCAAGAAATGCCTCATAATCCTTAAATCTTTTCTCTAAATAATCAAGCAATTTATTTGCATGCTCTTCAAAGTTTGGCGGCAGATCTATAGAAACACCACCAAGGCGCATATTAATATAGAACATCCTGCTTCCTGTAACATCCTGCAAAAGGTTTAAGACCAGGTCCCTGTCTTTCATGGTCCACATAAACATTGTAAACATCTGACCCAGATCATTGCAAAATGTACCTAGCCAGAGCAGATGGCTCGCAATTCTCTGGAATTCCAGCAATATAAGCCTTACATACTTTGCTCTTTCTTTTGGATGTATGCCCATGGCTTCCTCTACAGCGGCTACGTAAAGGTCGCTATAAGCCATAGGTGCAGCATAATCAATCTTCTCCATATAGCTTTCGCTCTGCATATACATTCTGTTTTCAGCAAGTTTCTCAACGCCTCTGTGTAAAAAGCCTACGTGCGGCTCTACATCAACTATTGTGTCACCATCAAGCGTTACTACTAGCCTAAGCACGCCGTGTGTGCTTGGGTGTATAGGCCCTACATTGATCCTTGTTAGCATTCAACCACTTTTGTATTCAGAGCCCCACTGAAAGCTCTTCCTTAGCGGAGCATCTAAGCCATCCCATTTCTCAAGAAGTAACCTTTTAACCTCTCTACCCTCTATTGCTATGCCAAACATCTCGCTAAGCTCTCTCTCATAATAATCTGCTGATTTATAGATTTCAATAACAGTAGGCAAGCTTTCTCCATTCTTTAAATCTAGCCTTACATTCTCCTCCTTTTTGTTCTGCATATTCCTAATGAAGTAAATTACCTCAAGGTGGTCTATGTAGTCAACTGCTGTTATCTTTACTAGGTAGTTATAGCCATTGCTTGAGAGCTCCCTAAGCTTTTCAATCAACTCCTCTTTCTTAATCTTCAATCTTACCACCTACCTTTTCCTGAAGTTTCATAAGTGCCTCAAAAAGGTTCTCTGGCTTTGGTGGGCAGCCAGCTACATATATATCAACAGGAATTATCTGATCTATGCCTTTTATTATATTGTAGCTCTCCCACCATGGACCACCGCTGACAGCGCATTCACCGTATGCTATAACATATCTGGGCTTTGTCATCTGCTCATATAATCTTTTGATTTCAGGTGCAGCAGCTTTTGTTACCCAGCCTGCAACGATCATAACATCGCACTGCCTTGGTGTGCCCCTAAAGAGAAGGTAGCCTTTTCTTTCAGCATCTATCCTAGAAGAACCAAAATCCATAAGCTCCATCGCACAACAAGCAAGCCCAAACTGCATGGGCCAGAGTGAATTCTTTCTAGACCATCTTATCGTTCCTGAGGCGATTGCCTTAGTGGCTTCTTTTAGATTTGTAAAGAAAGCGCCTACAGGCGCCTTATAATTCTTAAGCGAGTCTACTACTAATTGTTCCATCTCTCTTTTTGCATTTTCAAATCTCTCATCACTCATTTGTCTTCACCTTCGAGACTGCTATGCTTAATATAGCAAGAACAGTTGAGAAAATAAGAAGAAATGATATCATTAAGCTTTGCTCAAATCCTATTTCTCTAGATGTTATAGCCCATAGGAGTGCAATTGCAAGAGTTATTTCAAACGCGATAAAGATGGTAAGATAATGCAAGTATTCATTCATTACGCTTACCTCGCTGCCTATAGGTGCTTCTGCACTCTCATAGTTTGAATCTTTAATTGGATTATGCTCCTCATCCTTGCCTATAAGCTTTGATGTAAGCAACATTGCTAAAGGAACAAGCAGCGAAAAGATTGCGAACACAAGCAAGGTAAGATATGTTGAAAGCATAATTATAAATAAGGAGGATATCTATTTATAATTGAGTTTGGTTCAAATCAATTTGAATTTATCTTAATGTTAAAGCTGATTTTATGCAGATAAGTGAGATTGCACGCGATACAGTGAGAAGAGGTAGTATAAAGATAAGGGTTAGACGGAGTGGCATGCTGCAGCAGCTTACCTTCAAAGTAAAAGAGGCTACAGCAGGCAACATAAAATATTACGAGCTTTATACAGATAGGATTGTTGATACACCAGAGCTTATAAGAATCGCAGAGGAGATCGGCTTGCCCGTTGAAGCACCGAATGGCAAGGCCTTCCCAAAAGGAAGCGGCGCATCTGACTTTGTTGTAGAAAACTTCAAGCTTTAGCTTATCCGCCTGCCAAGCTTGCAGTTTATGCACAAGCCTGTCTCTTTGTCATAGTGCTCATCGCAAACATGCCTGCCGCAGAGTTTGCATACATGCTTAGCTGGTTTACCACATATATAGCAGAGAGTATGTATCATTTAGCTCAACTCATCAAAATTTATTATTCCACCAAGCAGCTCCTTGGCCCTGTTTAGTGATAAAGGCCTAAGCTCCTTCCTCTTTGCATATCTTACCTGGTATGCGATATAAGACTCACCAACCCTCGTATTTGGATTCAGTTCTTTGCATTTCTCAATATACTGTGTTATTAATTTTGTTGCTTCTTCTTCGCTAAATCCCCTAACGTTAGCAAAGTATGGTGCAAGTATAAGATTAACTACTCTGTGTCTGAAATCAGGCAGAGGGTGTGCGAGGAGCTTTTCTATCCAAGCATATCTTTCATCTACACCTTTTTTCGTCTTTATCTTTATCTCTTCAACTGGCATTTTTATTGTCTTCGAAACCTCTATAATCTCTCTTGGTAAGTTTTCTTTCGGTATGGGCATGCCAGCATGTATAGCCTTTGTAAATGCCTTTTCAAGAATTCTTATCAGCTTATACCTCTCAAGGTAAACTATTCCGTTACTTAGCTTTTGGTGTATAAGCCTATATTCATCGCTTTTTGGCATATTAGAAAGATAAACGGTAAAGGGCATTGCAAAAAGCTCGCCGTTTTGTTCAACTTTTATTCCAAGCTCGTTAGCGATATGTATTATATTCTCTGTTTTTTCAAAGCTAAGTGCCTGTGCCGATCTCTTTGCTTCTGCAGAAACATATCTCTCTACAGCGGCTATGCTTATTGCACTCGCAATCATCCTAGCATATACATAGCTTATCACATAATCAAGCTTAAGTTCATCATCGCTTGCTTCGCTAAATTCTATTGCACCCTTCGTAATAGCTTCATTTACCCTAAGCCTTCCAAGCTCTAGATATTTTGGATCTATTCTTGAGCTTTCATGTCTTTTTACAACTTCCTTCGCCTCATTAGAAAAAGGGTATTTATATGCAATGTCAAGTATCAAATCCATAATAAAAATTATGCAATAAAAGTATATATAAAATAAGCACAAGTTGTTGAAGTTTATAATTTAGCTCAATCAACATGAAAAATAGAAAGTGATTTACACCTTTTTTTCGATGTATTTTTGTGGGTAAATGAGAGTAAAAAAGAGAAATGGGGGTGAAGAAGAGTTTATAAGGGAAAAGATAGTAGTAGCTATTGTCAAGGCGGGTGGCTCTCTAGATAACGCAAGGGCGATAGCAAAAGAAGTCGAAAACGTGTTTGCAGCAAGGGATGCGGTTACAACAGAGGAAATAAAGAGAGAAGTCTTAAATAGACTAAAGAATAGAGACGTAAAAGCCTACCAAAACTGGCTCAGCTATAAAAAGTAGCAAGATAAATAAGCAATAAAAAGAAGTTCTTCTAATTCTTGTTAGGGTTAGGTATGGGTATGAAGGAAAAGATAGTTAAAAAAATTGCGAAGGAGCGTATAGAAAAGCTTCTTGAGCTTGCA
>JAWDMK010000027.1:0-8960 GCA_046536675.1 Microcaldota archaeon | reverse complement strand
ATGCACAGTGATCTTGAATACGCAAAAGTTGAAATAGGCTTAGCAAGCAAGGATGAAGCCTGGCTTACAAAGAGCATGAAATATTTTATAAAGAAGAAAGAGCTTGAAAACATGCTGAGCAAAAAAGAAGCGAAAGAAAAGCATGAGAAGGAAAAGAAGGAAAGCAAAGAAAAAAGAAAAGAAGCAAAGGAGGCTAAGGAAAAACAAAAAGGAGAAGAGACTAAGAAAGAAGCAACTGAGCAAAAAATAGAGAAAGAAAGCAATAAAGCGGTGAAGTGATGGTTGTGGAAAGAAAATTTATAGCTGATGCATTAATTAAGCTTAGAATATCTAAGTATTTGGAGAAGAATTTAAGCAAGGCTGGCTTTTCAAGGGTTGAGATACAGAAAACACCAGTGATTACAAGAATAACAGTTTATGTTACAAATCCTGGCAGGGTAATAGGAAGCGGCGGCCAAACAATTAATGCGCTTACAGAAGAGATAAAGAACAGGTTCCATATACAAAATCCTCAGATAAGTGTTGCTGAGGTAAAGAATCCTAAGCTTGAGCCTAGGATAATTGCAAGATATATTGCAAACTCACTTGAGAGAGGTGCAAACCCTAGGAGTTTGTTACATTCTGTTTTAAGAGATATAATCGCTGAAGGTGCACTTGGAGCTGAGCTTATAGCAAGCGGTAAGCTTGCTGCAAAAGGCGCAAAGGCAAGAACAATAAAGGTAAGGCACGGCTACATACCAAAGGCTGGTGCTGTTAAGAATCTCGTTGATGAAGTTCACCTTACAGCCTATCCAAAATATGGTGCTATTGGCGTTACAGTAAGAATAGTGCAGCCTGGAACAGTATTTCCAGACAGGGAGATTAAAGAGGTTGCGCTTCCAAAGAGTATTGCTGAAGCAAAGTGATGTTTATGAAGATTAAGGAATTAAGATCTTTATCTGACGACGCATTGAAGGCGAAGCTTGATGAGGTAAGGCTAGATCTTAGCATAGAGAAGAGAAAGATTGCCTCTACAGGCGTTTCAAGCAAGAAGGTAAAGGTAAGGGAATTAAGAAGAACAGTTGCTCAAATTTTAACTCTACTAAGAGAGAGGGGTGTAAAGCTATAATGTCTGAAATTTGTCCAAAGTGCGGCTTGCCAAAAGAACTCTGTGTGTGCGACATACTAGAAAGGGAAACATCCAAGAAGATAAAGGTATATGTGGAGAAGAAGAAGTTCCAAAAATATATGACAATAGTAGAAGGCTTAGCGGGCGACGAGCTTGAAAAGGTGGCGAAGTCATTGAAGAGCATGCTCGCATGCGGTGGCACATATAAAAATGGTGTTATAGAACTGCAGGGCATGCACAAAGACGAGGTTAAGAAGGCGTTGATAAAGCTTGGCTATCCAGAAGACAGCATAGATGTTGCATAACTAAACTTCTTCTTTTCTGTAGCCTGTTTCTATGATCTCTTTAAGTACATCTATAAGATAGCTTGCGTTCTTTACTATGTCGCCTTCGCTTATTATGCCTATAAGGGAGCCTTTATCATCTACTACACATAGCTTCTTTATCTTTCTATTTACCATCATTCGTGCCGCATCCTCAAGAGAAAGGTCTCTCTTAATTGTAACAACAGGCTTGCTCATAACATGCGAAGCCTTTGCAAACAGCAGGTTTCTCTTCTTTGAGAGCAGTCTTCTTATAATGTCGCCTTCTGTGACTATGCCAATAGGCACATTCTTCTCGTCAACTATTACAACAGAATTAACACCATACTTGTTCATCTTCTGGGCAATGCTCTTTATGCTATCATTTCCTCTAGCTGTAATCACAGGTCTGCTCATTACATCGTCTACTATAAGTGATCTTGTATCCGAATACATGCTCTCAAACAATTTAAGTATTTTAAAATTTAAAAAAGAAACCACAAAAAAGAGGTAGTCAAGGTAAAGAATATGAATTAGCAAATGCATTAGCCTTTGCTCTTAAGCCATTTTTATAAAATCTGACGGTGAAAGGGTTCGAATTTTTGTAGGCTCGCCTCGGCCGGGATTCGAACCCGGGTCACAAGCGTGACAGGCTCGTATGCTAGACCACTACACTACCGAGGCTTAATAATTTATTCATTTATCAGCATTGAGTATTTTATTTTGTACTTCTTTTAAATCTTTTTCATCTGCCTTTGGTCCTAAAAGTGTTGTAATATAGCCCTTATATTCATCAAAGTATATGCGATCATCAGCGATAAGCTTCTTATTCTTGCTCTTCATGCCTATTGCTGGATACAGCTTTACATGCAAGTGGTTTATCGCAGTGCCTTCTATAACCATATGCACTCTTTTTACTTTTAGCCCTTTCTCGAGCATCTTCGCTACTTTTTTAGTTACCTTCATAAGCTCGCAGAGCTCCTTCTCTGAAAGATCAAATGCATAGCTGTTTATGTGATCTTTAGTTATTACAAGTGTCTGACCCATTATATTGGGAAAACGGTCAAGTATTGCGATATACTTTTTGTCTTCGTATAGTTTGAAGGACTTTTCCTTTCCTTCAACTATTTTGCAAAAAATACAGTTTTCCACATACACACCGTATCACAAGCTAAACTTTATTTATATATTTTTTTTTGGCAAGAATGCCCCTTACTGTGCAAGTATTATTTCCCGTTGGGGTGAGTCGAACACCCAACCTGCCGGTATCCTTTTGACAAGCAAAAGGTGTCAAGCTACAGCCGGCCGCTCTAGCCATTGAGCTACAACGGGTAAAAACTAATATTAATATATCTATAGATAGCTATAAAAATTATGCCAAACATTCAGCGTGGAGAATCCAAGGCGACAAACCCTAAGCCTAAGCAGGATTTGAAAAATTTAAGCACTAAAAAACCTGCTAAAAAAAGAAAGATTGCGGTTAAAAGAAAAGCCCCGCTTTATATTTATTGGTTAAAGGATCTTTTAAGACAGTTTGTATCACATAAAAATTTTCCAGATGCCCTTGCTACTTCATTCGCACTTGCAAGCATCTCTTTTGCAGCACCCTTCTTGCCCCTCCCAATAATGATAGTTCTTCTTATTTTAACCTTTGTACTAACAATGATTCATCCATTAATAGGGCTGATGGCTCTTTTCTTTGAATCTTTGCCTATGTTTATATACCAGACCCCTCTTCTTGCTTGGCTCTTTATGCTCTTTATGGGTGTTGCCTTCCTTTTCGGCTTTAAGCATTACAGGACGATAACATTTATTTATATGCTTTCTGTACTTCCTTTTTCAAGCTTAGGCTATTTCATTGAAATCCCTGCTTTTGTTCTTACAATAATGATTGTAGGCACAAAACGAGGCATAATAAGTGCAGCGGTTGCTGTATTAATTATTGCAATTGTTTCTGGACTTACCGGCTTGCAGAATACAGGGGCCATAGCCTTTAATGCAACACTTGCACATTCAGCAATTTCAAACAGCGCTTATGTAACTTATCTTGTTCCAAATAAACAAGTAGCTTCTCTTTCAAACCTTAGCTCTGCATGGTCGAGTGCAGCAGGCGAGTTTTTCAGCTTTAAGGTTACTGGCAGAATAACAGATGCTCTCTCCCTTTCTATATTATCTATAGCCTCGCAGCCTATAAACGTTTTAATTGAGCTTGCTGTCTGGATCATATTGGTATTTATAATTAGCAACTACGTTATAAGTAGCAGGTCAAAATACAAAGGCACTATTGCAAGCTTATTTAGTATTCTAATACCAGTAACTTACGTTGGTTTATCATACCTATCAAATGAGCCTTACTCGCTGTATCCTTTCATAGGCTTCCTCATAACACCACTTATACTGCTCTTCCTTGAGCTTAACGATATACCTGTAATAAGGGCGCTTGATGTGATGAAGCAGGACTTTAGAGCTAAGTTTGGAGAAGGATTCGAAGACCTTACAAGCGGTTCGAAAGAAACACTTGATGACGTTGCCAACTATGAAGAGACAAAAGAGGAGCTTAAGACAGCGATAATTTCACCTATTGAGCATAGGGAGATTGCGGGAGCATATGGAGTAAAGCCTGCTAAAGGCATTCTCCTCTTTGGCCCGCCAGGCACAGGCAAAACATTAATAATGCGTGCCATAGCAAATGAGATCAGAGCTGGCTTCTTCTATGTTAAGGCTTCATCTATAATATCACCATACGCTGGCGAAAGTGCACAAGCAATCTCTAGGATATTTGCAATCGCTAAGAAGCACGCACCATGTGTGCTCTTCTTTGATGAGATTGATGGAATAGCTAGTAGTAGAGAGGTGCAAACGACAGAAACAGGAAAGGAAATATTTTCAACCCTTCTTAGCGAGATGGATGGTTTCCAAAAAGTCGACAATGTGGTTATAGTGGGTGCAACAAACGCACCAAACATGCTTGATCCAAGCTTGCTAAGGCCTGGCAGGTTCGATAAGCTCATTTATATGCCACTTCCTGATGTGCATGGAAGGGCTGAGATATTTAGATACTACTTAAGCAAGCTGCCTATTGGAAATGATATAGACTATGACAAGCTCGCTGAGCTTACAGAAAGATATTCAGGTGCAGACATAAAGAATGTTTGCGATGAGGTTGCAAGGGAAGTGGCAGAGGAAGCTACTTCAATGAACAAGGTCCTAGAAATTACAATGAACGACCTGATAAATGTTATAAAGATGACAAAACCTTCAACTTCTCTTAGCCAGCTTGAAGAATATACAACATTCAAGCTTGATTATGAAAGAAGGCTGCACCCAGAAAAGCTCGAGAAAGAAGCTGAAGAAAAGGTCTCACTAGAGGATGTTATTGACCTAGAGGAGGCGAAGCGCGCTATCTATGAAGCAGTAGAAATACCAATATTACATCCAGATCTGGTAAAGAAGTATGATGTTGAAAACATAAGAGGCATTCTTCTCTTTGGCCCGCCAGGCACAGGAAAAACCATGCTTATGCGCGCAGTTGCTTCAGAAATAGGGGATGTGCATATGATACTTCTTTCTGGCGCAGAGATAGCAAAAACAGGTTTAGATAAGGCTGTGCTAACAATAAAGGAAGCCTTCAACAGGGCTAAAGAAAATATACCATCTATAATATTTGTAGACGAGATAGATGCGGTTGTGCCTAACAGAGAGGTTGCAAGTGAATTGGGTGTTGAGCTCACAGGTGAATTCTTGCAGGAGCTTGATGGTATTAAGTCAACACGAGGCATAGTTCTTGTAGGTGCAACAAACAGGCCAGATGCACTCGATCCAGCGCTTCTTAGGTCTGGCAGGTTTGACAAGCTTATTTTTGTGCCACCACCTAATGAAGAGCAACGTGCAGAGCTTTTCCAGCTTTACCTTAAGAAAGCACCGCTGGCAGAGGATATCGATTTTCAAAAGCTTGGCAACATGACACCAGGCTTTACCGGTGCAGATATAGCAAATCTTTGTAGGCAGGCAAAGATGAACGCGCTTGAAAAATCAGTCACGATGCACACAGAGGTTAAGATAAGCATGGCAGACCTTACCACACTTATAGAAAAGACGAAGCCATCAGCGCCAAGCATGGTCATGGGTAAATATCTCTCTTTCTTGTCTACTTACGGGCAGCGTTAGTCTTTAAGCCACTTCATTCTATTTTTAAACAATTTATTTGCAACTACTCTAGAGAAGTTTCCAGCATTTATCTCCAATCCATTGTTCTCCTTTACCGAACCAAACTCTATCTTTATATAATCTCCCGGGTGTGCCGAGCTTATATATTCGCATGACGAATCCCAGAAGGCTGCGCTTAGGTTTACTAGTCCATCACTTAATGTGCATCTCGCAACCTTCCTCTGCTTGCCGTTCTGGTCATCAAAGTATTTTGCAGGACCGATCGCAACAACCTTTGCCAATATATCTATATTATTCTCGCCTGCTGCAAGACCAGAAAAGTCACTTATACCTGTATTAGAGGCAGCAATGCGCGTAAAGAAGGTGTTTCCTCTGCTTGAGAGTTCAAGTTCGTTAAGGCCTTTTCTTACAAGCAAATTGTTTATATATATTTTATCCTGCCTCTCAATAGGAATCAAATCAACAAGTGCAGATGACTTGTCCCAGAGCGTTACCCTCACACTCCTTTCAACATTGCCCAATATAATGGTTCTTACATGCCTTTCTCTACCATCTTTCTCAAAGCGCCTAGGGTTAAATATCCTGTAAACATAATCTTCTATATCAACAAGTTCCCCCTCGCCAACATTGCCAGATAAAATGTCTTCTACCTTAATCTTTCTAGGTTTTGCCAGATTCGAAGCCGCCTCTCTGCTTATCATGCCAGAATAAGCATCAATCTCTTTGTTGCTTTCTTCAGCCATAATATTTATTCAGCAAAATATCCTTAAATTTTTATAGTGAGGAAGCAGCAGCTTGCATAATATTAAATAGCGGGCCAGGGTATATACCGAATACCAGTATAATTGCAATAGAGATAAGTAAAGCAATAGATATACGGGATCCAAGTCTAATCGGTTTAGCTCCTTCTCTGTTTGTATATACAGCAATTATAATTTTTGCATAATAATAGATTGAGATCACAGTGTTTATTATTCCAAGCACCGCAAGCCAGGCAAAATTAGAATAGACGGCGCTCGAGAAGAGAAGGAATTTGCCTACAAATCCGGCTGTAAAAGGCATGCCTATCATTGAAAGAAGCATTAACGAGAGTGCAAAAGAAGCAAGCCTATTCTCTTTGTTAAGCCCTATATACTCTATTACCTCTTTTCTTCCTTTTCTTTCGAGAAAAGTCACAATAGCAAAAACCCCTATAAACGCAAATACATGCGCGAATATCTGGAACGTGCTCGCAGCAACGCCATATTTACTCATCGAAGCAACGCCTATTAATATGTAGCCAACCTGTGAAATGGATGAATAAGCTAGGATTCTCTTTACATTTTTTTGAACCAACGCAGCAAGGTTGCCATAAAACATTGTAAGCACAGCAAGCATAAGTAAAAGATTCTGCGAGATGAATGGAAACATCAGTATCGAAATATAAATAAGTGCGATAAGCCCAACCTTCTTGTTCAAGCCACCAAGCATTGATGTTATAAATGCGGGAGCACCCTGGTAAACATCTGGAATCCACAGATTAAATGGAAATATGCCTGCCTCTATGCTTATCGACGTTATGAAGAAGATAAATGCAACTAAGCTGTCTAAGCTGTATCCTTGTTCGCTTAGCTGCAAGTTTCCTGTAGAAAAGAACAATGTTGCTGCTCCAAATGCAAAAAGGCTCGCTGAAAGAGCTGTTACTATAAAATACTTTAAACCGGCCTCTATCCACTTTCTAGAAAGAAGTAGCGCAAATACAGTTGGAACAGTTAAAAGTGCTAATCCTATAAAAATAGTAACAACATTGCTAGACATTACCACAAGAAGTATCCCAGTATATGAGAAGCTAGAGAGAAGAGAGAAATCAGTATATACCTGCTCCTCATATGCTATTAGTTGTACAACAATCATACCCATTGTTAATATTGCAGCAATAAGCACAGAAAATTGGCTAGCATTAATGAAACCCATGTGCATGCCGAAATCTTTATAATAAAGCATTAATGAGAGAATTGCAAGTATTAGAGCAAGGAAGAAAAACGTTATAGCAAAATGCAGCTTTTTCTTGTTTGCAAGCCTCGCAAGTATATTTAAAACTACAAGAAGCGCGACGCTAAGTGCAAGCATATCAAATAAGCTTATCATATGATTACACCTATATAATTAAGAATAATTGAAGGGAAAACTCCTAATGCAATTATAAGGATTATAAGAAGCAATATGGCAATATAGACGTTTTTATCAAGTGCTTCAAAAATCTCGCTGCTTTCACCTGTTAAAAAGCTTTTTTCATATGTCCAGAAGAGATAAGAAGCATTTACAATTATTGCCAAGGCAGGAACAAGTATAAGCAGACCAAAGCTTCTAGCGCCACCAATTAATATAAGAATATCTGTTATAAAACCTGTAGTTAGTGGCAAGCCTATTGTAGCAAGTATTGCAAAAAAGAACGAGTAGCCTAACACGCGATAGCCATTTAGTATGCCGCTGAGCCTTTGCAGTATAGTAGTGCCGAACACCTTTTCTATGCTAAAGGTTAGAAGGAAGAGAAGGCTTATTATAAGTGCATGGCTGAAAGAGCCAAACAGAGCTCCATTAAGCCCAATAATATTTGCTGTTGTTATTGCAAAGCCTATAATGCCGATTTCGCTTATGCTCAAATATGAAAGCATTCTCTTAAGATTCTTCTGGACAAGAGCGATAGCCGAAGCATAGATTGATGAAAATGCAAATAAAGCTGCAAAATAAAATGAATACTCCTTTGCTATAGGCATTGAGACAAATAGAAGGAGCATACCATATACACCAAATTTTGAAAGCACACCGGCAAGCAGCATTGCACCTTCTGGTGTAGATTCTGAATATGCATCAGGAGCCCATGAATGAAGAGGAAATGCAGGCATCTTTATAATGAAAGCGAGCATAAGCAAGACAAATATTGCAATTTGGAACGGCTTTGGTATAAGGTAGCCATTGCTTATGAGCTGCGAGATCTCAAAACTGTGCATGGGAAGATAAAAGTAAGCCATTATTATTCCAATAAGAAGAAGCGAGCTTGAGAGCAGCGAATAAATAATGAATTTTATAGAAGCATATCTTCTATCGTAGCCACCAAAATGGAAGAGCATAAAGAATAGCGCAATTATTGAAAGGTCCCAGAAGAGGTATAGTATAACTAGATTGCCTGAAAGGAACATTCCCAGTACACCACTTTCAACAAGCATGAAAAGAGAGTAATAGCCTATGCGCTCTTCCTTTGTAAAGAATGCACTTGTGGCAGATGCAGCGGTAAAGACAACAACAGAAAGAAATACAAATACAAAATTGAGGCTGTTAAGCGAAAATTCAAAATTAATTCCCAGCTTCGGTATAAAAGGATAGCTCTCATTAAATGGACCAGA
>JAWDMK010000026.1:0-9588 GCA_046536675.1 Microcaldota archaeon | reverse complement strand
TATCATATTTTATGCCTAGCTCTTTCCTTAGCCTTTCTAGCTCGTCATGAAAAACAGCTTCGTATGCATTCTCATGCCCTGTGTAAAACCAGAGAAGCCTCTCAAAGCCCCAGCCAACATCAACAACCTTTCCAGGCAGCTCAGATACCTTGCCATTGAATGACTGGAATTGTGTAAACACACTGTTTACAAGCTCGTTGCCTCGAGAGAAACTTTCTAAGCATGGGCCAAACTCTGAAAAATCGCCCATAGCCCAAACATCTTCATGGTAAACAAGCTCCTCTTTTTTAACCCCAAGAACCTTTGTAAGGAATTCGAAGTTAAGCTCAATGGTTCTGTCTCGCCAGTAGCCTTCTTTAGGCCAGTTGAATGCATGCTGGCCTGCCATCATAAAGCTTGTGAAGTGCCTGCCTGTAACACCAACGTTCTCTATGTCGCTAAATCTTAAGCAGATCTGCGGAACAATAAGAGGATTGGCACTATATTCAAAGTTCATAACCCCATTCTCAAGCCTTTGGAAATCCTGTATGCTTGCTATTGTAAAGTAAAGGTCTTGCCTCCACCTGCTTACCACAGGGTATCTTTTTATTATCTCATGCCCGTTCTTTCTAAAGAATTCTTCAAACTTCTTCCAGAAATCAACATACTTAATGTTTATAGGCTTCTCTTTGAAGAATGTATATTTTGTATGCGATGGATCATCGCATGTATCTCTATCTTCTATGCTCCAAAAATACCTTCCACAGATCTTGCATCTTCTTCGCTTAAAGCCTTCTCTCTCAAACAGCTCTGTTGAATAGTAATCTTTGTAATGCTTAGAAAACTCTTCTCTAAGCGCTTCTTTATTAAGTTTCATTGTACCAGACCTTGCATTCCTTTCCATAAAAACGGCAGAACCTGCACTTCCATTTCTCCTCTTCGCTTACAGGTCTTGCCTTAACCTCGCCATTCCAATATCTCATTGCATCTATTAAAATCTTTTTGAGCTCTTCATCATTATATTTGAATTTCATTGTCTCTACTTTTTCTCCTGTAAACCTGTCTATATAATGAAGCTCAAGCTCATCGCTTATTGGTGGAAGTGTATAAATTTCATCAAACATCTTTTTATAAATGCTTTCAATGCTAAGGAGATTGCTTTCAATGCTTAAAGCCTTAAGCTGATCTAAAAACCTATCTGAAAGGGGCTTCAAGCCTTTAAGGTAAGCATTCTCGAAGTTTTCATGAGTATAGCTTCTGCTTACAATCTCGTTGAGCATATGCCTATATAGCATTGCCTGCACCCTATGTGGTTTAACAACAGCTTCATTTATCGCATACCTTGTCTCCCTTGTCTTAACCTCTATAACAACCACCTTTCCATTTACAAGCTTTAGCTCATCTATCTTTCCGTTAATCTTAAAACCGTTTATAGAGCCAAAGATCCTTATCTCTCTTCCAACCCCTCTTTGCTTTAGCCCTTTAAGAGCTAGATAATTCTCATACAGTTCTTTATATAAAAAATCTGTATAGTTTATTGGCTCGACTGTAAGGGGCACATAGGTCTCTGCCTGCAGTTCCTCATGTATCTTTGCTCCTTTTGCCATCTCCTTTGTGTATCTTTTGCCATATAGATAATTAAGCTCCATCTGCTTTTCGCACCAGAACTGGCTAGCTATGTCTGTAGCAGATATACTATTCTTACCCAATTTTTCAAGAACACCTTTGCCTTCCAATCAGACCGCCTATCTATCTTCATCGCAAAGCTCAGCGATCACCTTTCTCATCACAACTTATCTTTTGCAATTTGAGCTTTAAATATATTGCTTTGCTTGTTATGGCGGCGTATAACCATTATACCAGTTGCTAACAAAGTTTACATTGTTTATTCGACCGTTGTTGCCATTGCCGCTGTAGTCGTTTGCATTGCCGTTTAATGGCCACCAGCCAACAAGATTCTGCAATCTTATCGGCGCGCCACCTATGCCTTCTAGATAAAGTGCTTGAATTTCACTTCCTGAAAGTGATGTATTATACACTTGAACATTTGCTATAGAGCCGTTAAACATTCTTCCTGGAGAATCTGTAGAGCCTATGGAAAAGTTATACGAACATCCACCTGACTTTAGGCTTGGCATACTTCCTAGTGTACCATTAACCCATGCACCATTTACATTTAATGATACAGACTGGCCATTAAGTACAACAGCAACAAAATTCCATGAGTTGTAAACTACTTTTGGACCAGATGAAGGTACAAAGTCGTTGCACCATGTAGCCATACTTGGCAAACCGCTGCTTCCTTGTAAGCTTAATAATATCGCTGTGCCCGTACACCCACATCCATCTATTCTTACTATGCCTGCATATGTACCGTCGCCTTGTACAGGCTTTGGGTTTATCCACGCAGTTATAGTACCTTTATTTGCGCCATTAGGAAGTGGTGGTGTTGCTGAATAAATCCATGAAGTTTGCCCTAAGTTGAACTGCGCCACATACTGTGGCAATTCGCCACTGCATATTCCTTCAAGGTTTATAAAAGAAGTTGTGTAAGGTCCATTCGGCCTAAACACTTGGCATGAGCCAGGTGGTGCTTTGGGAGCAAATGTCATAGGATTAAAGACACCAAGCTGATATAGCGCTGCAAGAACAACGCTAATAATTAGTATGGCCCAACCATATGTCATTAAATATTCCATTGCGCTTTGCGCTTTGGCTGAAGCCTTTTTTAAAGGCTTCGCATGAATTTTCATTCCATCTTGCCTATTCTCTGCGTTTCAAAAAATAAATTAAAAATAAATTTATAAGAATTCAATTGTTGCTAAAGGCTAAATAGTTTAAGCAAGAATAGTTTATGATTTTATGCAATTGAGTGATTATGAGCTCTATATATTTGACTTTGACGGCACGCTTAGCATGCCTTCGCTTTTGGTAAGGCTGACCAGGTACTTCAAGAAGAGATATAATATTGATTTTATAAAAAAGCATGAAGATCTTTTCAATAAGGAGCTTGAGCTTAATGATGAAGAGCTTAAGGTTGAGAGAGAGGAAAGGTTCTATAGCAGCTTATACAATCTTTACTCACTTTTCTTCAAGCCTGGGATTAAAGACGGCAGCGAGGATCTGCTTAAAATGCTTAAAGAAAGGAAAAAGAAGATTGCTTTGTTTAGTGATGGAAAGGAATACAGGATAAGATCAGAGCTTGCAAAGCTAAGGCTTGAGGAATACTTTGACATTCTTATTTCTGCTGATTCTATAAATATATTCAAGCCAAACCCAACGCCCCTTTTGCTAATAACAAAGAAGCTAAGGGTTCCAAAGGAAAAATCTATTTATATAGGGGATATGCCTGTTGATGTATTTACTGCAAAATTTGCAAGGATAAGCTCGTGCGTTGTTGCAGACGGCCTTGCATCAAAAGAAATGCTCAAAAAAGCAGAACCAGACTTCCTCTTTGACAATATTAAAGCGCTTAGAAAAGCACTAAGCAAGTAATTTAAAAATAGCAAAACATATCGGTAAGGCAGATGCAATAGATTATAGAGATCTCTTTAAAGTTTTTAATATCATACAAAGATTTTGATGTTCTTTACAATCATATTTAGCAATATTCCCAAGACTTTACGCTTGTAAAGGATTATACAGCAAAAACGCAATGATTTAAAATACAAATGGTTAAGTTTAAATATGAAAAAAGGCACTCTTTTATATGGTGGGGGAGTGCTAGGACAAGGGAGCATAGAATACCTATGGGTATATGTTGTTGCATTTATTATTGCGATTATAATCGCCTACTATATCTTTACCTCTTATTCTAGCGTAAATAATATCTTGCCAGCTAAATGTGTTTTTGACTACGGCATTGGCTGCGTGGGCTTGATAGAGGCATCAAACAATAGCAATACCATGATAGCACTTCTTGGTACAAATACACAGCCATATCCAATATATAATCCAAAGCTGTTTGTAAGCCAAGATGGTCTTAATATGAGTACAAACTGCAGCCCAAGCTATGTAAAGCCTGGCCAGGTTCTTCTATGTGTGGGCAAGATAAATGAGTTTAAACCTGTGCTCTCTTATGCGAGTGGCACAGCTGTTGTAAACGCAAAATATTGTGGCGTTAGCTTTGGCAATTGCAGCAATGGTGTAGAAGAAAATTTTATAGGAAACTATTCCTCAAATGTTAAAAGGCTTATAATGCCAAAGGTTAGCCTGGTAATAGCTCCTGTAAATAATTATGCGAAGTCAAACCAAAATATAACACTCAATGTTGGCTTAGATATTTTTGGCTATATATTGCCTGTTGCAAACCCTGAATTGATATCTAGCAACCCATCGATAAGTATATTGTATAATGCACAGGAGCTTAACAACGGCTTTATTACAGTTTCAAGCGGTGGCGCAGCAACCACAGCAACAATAACAATTTCTTATGCAGGATTAAGCGCCAATACCTCAATTGTGTTTATTCCCGCATATCCAAAGATTATTGTAACAAACCTGCTCTCAAGTAATATAACAATAATAAATGCCTCGAACGGCGCTGAAAGCACGCTCTCAAACTTTACTCTTCCAGAGAGCGTAGCTGTATCAATCAATGGAACATTAGCGTATATAGCTACAGCAAGCAGGGTTAAGATAGTCTCGCTTAGCAATAACAATATAATAGGAAGCATACAAACTGGAAGCTACCCAAGTGCTATTGCTGATGCAAACGGCTATCTCTATATTGCAAACGCAGGCTCAAACAATGTAACAATAGCAAATGAGAATGGGGCAATAATAAAAAGCTTCTATACTGGCATATTTCCAAACTATATAGCAAAGAGTGGAAACAACAACTATATCTTTGTTTTAAACCAGCTCTCTGAGAATATAACAGAGATAAGCTCTCTGAGCATTGCACATACAATAAAGCTCTGGGCTATGCCATATGCTGTGGCCTCTAATTACAATGGAAGTATTGTTTATGTGACATTCCCTTCGCTCAACAGGGTTGCTGCAATTTATACAAACAACAATACCGTTGCATGGCAGAGTTATGCCGGCTTTATACCTTTTGGCATAGCATATAACAGCAGATACAATAGACTTTACATAACAGATATTGGGACAAGCTCTGTATCAATATTAAATGCTACTACAGGCTCAATGCTAGGAAGCATTGGCGTGGGCTTTTTGCCCACATTTGCTGCTACATCAAGCGACCTAGGCTACGAGTATATTTTAAGCTCAGGCTCAAACATGCTTAGCATTGTTAACGCAAGCACCAACAAGGTCATAGCAACATACAGAACCGGCATATTCCCAACCTCTGTTGCTGAGACGTGAGCAAAAATTGTCTCAGTTAGGAAGACAATTAATCCAAAAAATGTCTTAGTAGGAAAGACAATATTTAAAAATATTGTCTGCTTAAGTATAATTATGGAAATTGATTTGGTTAAAGATTATATCTCAAATTACCTAAACACAAAAGCACCAGAGCTAGTCAAAAGAGATTTGCAATTAAATGCCATAAAAGGAAAGGCTATTACAATTGTAGGACCTAGAAGGGCTGGAAAGACCTCTTTAATGTGGCAAGAAATTGCAAAGCTGGATAGACATGAAGCTATATACCTTGACTTTGAAGACATCGCCTTAAAGGATCTATCTGCAGCAGAGGTGCTAAGAGTGATAACTGATATCTTTACGGAAGTAAGTGGCAAAAGGGCAAGCACCGTATTTTTAGATGAAATACAGAATGTTGAGGGCTGGCAGAGCTTAGTCAGAACACTGCTTGATAGGGGCTACAGAGTATATGCCACAGGCTCGTCATCAAAGCTGCTTGCAAGAGAGATAGCTACACAGCTAAGAGGAAGGAGCTTAACCTATCTTTTACTACCTTTTTCATTTTCTGAATACTTAATTGCAATAGGAGAGCATGCAATAGATATAAACAGTATGAGTGAGAAAGGCAGAGTAAAGAATTTATTAAGCAAATACCTCCATTCTGGTGGTTTTCCAGAAATAGTGCTTTCTGGTGGTGATAAAGAACGGCTCCTCGCCGAATATAAAGACCTTATATTCTTCAAGGATTTTGTTGAAAGGCAAAAGGCAAGGAGCATAGATGTTGCAAGGTATATGTTTAATTTCGTAACCCAAGCCTATGCGAGCGAGATGAGTATAAGAAGAATAATAGCAGCACTAAAATCTAATGGTGTGCCATTTAGCAATAATACAGTTTATGATTATGTAGAAAAACTACAAGACACCTTAGTTGTTTTCTTCTTAAATAGGTACTCAACAAAAATAAGCATAAGATCTGGCTGGCCAAAGAAGGTTTACCTAGCTGATAATGGATTGGCATGGCGCATTCCATATGATGAAGGCAGGATAATGGAGAATACTGTTTTTCTTGAATTAAAAAGGCGAATAAATAGTAAGCCAGAAGGAGAGCTCTATTACTATAGAGATCCTTCAGGCCACGAGGTCGATTTTGTAGTTAAAGAGGGTTTAGAGATAAAAGAGTTAGTTCAGGTAACTCGTGCATCAGATAAAACAGAGATA
Organism: Microcaldota archaeon; assembly: GCA_046536675.1. Classification (GTDB taxonomy): domain Archaea; phylum Micrarchaeota; class Micrarchaeia; order Micrarchaeales; family CABMGC01; genus JAGDYD01. The sequence goes on along the minus strand of JAWDMK010000026.1, from coordinate 3,063 downwards.
AAGCGCAGTGAGATAGAGTCCTTGCTAAAAGCAAGCAAAGAGCTTAGGTGTAAGAACCTTACTATAATAACATGGGATTATGAAGATAAAGAAAATATAGAAAAGGCTACGATAAATTATATTCCACTGTGGCGTTGGCTCTTAGAGAAAAGGCCTTGAAATCTGCACTGCAAAAAGCATAGATTTATAAATGAGAAGCACTCTAATAATCTCAGGTAGTAAGGCGTGAAAAGCGCTAATTCTACAGAGGAAAAAAACATGGACAGAAATAACAGATTCGGAGAAAGAAGGCAGGGTAGAGGGGTAAAGCCCAACTATTTCTTGCCAAAACCTGTAAAGGTTGGAGACGTGGTAAGTGTTACCATCGAGGCGACAGCCTCAAAAGGAGACGGAATAGCTAAGAAGGACGGCTTTGTAATCTTCGTAAAAGATGCAAAGCAGGGCCAGACAGTAAATGCAAAGATAACAGACGTGAGAGCGAGGTTTGCAATCGGCGAGATAACAAGCGAAAGCGCTAATGTCTCGAGCGAGGCAAGCGGAAGCTCAAGCGAAAGTGAAGAAAGCGACGAAAAGAGCGAAGAGGAAGCATAATTTTAGTTTTATTTTTCTTTTTCTATTTCTTTCTTTAAGCTAGCTAAAGCAATTATTCTTTTGTATGTTGGCGGATGCGTTGTAAAAAGGCTAAGCATACTTTTACCTTCCTTGCTAGCAAGCTCTCTGAATCTATTTATATTTAGCTCAGGCAAAAGCTCTTTGAGCTCGCCAGCATGCTTCTCTATCTCTTCCAAGTCTTCTTTTGCATTAAATGAATCAGCGATATAGAATGAGCGGATAGAGCCCGAACTCTGCGGGGCTGGGCTTTCAGCAAGGCTATAGGTTATCTTTACAAGAGACCTAGCAAGGTGCTCTGGCTTCTTTGTAAGCTGGGCAGAGTGCATGTCAGCAAAATATTCTCTAGACCTAGAAAGGCCAAGTATAAGAAGCTCTGAAATAAAGTAAACCGCAAACCCTAGAAAGCCGATAAGAAGTGCATAGCCATTGTTTCTAGACCTATATGTGTTTGCAAACATCATGTTCTGGGCAAGGATATAAGCTAGCATTGGTATGAATGAAGCGATTGTCATAACCAAAAAATCATTGTGCTTAACATGGCCAAGCTCATGGCCTATAACACTTTCTAGTTCATCTTTGTTTAACATCTTTAGCAAACCTTCATTTACAACAAGTGTGGCGCTTTTTCTTGTTCTCCCAAAAACAAAAGCATTAGGCTCTTTAGAAGGGCTTATAGCTATTCTTGGCATAGGCACATGAGCCTTAGCAGCTAGCTCTTTGACTGTTTCTTGAAGCTCCTTCATCTCCCCTGGCTTAAGGTACTTTAGCCTTGCACTAATGCTTATCAGATATGGGCTTACATACCACTGAAATACAAAGAATAGAACAACAAAGATAAGAATGCCAAGGAATGAAACACCAAGAAGGTAGAGAATAGCATAGATAATAGCAAAGCCTAAGCCGAAGATAAGGGCTAGCGTAACATACATTCTGAGCTTAAGATCAATTAAGCTGGGCATAATAGAATATTTGCAGATAAAAGAATAAATACATTCTGGAATTTTGCACTTGCAAATGAGAAATGTAGCCTTTTTATCACGTTAAGAGGATTTTCTAAAGGCTATACAAATCTCATTAGCTATATTTGATAACCAACAATACATATAAATATGCGTGCTGATGGCAGAGGTTAAGCCTAGCTTTGAACAATATATCTTCCAATTTTATTCAGTAAAGTGACATCCTCCCATGATTAAATGTCATGGCTTCTTCTACAACCAACGGCATACTAATATATACTTCTTATATATCTATCAAAATCATACATCATATGACAGAGGTTCGCTTTCATCCCGCCCATAAATGGCGCTGGATTTCCCGCTCACTTTAATAAACAAAAAGAAAGCAACGATTTTTATATCTAGCTTAACATATTACTATTAGTATATTACTATGTGATGATATGGAAAAAGAACCAAAGATATACAAGTGTTTACGTTGTGGTCATGTTTGGGCAGCTAGGGGCAAGGAAGAGCCTAGGGTATGCCCTAAGTGCAAAAGCCCGTATTGGAATAGGCCGAGAAGGCTTCCGACATCCTCCCACAAATAAATTCGTAGGGCTTTCTCCTATGCATTCTGTAAATTAAGTCAAGCGAATAGAATTAAGACTTGCGACACCTTGTTTAGCAAGTTTAAGCTTAGCACTTTAGAACCTTTTAGAACTTTAAGCATTTAACTACTTTAGTATTTTAAAATTCCATTCAAGAAGGGAATTTCCAAAGAATTCTATTCCAACAAAAGAAAAAATTGTAAAAATTTCTTTCGATATAATATAAATTATGAACGAAGGTCTAATAACAGAGTTCTTTACTAAGCTCGGAAAGATCGAAGGAGTAGAAAGAGAACCAGATAAACAATGTAACTTTTGTAAGCACTGGTATAGTGGCTATACACCACCATAATCTTTTTGGTGAACTACCCCACCCTTACGGATGGGGCTTCTATATGAGCCACATCCGTTTGTTTAGGGCTTCTCGCTTCATTTGAGATGCTTGCTTTCACATGAGGGATACTTTTCAGATATTCCAGCATGCTACTTGTAGAGGTATCATCATCTACGAGCGTCTCCCCTACGTTCCGTAGGGAAAGTCCTTCTACTGCCTTCGCCGCACTTACATCCCTGTCCTGCATATGCCCACAGGAAGGACACTTAAACATTCTGTCGGACAGATTCAAATGCAGCGAATAACCACAGTACATGCATATGCCTGTTGTTTTTGTGAACCTGCCTACTTCCAAAGGAGTGCTGACCTTTCTTTTCAAGGTATCGCGGAATCCTCCAATGGAAGTTTGGTAGATTCTTCTGCCGAATAGTCTTTGCCATTCATTTATTGGGTCGTTTTGATAAGCAACAAATTCATAATTCGTAGCAATATAATGGGCAATCTTGTTGTTTATATCTTTCTTCTGATTATTTTCATGTGCAAACTCCTTCTTTATCTTTGCAAGTAC
>JAWDMK010000025.1:0-9636 GCA_046536675.1 Microcaldota archaeon | reverse complement strand
ACGCATAAAAAGGTTTTAGAGATAATTAAAAAATACCTTTGATTTGCTCCTGTCGTCTAGTCCGGCCAAGGACGCGGGGCTTTCAACCCTGCAACTCGGGTTCAAATCCCGACGGGAGCACTAATGCATAAGTATGGCTATATGAAAAGAGAAATTTCGCTTTATCTGGAAATGAGCGTGTGAAGAAGTTAACATTGCACAGTGTGACATTCTAGTTCTTGGCAATGTTTTTAGTATTCTGATAGTTTAGTTTTACTGCTTTTCTAATCCCAAGGTAATAAGAAACAATGCCTATTACTCCTACCACTATCACAACAAGAAAGAATCCAATATCTAGACTGTCTAGATTGTGAATCTCTATCCCTGTTTCGATGCCAAAATTTTTAATTTGTGGGAAGGCAAGTATTAAAGCACCTGCAATTACAAACGCTATGCCGCCATAAAAGAGGACATTTTTGCTTATATATTTAGATACAAATGCGATGCCTTCTTTTGACAAATTTTTCTTTTTTGACAAGAAAGTACCAAAAAATGCGCCAAAGGCAATTTGCATAACCATAGTACCTATACCAAATAAGAAGCCAGGAAGCCACGCAACATACATGTTAGGCATAGCAGGTACCATAACTGTGCAGAGTATTAGTGCAAATGCACCAAAACCAAAGCCCGCAATAAGTCCATGGAGAAACGCAAGCCTTAATGGCACTTCTCTTAGCTGTGGCAAAGCGTCATTTGATTCAAGTGGGTTAAGTTTATGTTCAAATTCTTTCTTCTGTTGCTCACTATGTTTTTTGTGAACACCGAAAAGTTGGCCGAGTTTTTCTTCTATGTAATGCCAATGGGCATATTTGTTATGTGCTGAGAGGTAAAAGCCTGCGCCTGCCATGGCTACACCAACAGCAACATATGTTATACCATAAGCCAAGGTTGTTGTAAATACCGCAATAAGTGCAAAGTATGCTAGTTCGGTGAGCAACGCTCTCTGCAAAGTAAATCCGCTTGAGAATATAAGCCCCGCTTTTGCCCCCTTCTTTGTACTATAGCTCCCTACAGCATAAGAAAAGGTTATCGGCCACGTATGCTCATCAGGTACTATACCATGAACTACGCCGAGCAAAAAAGAAAGGATAAGTGCCTCTACAAAAGTCACATTTGTTGGATTCCACAGGTTGATCTGGATATTTAGCACAGCAAACTGGTTATAAAGAAGTGGTAGCATAATGATCAATTAACAACTATCGGCTTACCGTGTGGGCATATTTTAGGATTCCCAATAAACTTTAGCAACGGCTTCACGCAATTTGTGTCAAGCAGGTAGTCTACCTTTTCTGCCTCTTTGCATGCAACATTTGCTGATATGCCTGCTTTATTTAGTAGCGTCTCAAAACATCTATGCATCATTATTATATCTCTATATGTGCTTTTCCCTTTCTGTGTAATTATTATGCTACCTCTGTTTTCTTCTATGAGCCCCTTTCTTTCAAGTCTCACAATTAAATTATATGCTGTTGGAGGTTGAACTTTCAATTTCTTTGCAACATCAATAAGCCTTGGCGGAAAGTCTGATTCAAATTCGTTTATTAGTACTAAACAGTCTCTTTCTTTTTTTGTTAGATCCATAATTGTATATTGTAAGCAAAGATATTTATATATTACTAATAAAATTAGCATAATACTAATTTTTGAACTATAATCAAGAACCACAAACAGGACATACAACGATATCGGCGTTATAAATTCAACTTTAAATTTATCTTTGACCTTTCACTTAAAAAAAGCAAACTATATCACTTCTACTACCGCTTATTTAAAGTTTAAAGGCGATGTTGGATTATGAATAATATAAGGGTAGGCTGCTGCGGGTTTCCTGTAAACAGAGAAAAATACTTCAAAAAATTTGAGCTAGTCGAGATTCAAAGCACTTTCTACCAGCCTATGGATATTGAGAAGGCCGGGCAACTCAGGGAGGAAGCAAACAGTATAAAGCCTGATTTTGAGTTTTCTGTAAAGGCATTCCAAGTAATTACGCATCCTATGTCGAGCCCTACATATAAAAAATTGAAGAAGCCTTTCGGTAGGGCAGAAAATTTTGGCTATTTTAAAAACACAAAAGAAGTATATGATGCTTATGAGTTGACAAGGCAGACAGCGCATGTACTCAATGCCAAAATCATCTTGTTTCAAACGCCATCCTCTTTTGGAGAAAGCAAAGAAAATATAGAGAATCTTACGGCATTTTTCCATTCGATTAAAAGGGAGTTTGTCTTTGTTTGGGAACCGCGTGGATTATGGTCCAGCGAGACATTGAAACACATAGCGGAAGAGACCAAGTTAGTCATAGGGGCAGATCCTTTTAAAGGCAAGGCGTTTGGCGAGTTAAATTACTTCAGGCTTCATGGGCTACCCGGCTACAATCTCAGGTACAAATATAGCTACGAAGACTTCAGCAAGTTAGCAAACTTTTGTGACAAGAAAGAAAATTATGTCCTTTTCAACAATTTAAACATGCTTGAGGACTCGCTTTCTTTTATATCATTTTTGAAAAAGCGCCAAGTTAAGAAGAAAGGTGATACGGGCAAAAGTTAGAAAAGCAACTATTATTTAATTTTTGAGTTTGATTTATTTCTGATTATATGGCCAAAAAGAGTTTTGACCTTGATGATATACTGGAAAATCTTAACGAAAGAGAGAGCAAGAGTAGTAAAGCTGAGGAAAAATTGCAAGATAAGGTAAAGATAGGCGAAGTAGAAAATTATTTTTCAAGATTGGGCGTAGTAGCGGTAAGGCTCACCGGCCCGCTGGCTGTAGGTGATATAATAGAAATAGGAAACGAAGAAAATGCGATAAGGCAAAAGGTTGAGAGTATGCAAATAGACAGAAAGGACGTGAGCCTTGCAAAAGAAGGGGATTCGGTCGGTATTTTAGTTAGGTGCAAGGTAAACAAAGGAGAGGAAGTATACAAAATAATAAAATGACTAAAGTAAATAGTAAAAATATTTGTTAGTGAGGTATTTGTGTGGAAGAAGTAAAACAAGTAATTATTGTAAGAAGCGATTTGGAAATGAGCAAGGGCAAGCTCTGTGCACAGGTTGCACACGCATCGCTAATGAGCTACTTTGAAGCAGAGAAGCAGGATAAAGAGATAGCTAAAACGTGGCTAGATACAGGGGAAAAGAAGATCGTGCTTAAGCTTGATGGTGAGGAAGCGCTTAAGAGACTATACGAGGCGTTTAAGTATAAGCATATACCAGCTGCGCTTGTAAGCGATGCTGGTTTGACGGAACTGCCTCCAGGAACCATAACTGCCCTTGGGGTAGGTCCTTGGAAAAGCGTTGAGATAGATCAATTTACAAGGAGCCTTAAGCTCCTTTGAAATACCTTTGATTATTTCTCATTTATGTAAGTAAGCCATTCTTTAAAGAGTATATCCCTACCATGCACTATGTCAAAATATTTGTCACTTATTGTTTTTGTAATAGGGCCTATCTTTCCATTTCCTATAACTCTTGAATCTACGCTTACTATTGGCGTTATCTCAGCCGCGGTTCCTGCAAAAAAGAGTTCTTCGCATGTATAGAGCTCTTCCTTATGTATATTTCTCTCAATAACCTCTATGCCAAGGTTCTCAGCTATCTTTATTACAGTGTCTCTCGTTATGCCAAGAAGTATATCGGCTTCGCGTGGTGGGGTTATCAGCAAACCATCTTTTACCATAAAGATGTTTTCTGCAGCTCCTTCTGCAACATAACCTTGGATTGATGTTAGTATTGCCTCATCTGCTCCACTTGCCTTTGCCTCCAGTGAAGCGATTATAGAATTTATATAGTTGCCGCTAGCCTTAGCCAGTGGTGGTAGTATAAGCGAGTTTATCCTATGCCATTCTGAGATCTTACAGCTTATCCCTTTATCCTTATTTTTGAAATAGGTCTTTAGAGGAACAGTAGCAATGATAACGCTTATCTTCTTTCCTGTTACATCCAAGCCTATGTTTGCATCGTTATAAAATGCAAAAGGCCTTATATACGCTTCATTGAGCTTGTTTTTTCTTAGGGTTTCTATTATCGCGTTGCTAATTTCTTCATTGTCAAAAGGAAGCTTCATTGAATAAATCTTTGCACTGTTGAAGAACCTGTTTACATGGTCTTTTAGTCTGAATATTGCAGGACCCTTATCTGTAGCATAAGCCCTTATTCCTTCGAATATACCGCTTCCATATTGTAAAGAATGGGTGAGTACATGGACTTTGGCTTTTTCAAATTCTACAAACTTGCCATCGAACCATATATACTGCTTCATCAAACCACAATACAAATTGCAATAGAAAATATTTATAAGTGCTCATTAGTAGCCTGAGCTTATTGCAATACCATATGCTGCCTTGCTAGCATTTGTATAAGCAATATTCCTCATAAAAGATATGCCAGTCCTTGTAAGCTCTAGTGGTTTTTGGCCTTCTCCCCTTTCAGAGAAAGAGAGTATGCCCTTTTTCTTTAGCTTCTTAAGGTTGTACCATACGGTGCTTCTAGAGAATCCATATTCTTCAAATATATATTCAACAAAAGCGGATGCAGATTTTATCTGATCATAGCCTATCTCCATTATAATTATAGATTCCTTCTCACTAAGTTTGATTCTCTCCACTGCCTTAAAAACAGCATCTTGTTTATACTCAATATATTTTTCTGCACGCATAGGCAAACACCCCAAAAAAATTATTATGGCGCCTATGCGGCAGCCTTATTCAAGAAATAGCTGTCGCTAAGCATAATCCATGTGCATATTGTTCTATTCATAGCGACAGAAAATTTCATAATTTTTCAGAATAATAATGCACATATTATATTTAAATCTTTTCTACAAAATCTCAATGTTGAGTATATGCTTGAAGTAATAAGGGTATTAGTGCTTTTAGCATTTGCAACCCTTTATGCCTATTTTGATATATTTAACAAAAGAAGCATACCAAATAGTTTTGTATACCTTAGCATAATTGTAGGTATTATCTTTACCTTTTTTTACCCTCTTAAGACATTGGAGCTCTCACTACTGATTGCAGCCTTCGTTGTCGCCGCTAGCTACATATTATACAAAGCAGGCTTCCTGGGCCTTGGAGACGGGCTAGAGCTTGCATTCGTGTCGTTAATGTTGCCTATACAACCAACGCCTCTTGTAAATATACCACAGCTAGGTCTTCCTTTTATCCTTTCTGTTTTCATCTCTTCTGGCATTGTGGCAATAATAGCGCTTCCGATTTATTATATGCTTAATGGCAAGCCAGAGATTAGAAAAGAATCAGTGATGAAGGCATTTGTAGTGTTTATATCTTACCTATTGCTCCTTATGCTTGTCTATCTCCTACTTGGTCATATAGCACTTATTCCAATAGTGTTTATAATAATTATTGCGTTTTTCTCAGCATTGATATTTCTCTTTGAAGCAAGCATGAACAAGCGCATGATAACATGGATCTATCCAAGCAGGCTTGGGGAAGATGACATTATAGCTATAAATCTGATGAGCAAGAAGGATATAATGTTTTTTAAATCAAGGTATCCTGGCTTCGGCAGGCTCGCTGATAGGAAGGCGATAATTGCATTAAAGAACATCAAGAAGAAAATACCTGTATATACAAATGCGATACCATTTTCAGCATTTATCTTATCAGGGATTATATTATCTCTTCTTATAGGAGATCCTATTCTGCTCATTCTTGTTTAGTGATTAGAAAGAATTAAAAACTTTTAAATAGAAAGAAAATTGAAATGATTTCATGAAGTATGCAAGACCTCATATTAAAAAGTATTGGGTCTTTGAACACAAGAAAGCGCTAGGGCTCTCCTTCCTTATGTTTTCTGCAACTTATAGCGTGGGGCTTGCTTTTTTCTTGATTCTTAATGCATTTTTTATACCTAACATTTATACTATATTTGGAGTTGTGTTTCTGCTTTTTATTTTGCTTGCATTTGTTATAATAGGTAGCGTAGTAAACGCACATAACAAGGTTTCTAAGCTTATGAATGCAAATGAGCGTAGAGCACATTCTAAGCATGTCGGGATATTCCTTATTTTATTTATAATAGGCCTAATCCTATGCGTAATCCCTTTGGTGTTCTTTGTATATCCAGGCATGATTATGTTCCTGCTCACTATAGGGGGTGTATTGCTGCTCCTTTACATCATATTAATGTTTGTGTTTGATTACAAATTTTATGAACTTGCACTTGCATCTATATTCATATGGAGTATATATGTGATATCAGCTTTTCTGATAGCTCCTATATACTTTTTAAATCATCCGCTCTTCAACGTTATCTCATTATTTATAACTTCTATAACAATAATTACTGTATTCGCAATCTCAGGAATTATGCTTCTGCAAAGCTCCTTTGATGAGATTATAAAAGATACAAACTACCTTAGAAGAGGCTGATCAGCTCATTATAATCTCTAAAAGCTCAGCTTCAGAACTTATGTTATAGAGCTTGTCTTTTTTTATGACAGGTAGATTCATTATCTCTTTTTTATCAGACTCAATCACAAAGAAAGAGTAATTATTTTTAAAAGTCTCCATTATCTCTTTAAGCACTACCGCCCTCTTAACCAGTGTTCTAATGTCACCTTCTGATGCTATCTCATAGTAATTTGTTTTTCCTTTGGCTATAATATTAAATGGTAGTCTTTTCACGCTAAGCGCTCTTACATTTGTCTTTGCAAGCTGCATTTCATTATCTTTTGAATATAATATATTACTCTCAACCTCTTCTTTTCCTGCATCTAGCCTGCTTTTAAAGAAGTTGTTTATCCTATTTGCAACTTCTAATGATACATATGCATAATTGTGTTCATATCTGTATACACTACTCTTTGATATTTTGATTTTTTGGGCAAGCTCTTCTGCGCTTATATTATTTATCTGCCTTATCTCCTTCAATTTTGTACCATCTATGCGCACCTTTGCACCTATACCCTTTGCCGCTATTGGTTGTGGCAAGCCATCAAGCAAATACTCAAACCCCTTTGCTGAAATGCAGCTGATTGAGAACCTCTTATAAATCAGGTCTTCGCTCAAAACTACATTTTTTGACCTTTCACCAATTATAAGTGGCTGAGCACCGATAAAGTCTGCTAGTTTGCAAAGTTCAAGCGCGACATCTCTGCTAACCGAATCTATGTTCTCTACAACCTTAATTAGAAGCTTTTTGTCCTTCTTTTCAGCGATTAAGTCTACCGCAGAATGCACGCCCTCAATCGCTACCTGCAGATAGCCATTCTTTTCTATTACTTCCTTTACTTGTTTGACTATCTCCTTCTTCGTCATAATTTCTAAGATGACTGTATAAATATAAATTTCTTTTTGGATTATTCTTAGCGATGGCGACAGAAAAGATTAGCATACCAGTTGCACTTGCAGTTGGTTTAGGTGCAATAATAGGCGCAGGTATTTTTGTTTTAAGTGGTACAGCGATAGCGATAGCCGGCGGCTATGCTTTGCTAGCCTTTCTAGTTGTTGGCATTGTTGCAATTCTTGTTGGCCTAGAGATAGGTGAACTCTCATCACTTATGCCTAATGAGGTGGGGGCTTCGTATTCTTTTGTATATAAAGCCTTTGGAAGCGAACTTGGTTTTGTAACAGGAATATTACTCTTTTTTAGCTATGCAACGAGCATATCTGTAATTTCGTTGGGTTTTGGATCTTATCTTAGTAGCATACTAGCTCTTGGCAATGCTTTTAACATACCGTTTGCGATTATTCTCATCTTTGTGCTTTCAATCCTTAATATACTTGGCATTAAAAAAGCGGCAAAGTCAGACGCTGTTTTAGTTGTGATAAAGGTTTCTATATTGCTGCTTTTTATATTAGCTGCACTTGCAATTTCTTTGTCGAATAAAACCTTCTCTATCTCAAATTTCTCTGCACCTAACAATGTTGTGCTTTCTGTTTTCTCAGCGAGTGTGGTAATATTCTTTGCATACTCTGGCTTTCAATCAATCTCAACATTTACTTCTAGAATAAGAGGTAAAAATGGTGCCGCTAAAGCTATAACGCTTGCAACGGTGATAAGTCTTGTCCTTTATGTTCTAGTTGTATTTTCTCTTCTTGCGCTTATGCCTGCTTCAGAATATAAGATAAGTGGTGATCCTCTCTCCTTTGCATTGAAGGAATCACATGCACCGCAGTGGCTTTTTATCACTGTAGACATAGGTGCATTAATAGCTACAACCTCTGCAACAATAGCAATGATACTTAGCTCATCTAGGATGCTTTATCAGATAAGCAAGGATAAGCTTCTGCCAAGAATTTTCAGGAAATACAATGAAGAAAGCGATGTGGCGGTAAACAGCGTTATAGCCTCTGCGATAATCGGCGTTATTATGCTATTTTCTGGGAACATATACACAATTGCTGCTATAAGTAATTTCGGCCTTCTCTTCTCTTATATAATGACCAGCTTTGCTCTAATACACTTTAGGCGAAGCGGCTATAAAGCAAGTTTTTCCATGCCCCTATACCCTTACCTTACAATAATCACAATAATATTTCTGTTTGCCTTCCTTTTTGGAATGCCCAGAGAGAGCCTTTTGATTGGAGCTATTCTAATCATACTTCTTCTAGCTATATATTACATGCTAAAGGAAATAAAGAGAAAAAAGCCTGTCATGATAAAATTATTTGATTAGAATTTTATGCTGAAAGAATGAGATCTATATTGGTTTTCTGTTGGAAGCCCATGCCATTTATGGATGGGATGACGTCACGTTTGTATGCTGACTTTCAGATAGTGCAGTGCCTATCTGCATTTAAAGTGACTCATACATGAGTCAAATTTTAATACTTGAACTTTAAAGTTGCAAATATTCCTAAATAGTTTGCTTTTGTGGATAGGTGTTGGTCTTTACGTTTACAGCCTTTTCCTCCATATCTCTTCTAAGTATCTCTTTGAACTCTGTTGGAGATGAGGCAACGTCTCTGCCAACAAGTCTGAGCATGCCTGCGAGTATAGAATTATGCCCTCCTTCCCACAGAACCTTTTCCTTTATTTCACTGTAGCTGTCATCGAGTATAATATCTATAAACTTGAAGCCGTTCTTGCCGCCACGCCTTGAATATAAAACTTCAAGCTCGAGTCCGTTCTTTGAAAGGATCTCCTTTACCTCTTTTATATTCTTGTTTGATGTCACAATTACTACATCCACGCCGTTTTCTCTTAGCTCGTTTATAAGATCCTTTAAGCCTTCGTTAAGTCTTATACCATCGTTTAGCATTTTTTTTGAAAAGTGTGGGCCAAGCCTTAATACATCAGCCGCAAAAAACACAATATTTTCAATAATTCCAGCTAGAGGTCCATCTACTGGAAAATGCTTCTTGAACACATTGTCTAGATCTGTCAGCGTGCCGTCAAAGTCTATACCTACAACATATTTGCCGTTGCGCATGCTTTATTACTAAAATGCCATGCTTTAAAAGGTTTTTATGGGATATTATAATTGACGAAATTTGAATGTGGGCATATGGATGTTAAGGAGTTTATCCTCAGCCAGGTAAGAGAATACTATAGGAATGCAGAAATAGCACCTACAAACATAGAGAAGAGGGAGTTTGCATATGGTGATTTTGAACAAAAGATAGTGCAGCGC
>JAWDMK010000024.1:0-10177 GCA_046536675.1 Microcaldota archaeon | reverse complement strand
TTAGAGGTGATTTTGGAAAAGGGCTATTTAGATATGGAGAGTCTGGCGCGTGTATTTTCGTCGCACAGGATTTTTGGCATAGGAAAGACAGTAAAGGGTTTCCTTAGAAACTACAAGAAGTACGGAGAGCCTTGGTATAGCTCAGGAATCATAAATGGGAATGGTAATGGGGCGCTGATGCGAATAGCTCCCGTGGTGATCTCTTACCTAAAGAGCCCAAAAGAGAATCTTTGGGCTGATACTATATTGGACACGATGCTGACACACAACGGTGCGCTTGCAATAGGATCCTCTGTAGCGTTTGTTAATTTGCTATACGAATTTCTCCATTGCAAGAGCACGCCAAGAGGCGGAAAATGGCTTGACGATTTTATTAGGGTCTTAGGCGCTTTTACGGGGAATACCGAATATAAAATCCGAAATGCTGAAATCGAAACCGACTTTTCACACATAGCTCCTGATTTTATAAAACAAGCCATTGATTTCGGATTTGAAAAAGGCATGTCCGTAAAGGAATTCAGCGACTACTTCGGTTCAGGGGCCTACGTTTTGGAAACTGATGCGATGTTCCTTTACATAATCTCAAAGTATTTAGATGACCCGCAAGAGGCGATACTACAAGCGGTCAACTACACCAAAGACAATGACACTATTGCTTCAATAACAGGTGCAGCAATGGGAGCTTTGTATGGGAAGAAAGCTTTCGAACGTGAATGGATTGAAGGTCTTTCAGGCAGAATTAGAGAGAATGATGACGGAAAAATATTTGAAATGATAGAAGAGACAAAGAGATTCTTGTCAACGAAGCGTTGAAGAGCGAGCCGCGCTGAAGGCGGCGAGCGCAAATCAATGTATTTCCTTGCTAACCATCAAATCTCTTCTGTCAGATGTAGGTAATTCGTGATTTTATATCCCTTGGGGTAAACTCATATCTTGTTGAAAGCCACCCCCTCTTCTCAATATAGCCCTTTCCAAGCAATTTGTTTATGGTTTCTCGCTTACCTGCAGATAGTTTTCAAAGTCCTTTGCATACTGCCTGTTTGGTTCTGGCAGCTTCTCAATTCTGTGCTCTGCTGCCTTAACGTGTTCTATACCTTTGTTGAAATAGTTAGGCATATTTGTCAATATGCCTTGTGTTTTAGCCCCTTTATAAATCTGATGGTGAAAGGCGTTGAACCTCTTAGGGACTCGCCAGGGTAGGGATTTGAACCCTAAAGCCCGCGAAGGGCACCGGTTTGCGTGTTGCATCACTAATCAGCTCTTGAAGCTTTGCAAGCTCAAGACCGGCGCATTACCGGATTCTGCCACCCTGGCACAAATTTAATTTTATAAGAATACATTTTTATTCTATTGCCATTGTCTAGGTTCTAGAAAAACATAATGTGCAGTTTGGCCTGTGTTCACCAACTATAGATATATAAATTCCAGTCTCGTTTTATAATTTGCATGTTGGTTGCTAAAACCTAAAACCAATAAAGTCTTTGGAGATTAGATGAATAAGTTTGGAGGGAGGGCCCCAAGGGAATATAAGGTAGATTATACAAAAGGCGTAATTAAAAGACTCTATGCTGCAGGATTCAGAAAGGTTGTAAAAAGTTATAGGGGCGTAGTTGCATACAAATAATCCAGAAAATCTGCAAAATCATATAATTTATGCTTGTACCGATCAAGAGAGGAAGCTACAATCTTTTCATAATGGTTTTATTTTCTCAGGCATTTGAGCCATTGTGCAATTCTTCCAGGTATACTTTTTTCCCTCCATTCTTCCTCTACAATTTTATTAAGATACTCTTTGATACTCTCATTCTCGTGCAGTTTTGTATCTGTATTTATCATTGCATCACGTTCACATGTATTGAGTAAAGATATTATGTATTCCAGATATTTATAACCTACTGTCAAGTGTCGGACGATTTGGCTTGAGCCTGCCAGGCTAAGCTCTTGAAGGTTTTTGCGAATATTTTTGCGAATACCACTAAAATACAAAATTATCTCTTGCTCTGGCCGGGATTTGAACCCGGGTTACAGACTCGAGAGGCCTGTGTCCTTGACCGGACTAGACGACCAGAGCAGTTAATATTAAGCCTTATCCCTTAAAAGCTTTTTTGGAAAGATAAACACTTATAATTTATCTGCATAAAATTATAATCCTGATTGAATGCTCTGCGAAAAATATACTCCATATTCTCTTAACGGCATTGCTGGGAATAGCGAGGCTGTTGCCAAGCTTATGCAGTTTGCGATAGATGTGCAGAAGGGCAAGTATAGCAAGCCACTACTTCTTTATGGCCCACCTGGTACAGGCAAGACAACAGCAGCTCATGCACTTGCCTATTCTAACGGCTTTGAACTTATTGAATTAAACGCAAGCGACTATAGAGATAAAGCTAAGCTTGAAAAGGTCCTTTTGCCTGCGAGCACATCTATAGGCTTATTCAAGACAAAATTCCTTATACTGCTTGATGAGATAGATGAGCTTTCAACAAAGTTTGATGAAGGCGCAGAGGCAGCAATAACAGAGCTAATTCGTGTATCAAGGCACCCGATAATATTTATAGCAAATGATTACTGGGATAGGAAGATAGCTTTTCTACGTGGCAAGGTAGAGCCTGTACAGTTTAAAAGGCTAAGCGCAGAAGAGATATTCAAGGTTTTGAAGAAAATAGCAGAAAAGGAAAATGCAAAGGTAAGCGACGATGTATTGCTTGCTCTTGCCAACAGGAGTAGTGGCGACTTAAGAGGTGCGATAAATGATCTTGAATTTCTTCTTGCTGGCAAGCCTGATGAGATGGAGGTTCTTGGTATTAGAGACAGGCAAATGGAAATTTTTGCCGTTCTTGATAAGATATTCACTTCAAGAAATGCTGCCCAGGCAAGGCGTGCTATAGATAATAGTGATACAGAGCTTGATATGCTGATAAATTGGGTTGATGAAAATATACCTGTAAGGTATAGATCAAAAGAAAGCATAAACGAAGCGTATCTTTACCTTTCAAGGGCAAGCTTCTTTGAGGAAAAGGCTGGAAGGACAAGCTACTATGCATACCTAAGGTATAGCAGAGAGCTCATTGCTGGCATTAGCCTTGCGAATGATGGCAATATAAGCTTAATAAAGAACTATTCATTTCCTGTAAGGATAAAGTTTATGAGCAGTACAAAGAAGGAAAGGGAGGTAAGAACAGTTATAGCACAAAAGTTGCTCTATTTGCTACATTCGCACAAGCGCTACATAATAAGCGAATACCTGCCGATGCTTAAGCTTATGATAGAGAAAGCAAGCAAAGAATATGGCGAGGAAAAGGTTTTAGACTTCTTTGAGAGCAAATACAGGCTAAGCGCAGATGAGGTTAAAGCAATAAAAGAAACACCTTTCTTCTAGCTAAGCATTCTCTTCCAACACCTTTGCTATATCTTCTTTGCTTGGGAAAGGCTCATCTACAATAGCCCCTTTCTTCTCAGCAACATCAAGATCCTCATACGTTGCTATGTCTTTTTTATAGAACAAGCCTATAGGCATTTTATTATTGTCTAGGTCAAACTCAATAGCCTTTTGCATAGCCTTTTCAAAATTGCTTGGGTCGTGGCCAGCGTCTTCAAGCTTGTAGATCCTTTTTCTGAACCAGTCATATGTATTTAGCGTGTTGAAGCTAACGCACGGGCTCAGAACATCGATAAGCGCAAAGCCTTTGTGCTTTATACCATTTTCTATAAGCATTGCCAAGTGGTTTGGCTCGCCAGAGAAGCCTCTAGCTACATATGTTGCTCCAGCAGCCAGTGCTAGCGCTATAGGATTAACAGGTCTTTCAATAACACCATATGGGCTTGTCTTAGTCTTATGGCCAAGAATGCTTGTTGGCGATGCCTGGCCTGTTGTTAAACCATAGATCTCATTGTTCATGACTATGTATGTTATATCAACATTCCTCCTTATCGCATGTATTAAATGATTTAAACCTATGCCGTAGCCGTCGCCATCGCCGCCCGCGCCAATAACTGTTAGATTCTTGTTTGCAAATTTAACACCTTCAGCGATGGGAAGTAGCCTGCCATGTATGCCATGTATGCCATATACTTTTAAGTCGTGTGGTATACTAGAGCTGCAGCCTATGCCAGAGACAAGAACAGTATTATCTGGATCTAGTTGCAAATCTGCCATGGCCTTTGTTAATGCAGCAAGCACACCATAATCGCCGCAGCCAGGGCAGAATATAGGCTTTACATTTGATCTATAATCTTGTTGTGTTAGCATTTAACCACCATTAAAATATTTTTCAACACCATCAGCTATCTCCTTGCTTGTTATTGCTTCGCCATCATACCTTAGCACCTTATCTTTTATTATAATGCCTGTATTCATTGCTATGAGCTTTGCAAGCTGGCCTGTTGCATTGCACTCAACATCAACAAGCCTTTTGCCACTGAGAAGCTTTTTCACCTCTTCGCTTTTCATTGGGTAAAGGTAAGAAAATGCAATAAGCCCTGCATTTATGCCTCGCTCTTTTAGCAAAGAAATAGCTTCTATTGAGCTTTCTGTAGATGATCCAAAGGTTACTATGAATATATCTGCATTCTCATTCAAAACCATAGGCATTTCAATATCGTTGTTTTTAATCATTGTCTCAAGCTTTCTTAGCCTTTTCTCATGCATCTTCTTCCTAAGCTCCGCATATTCAGGCAAGCCTACAAGCACATCGCTTATAAGGTTGCCATATTCATCATGCTCATCGCTTGCAGCAACAAATGCAAGGCCTTTTGTTCCAGGCAGAGACCTTGGCGAAATGCCATCGTCTGTTATCTGATAGCGCTTAAAGTCTTTGACAGGCTCTTTTTGTATTTTTCCACGATCTATACTTACCTTGCTTGGGTCTATATCAACGCTCTCAATATGCTCAGATAGGAAGAGATCAAGCAATATTATTACAGGGCATTGGTATTTCTCAGCAAGGTTAAACGCATTTGCTCCAATGTAAAAACATTCCTCAATGCTTCTCGGTGCAATTACTATCCTTGGGAAGTCACCCTGCGAAGCATGCATTACAAAGAGCAAATCACCTTGCTCAGTCTTGGTAGGCAAGCCTGTGCTTGGCCCTGTTCGCTGTGAATCAACAACTACTATTGGTGCTTCTATCATGCCAGCAAGGCCTAGTGCTTCTACCATTAGCGAGAAGCCACCTCCGCTTGTGCCGCACATAGCTCTAACGCCTGCACTTGCAGCGCCTATTGTCATGTTTATAGCAGCAATCTCATCCTCTGTTTGCTTGAAAAATACACCAAGCTCTTCGTGGTTTGCAAACCACTCCATTATGCCGCTTGCTGGGGTCATAGGGTATGCAGCATAGAACTTGCAGCCAGCAGCATAGGCTCCAAGTGCAAGTGCATTATTGCCGTTGAGCAAATATTTAGCACCTTTTCCAGGCTGCGGTGCTTTAAGCAAAGGCTCAACAGCATTGTAGCCTAGTTCAAAAGCCTTTAGATTGCTTTCAAGCACATCAGGCTTGTTCTTGAATCTAGAGCTTAAAACCTCTTTTGCAGCATCACCGCTAAGCCCTAGAATCTTGCAAGCTATACCAATTGAAATAGTATTCCTATATATAGAGCCGCCAGCCTTTATTGCTAGTTCAGTGAGCGGAATGGGCATGAGCTTTATGCCCTGTTTTGTAGCTACATTTCCTATGTTTGAATCATAAATAAGAACACCATTCTCTTTGACAAGTTCAATGCTTTGTTGAACTGCTTCTTGTGAGAATGCTATAAGCAAATCAATCTCATTTCCATAGCTGTATAGCTTCTCATTTGATATTCTTACCTGGTACCATACTACGCCACCTCTTATTACAGATTGGTAGCCCCTGAATGCAAAGATATTATAGCCCATTTTTTTGAATATACTCGCTAGCATAAGCCCTGCAGAGTCTATTCCATCGCCGTTTGCTCCGCCTATTCTTATAGCAACGCTTTCCACAAAACCACAATTATATTTATGCAGATTAAATTAATAAACTATTTTTGTGAAAAACAGAGCAATAAATCCTAAGCTTTTTTAGTAGCAAAAAGCGTAACTTCTTGCCTATTGTGTGGAAGCTTCTTTACTTTAGCAAAGCCATAATTTTTAGAAAGTTCTTCAACTGCTTCAGATATGTGCTTGCTAAACGCTTTGCTTATTAGCTTGATTGTCATTACCAATACTGCATTGTCAGCTAAGAAGCCTGCAAGCCTATTAGCGATTGAAGCGCTCTCTAATGGTGCTGTATTTGTATCTATAGTAAGCATATCAAACTTGCCAAGCTTATCAAGCAATTTTGCTATATGCTCATCTAGCACACTTGTTTTGAGATGTATTAAGTCATATTCGCCAATCTCTATTTCTTCTTCAAATTCATGCAGTGAGATATTTTCTATGTTATCAAGACCAAGCCTTTCTTTCTCACTTGTAATAACGAGTATCTTTTTGTCTATAAATTTTTTATAATCTAGAATTGCATTATCTACAGCAACAACTTTTATTCCATGCAGCAATAGATAATGGCTCCAGCCACCTGGTGCTGCGCCTATATCAAGAGCGATTTTATGCATGCTTAAGTCTATACCAAAAGCTTCTACGGCTTCTTTGAGCTTATACTCTGCCCTGTTTACAAAGTCTTCCTTTTCTCTGTTAGCCTGCCTGAAGAGGTCTAGAATAAGCCTATTTGATCCTGCAATAGGGTGGCCAAGTATTATGGCGTTGCGAAGAAGCAGGCAGTAAATTACAAGCTCTGGATTGTTGAGATTTGCAATATAGCCCTGCTTCTCAAGCTCTCTTCCTAGCCTTACCTCAATTGATTTTGCAGTTTCGTTCGAAGAAAAATCTATTTTCTTAACTTCTATCTTGAATGTTTTTGCCTTTGAGTCATTAATTATTTTTGCAATCGCTTCTTCTATCTTTTGGTAATCAAGGGCATTAATCTGCAGAGTAAGATCAACGCCTATGATAAAATCAATAAAGGCAGAAGCTTTGCTAACTTTCTCAAAATCAATATCATTAGCAACTACCTTGAAGAATAATGTATTGAGCTTTTTGTTGTTTCTAACCTTATAAGCTTCTATATTACAGTTTGGCAAAGAAGCAAGTTCTCTCTCTACAATCTTGCTAAACCTGTGGTCAACAAACACTATATATTCATTCTGCATGCTCTTGCCAAAGGTTAAATTCAGCTAAGCTTTTCACTGAGCCTTTTATTAATAATGCTAAACAGTTCATTCCAGTCCATTGCAAAGGCTACACCATTGTTTCTAAACTCAATATTCCAAGGCTGCTTAAGCAATATTACGAATTTCCCGGCATTCTTTAGCTTAACAGCCAAATGGGGATTATCTTCAATGAATACATCTGCCTTAACATTAAGCTTTTCAATATCTCTTTTTACATGTATAAGCTTGTCATAAACTATATTGTTCATTTTTAGCCAGCCTATTATTTCCTTGTCAGCTCCAACTGAGCTTGTAACAATATAAATCTTTGACTTTTCACGAAGCTTATTCAAAATGTATGGAATATTTGGATCAACAGGTTCAATCTTCTCATATTCTTTCCAAGCCTTTCTAAATGCACCTATTATGTAATCCCAAGGTAGGCCAAGGTCTATGGTCATGTCATAGTGCTTAATATCATCGTTTGTCTTCTTTATTGCCGTTCCTTCTTCAATATTCCTCAACGTCTGTTTTACAGTATTAGCAAGAACGCCGTCTAGATCAAAGACAATAACATTTTTCTTTGCCGTATTATCCCCCAATAATCTATAAGAATTGTATTTTAAATTTATATAGTCCTTTGCTTGGCAACGTTTGTACCTAAGTTTGTCTTAAAGGAAGCTATCTGCCATTTTTGAAAATATAATAATAGTAAAGAAGGCCTGCTATTGTCTTCAAATCTATAATATCGCCAGAGCTTATCATCTTTATAGCCTTGTCTAGCTTTATCTTCTTAACACTTATATCTTCGTCAGCCTCAGGCTCTGCTTTGCCTTCAGAAAAATCCCTTGCAAGATAGAAATAATGCATCGATGTATTTATTCCTGGCATTGGATAGCCTTTAAATAGGTATGAAACTTTCTTTGGCATATAGCCTGTCTCCTCTCTCATCTCTCTCTTTACCGCATTTATCTTATTTTCTCCCTTTTCTATATGCCCAGCAGGAAGCTCGTAAATGTATTTGCCTATTGCAGGCCTATACTGCCTTTCCATTATTACATAATCATTAACTACAGGCACAACAACGATAACATCGTTTTCTTTGATTTTCAAAAATTTGAAATCTCTCCCTTTCATCCTTGCCTTATCTTCTGCAACAGTAACTGTGCGTTTTTTGTATAATATTTGCATAATAAATTTTCTCGAAGAAACTTTATAAATATAAGAGCACAGGCCTTTTCACTTGCTTGGCATTGCAAAACCTATTATGCAATTATGCAGCAAAACGTTTAATAAATAGCTTTTATCTTTTTACACGCAAGAAATCTAAACCTTTTTAAGTTTTTGGAAATCATACAAATTACAAAAGGTGATGCTAATGAAGATTTATAACGCAAAGAATTCAAAGATAATTATTCTTTCTACGACTAGTGGGGCGGGTTGCCCGAGAATCAAAATTACAAGAAGTACCGCATTAATACGTGACGATTATCACGGCGAAGTAAAAAGCAGAATGCTTAAACTAACTTCATATTTGCTTTGAGGTGTTAATATGAAAATCTATAATGCAAAGAATTCAAAAATAATTGTTCTTACTACGGATGATGGGCAGAATTGCCCACGCATAAAGTTCATTGGAAGTTCAGTTTCATTACGCGATGATTATCATGGTGAAGTGAAAAGCAAACTGCTTAATCTAAGTGCACATCTATTCTAATTTTAGTGCATTTTTCCAAGCTTCAAAAGAATCTATATGCATAGGTAAGTAGCCAGCTAGTGTGTCTGTTATTATTGCTTTCTCTAACAAGAGTATTTCATCTGCAAATATCTTTCTACACATTTCTGCTCCTCTTTTTTCTGCATCTTCGCCTCGGTTGAAGCTTGCAATATAAAATCCATCAAAATATCCTAAAGTATCTGCAATTAATATATAGTCACTTGCCAACTGATGTTTTTCTTCGTTGACTACTTCATTATAAAAATTTATCACATAGTTACGGTGGTTATCGCTCGGGTTAGTTATAACACCAAAGGCCTGTACGATGCCTTTGCCAGGTTTGGTCGTTATTGTTGTAAACCTCTTTATTATACCTCTTTCCTTTAGCTTTTTGATAACATAGATAACCTTGTCTAGATCTTTTACCTTAACTTTTTTTGCTATCTCTGATATCTTTTCTCTTGAGTTTTCATTCAGAATGGCAAGTACTTTTTTCTCAAATTCAGATAGGTTTGGCGAATTCATTATTGCCTTGCTTCTAAGCGGCATAAAGCCTACATATTTTGCCGTCAATGTTGAAGTTCTAAGGAGAGGCATATATTTGTTGAAGTGCTGTCTAAAATGCCATTGCCACACCTTGAATTCTTCTTCTGTTATACCCGATACATAAATAATAAGGTCAAAGTCGCCATCTGCTAGGTAAAGGTCTTGTACAAAAGGATCGTTTAGAAGCTTTTCCTTTATTATCTCTATATCTGGCTTGTTCTTGAATTTTATCGTAACAATCCTTCCATTTGCAAAGCCCAATTTGTTCTCGTCAAGGTCTAATGTATATACAATGCCATAATCCTTTTCCAACCTTTTTAGCAAAGAGCTTACAACATGGTGCGATACTCCATGTTGTTTGGCAAGGTCTCTTAACGATAGCCTAGAGTTATTATAAAGTGCCTTTAACAGCTCATAAGGAAGTTCATTCTTTATGTATTCTTGCTTTTCGAGTGGTGCAGGCATAATAATTCCCAAAATATAAAATTAATTACCAAAATTTTAATATAAATCCTCAAACATTAGTAAAATTATTCCAATAAATATTTATATTCTTCAGAATAAATTATTTACTAATGGTGATGGTGGGAAAATATGCATAATTATAATTCGTCCGACTCTTTCATACTCCCCAAAGATTTACTAACCACCATTGCCATTCATGCTTATAGCACTGGTGGGGTTATGAAGAAAGCAATGGGGGTAAAGACAATAAGAACAGGCAAATACGGTCTTTATTTTATTGAA
>JAWDMK010000023.1:0-10487 GCA_046536675.1 Microcaldota archaeon | reverse complement strand
TGCCTGTATTTGATCTTATTATAACTGCTATTTCGATAAGAGAAATAGCCGAACTCCTTGGCTCTGAAGCTTTCTTTGGCAAGTTCAAGGTGCTATAATGGATAGTCTTGGGGATAAACTGTTTGGATACTCATTTTATGCAATTTCAATATGCTCTTTGCTATTCTCGCTATTATTCGGAAGCGCTTTGCTTGCCTTTTTGGCACTGGTAATAGCACTTTTATCTATAATTTATTTGCATGCTGGCAAGCTTATAAACAATTTATTGATAAAAAACAGTAGAGTAATTGTACTTTCGAATGGTTATGAGTTAAGCAACAACATATACGCGGCTGTAAAAAAAGGCAATGGTTTTTATGAGAGTATTTCTATAGCCCTTCTGCTAGTAAATTCACAGCTTTCAAACAACAGTCTAGCTTTTGAGCAATTGCTAGATAGGGTGAAGGTTCCTTTTGAATATTCAGTTGAATTAAAGGAGCTCAATAAGAAGCACATATTAGAAGAGCTTGAGACAAAGCTTCACATGAAGGAAATACAGCTTGCAAACGAGAAACCAAATAGCAAGGAGCTTGGCAGGCTTAAGCGCGAGATCGGCATAATAGAATCGGAGATAAATACAATAAACTCTGGCGGAAATCCTTTCAATGTAGAATTTAAGATCAAGTGTCGTGCGGCATCAACTTCGCTAATCGAGGCTACCTCAGTTTCTCAGAGAAATGCAGAGCTTATAGCAAACCTTTTTGCTACCTCTCTAAATGTTGGATACCGTTTGCTTAAAGGTGAAGAGTTGCTGAATGCAATATAGGTGTTCGTTTGGCTAGGCTCAGCTCATGCATGATTGCAAAGCATATCCATTTATTTTATTCAAGTGAAGAGCATATGCTTAGAAATCAAGATGGTGGAATCTTTATAGGGAGAAGCGAAAGGCTTGGTATACCTTTCATGTTTAGACAAGATCTGCTTCTTAACCCACATATATTCATAGTTGGTGTTACAGGCTCTGGCAAAAGCTACATGATGAAGTCTTTGATACTTAAGAGCATAGCTATTTCAAGCACAAGGGTGCTAATAATAGATTTTACAGGTGAGTATTCAGAAGTGCTCTTTTTATCAGCAAGCTCTACAGATCCTGCAGATTTCATGCTTGGCAAAGAGAAAATCGCTTATTATAACCTTTCAACGCTTAGCGAGGCTTCCAAAATAGAACGTGCTGAATTCATTCTTTCAAGAATAATTGAAGGTACACGTAAGCGCAGCACTACAGCAAGTGATAATGTATTAATCTTTTTTGATGAAGCGTGGAAACTCCTTCTCAAGAATGATATGCTTGATATACTAGTTAGGGAAGGTAGAAAGTATAGGGTTGGGGTTGTTATAGCTTCTCAGCTTATTGAGGACATAGAAAGTAGTATACTTTCAAATATAGCATCCATTTTTGTCTTTAGAACGCAGAATAAGAAGAGCCTTGAGCTTCTTGCCAAGAACTACCATTTAGGAGAAATGGAGATAGCAAAGATCCAAGAGCTAAGGCAAGGCAGCTGTATGGTCATTCAAATTTACAAGGACAAGAGCATGTCTTCTTTTTTCATTGATAGAGTAAGTGGTATTGGAATAGCTAAGATGTTTAATCTTCTTGTGGGTGAGGATTTGATAGAGGTTAGCGAAACCCAAATTAAGAGAGCATTCAGCAAGGTAGGCCTTGATTATGCAAAGTTCATAGGCAATCTAAGCAATGAAATAAAGGTTGACGAACTTATGCAACTCTTGACCGAAAACGGACTTAGCGATAAGGAAATTATTTTCTTTCTTAGGGAATTGGGAATAGATGATGATAAAATAGCAGAAGCTTTTGCAATCAAGTTAAGTGGTACGCATGCTCGAAGATAAATTTTTAATCAAAGGTTCGATAACCCTGGGAGGAGAAGCCAAATGTAGCATGGCTAAGGTTAAGGAAAGGATGGCTTTTTATCCGCACTTGAAGCTCATAAGCGAAGGCAGTGAGCTTGAATACATGCTTGTTGAATCTGGCGAAGATGTGAATAAAAAAGCGTATACCCTCAAGCTCTCACGGAGCGGAATAACCCTTTATATTTATTCTAACCTCTCTACAGAATATTTCGAAAGGGAATCTCTTTTAAGGCTTTTTAGCTTAGCTCAGCTCCTTAGTGACTTATATGTTTTTGATATAAGCTCAATATTCCCAAACTTGTTGCACTTTTTATACAACGCTGAAGAGCATGCGATTAAGGTGGAGAGAATAGGCCCATGGGACAAGGAGCGTGGTGTTGCTGTTTTGCTTTCCAAAAAAGTAATCGCCCTAGCTAATGAGGTAGATAAGCTTAGTAAAGAACTATTATTATATAAGGATAAGGTTTCTGACCTTCTTGCAGAAATAATCGGTTTTAATGGCAACGTAGATAAAGCAGAGCTAGCCAAGCGCTATAATCTAGATATGCAAATTATAGAGAAGGCATTTCAGAAAGCAAATGAGGCTAGGCTTAGTAGAAGGCTGATTAAATGATAAATCAGCATTATCTAAATTTTA
This sequence comes from Microcaldota archaeon, assembly GCA_046536675.1. Taxonomy (GTDB): domain Archaea; phylum Micrarchaeota; class Micrarchaeia; order Micrarchaeales; family CABMGC01; genus JAGDYD01. The sequence continues at coordinate 7,942 of JAWDMK010000023.1, read as the reverse complement.
TTTTGAGTTTGATGCCGATAGCAATTGGCATATTAATACTAGTCCTTTTGAGGAGTTTTAGCTATTCAAACAAAAAGATAATAATTCTAGAGCCTGAAAAAGAGATTACGGGCTTAGATAACAAGGTTTTGCACAGCGAACAACTTTACAATCTATTTATTGATTTTGAGAATGATGAGCTTATATTAAATGGCATTTCACCAAAGCAAAAGGATATAGAAGGGGTAGCATTTGAGAAACTTTCGATAGCAGCATTTTGGAACATTAAAGAAGTTATGTCTAAAAGGCGTATTAAAGAGCTTTCATTGTTTGCTAGCATAGAAGATTTAGGCAAAATAATATGCACATACTCCCCGCCTTCTGGGATAATTCTTGCACATATACTAAACAACACCCTTCGGGTGATAAGCTATGCTTGATCTTCGCATGATCATTGTTGCAGGATCGAAGATTATCTGGCTTATGCTTTTGAGCATTATAAGCTACTACCTCATAAGGTATATTATAAATGGTGATATCGGCGATGGTGCAAAGCACATTTCTATAATTTTTCTTCTTTTTGTTTTTCTGCTCGTGGTATTATGGATCTGAGAAGATTATATAAACATAGCAATTCTCTTTATGCAAAGCTTCTTGCGGCTTTTGGTATAGCTTCTCCAATAATAGCCATAGTCTACTTATTTATTGGCACTATCTCTCTTGCCTTTGCAATACCTATTGTTTTGTTTGCTTTTATCTACATAACTAAGATAGGTGGTAATTTTGATTTGCATGTTGTCGCCCTATCTTTGTTAAATATTTTGGTGCTGCTTATGGTGGTTTTCTGAACTTCTATAATATTGAATCTATCCAAGATGGGTTTGATACAAAAGGGTTTGTCGACCTTATGTTGGGAGAAGCCTTTTCATTAATATATGAACTTGACAATAAGAGAATGATCGTTTCATGCAATGCTAATATACAACAACCTGGTTTTAATAAGATTGCATATGATATAGGCGGTGATTTCAAATTTGTTATAGCACAGCAGATAAACAATGTTGAGAAGGTAATAAATCTAATATATAATTTTGCTGGCAAGCTTATTTTTGCATTCGTGCCAGCAGATATAAAATATGTAGAAAATATTAAGAAGAAAGTAGAGCATAGGCTAAGCAGATATGGTGTTAGGTTTACAAGAACCTTGGGCCTTCATTCTGGAAGCATGCAAATGGAACTATTTTATAAATATGATGAGAGAAAGATGCTTGAATTTATACTGGAGATGCTTAACAAGATAATCTTTGAAAACGGGCGCTCTTACAAGTTTTTTATTCTTATAAGCAGCAAAGATTTTGATAATTTATACAGGCTGATTGAACCAAACCTTTTTACAATAGAGCTCGGCTCTATAAATTTTTCTTCGATTGGAGAAGCTTTTGAGAAACTTTCAGAGATAGATTCAATACCTATTAGCAGTGAATATGCTTCCACTCTTATTTCATTTCCCAGTTTTATTAAAAAGTTAGATAAAATTAAAACTGATTTTCCACGCACTGGTAGTGATATAATTATAGGCGAGTTTCTAGAAGATTCGATAAAAAGTAGCAATATAAGTGTTGGTATAAATAAGAGCGCATTGAATCTGGGTAGCATTATAACCGGTATGCCTGGAACTGGAAAAACTTATGCTGCAATGAGTATTGCAGAGCAGGCTTTGAGAGCTGGCAGTAGTGTAGTTATAATCTCCCCTACAAAAGAATGGGCTTCATTTGCTGTTAAAAACAACCTTAAGCTAATAAGGCTTTATTCTAGCAACAATTTCTGTATTAATTTCTTTAAGTCTGATACTAAATTGCCTATAGAAAAATTTTATGAGAATCTTGCTATGCTGATTGCAAGTGCATCTAATGCTGGTCCTTATAAAAATTCGCTTGAAAAGGCTCTGCTTGCAGCATTCCACAAAGTCTACAAGCTGGCAAAAGATCCAGACCCACAAGAGGTATATGAAGCAATAGAAGAAGCAATCATCGAACAGCATGGAAAAAGAACAAATGTTGGGGTTAAGTATACGAAGCATGGTGAAAATACAATGGCTGCGCTTGAAAATTTAAGGCTTATGCTTTCAAGGCCAGAATTTGCCCAAAGAAACGGCATAGATTTTAATAAACTTTTCAAAAGCGGTGTTGTATTTGATTTGTCAGCGGTAAGCAATAATATGAAAGCCTTCTTCTATTCACTTATACTAAACCAAGTTTACAATATAGTCGATACATTTGCAGAAGATGGTGATGATAAGCTAAGACTTCTACTAGTGCTAGAGGAAGCACAGCTTGCATTTGGTGATGAGCTTTCTGCCCCAACGCTCGACCTTAGAGAGAGGATCCAGGACTTTAGAAAGAAAGGTATAGGCTTAATTTTAATAACACATAATGTTACCGACATAAACCCAGCCATAAGGAGGCTTTGCCAGAATAAGTTTTATTTCAGGCAGAGTTCAGACATTGTAAAGCTTGCTTTATCTGATCTAGGCTTTGGTGAAGAGGCTTCAAATAGGTTAAGATATCTTGAGAGGGGTATTTGTGCACTGAGCTATGTATATGCAAATGGTAAAGAAAGGCTCCTTGAAGGACCTGTTTTTGTAAAAGTCAATGAATTTAATCTGCCAGAGTACAGGATTAAAGATCATTTTACAAGGCGCTTTTATACAAGCGTAAAGCTAAATCTTGGGAGCGAATACAACGATAAGCTAGTAGAGCTCTATTATCTCGGCGAAAAGATCTCATCTGCTATTGTGGCAAACGGTGAAGTTACATTTGATAATCTTATAATGGGAAAGAAGTACAAGTTGCTAATACCAGCAGAGCATAAGAAGGATACAAAGAGTATGATAATAAAAGCAGAAGCATTACCTGCCAAAGAGCCTGCGCTGGTTTAATATATCTTTTAATATTCTACTATTTTTTATCCAGTCCGCAATCGGTATATCAAGTTTTGTATGTATATAAGAGAATGCATCAGTAAGTGCATCAAATCTTTTTGGCTCCTTTTCAAGTGCTTCTCTTACGTGTTCTCTTACATTCCAAACACCTACTGGAAGGGTATAGCCTGGGTGTGTTTCTCTAAGTATAATGGTGGTTGCCTGTCTCTTTATTCTTTCAAAAAGCTCTGAAACAGCAAGCCTAGCTGCATAGTAACAGCCACCTATCTCAGCGTAAGTTCGCCTTCCTTCAAAATACTCGTAAGAAGAGTATATCGCTATTTCATTGCTACTCATATTCCAGGTTGTATTTGGATACCATGCTTCGATAAGTTCATAGCTCCAGCTTCCAGGAACCATGAGGATTATCCATCTATTGTCAAGTGCAACGTTCTCATATACCATTATCGAATCAATGCTCTCATACTCTTTTGCATTGTTTATCTTATTTTTTGAGATTGTGTCATCAACTGCTGTTATACTCCACCTTGTAGGTACAAACTTCCTGTTTTTGCCTAATCCAAGAAGACCTGCCGAAAGAGCTTTCTGTATCTTTGAAACAGGAACACCTTTTTCATAAAGCTCTAGCATAGCTGTTGTGGCATCCATGTCTGTATCTGAATAAGCCGTTTCTAGCTTTTTATCAGAGATTATGTTGCCTGTTTCTATATTTTTCATTGGCGCAGTTGGACCAAAAGGTTGTGAATTCTCATCGAAAACCACTCTTAGCTCTGGCTTTCTTGTAAACTCTATATTTGCATCTACATTTTTTTCAGCAAGAGCAAAGTCCCTTATAAGCTCTTCAACCTTTCCTTTTTCAACATTATGCACGTTAGATTTGTACATGCCCCTTACAAGAAGAGTTCTATATTCAACAATCTTTGGTATATCAATTCCCCGCCACATCTCTGGCGTAGAGAGAACTTCTGTAGAGCCATGTAGAGGTGGGACCATAGGTGATATAAAAACATTTGGATAACCATAGCTTCCTATAAAGATATCTGGTGGTGACGACCCGCTAAGCTCATCACCTTTTATAAGCTCGACAGTCTTCATCTTATAATAGTACTTGAGGAATTTAGGATCACGCATATTAAGGTAGACTATCGGGCTCCTCGTTATACTTATTTCTTCAGCCCCCTGCATGCTATCAATTTATAATTTAATTATCTAAAATTTATTTATTTGCTTGGTTTATATGGAGATAGATAAAAGCAAACTTAAGCGCGTAAAAAGGAACGGCGTTGTTGCAATAATCATAAACAAAAGGAGAGTGCTACTTCTAAAGCGAAGAAACCTGCCTTTTTTGACAAATCCAGGGATATGGTTCTTTATAACAGGTGGAAGAAAAAACGGAGAAAAATACATAGAAACAGCTTATCGTGAGATAAGGGAAGAGGTAGGAATAGAGAAGCAGATGCTAAGGAAGTTATACGAGTGCAGAGTCAAGCTATATGATGAGGCAAAAAAGTGGATATGGGAAAACAGGTGCTTTATATTTTATTCAAAATCAAGGCACGTTAAGTTAAATATCGAGAATTCTGCATATCGTTGGGCTGGAATAAATGATCTGAAGAAAGAAATTGGTTTTTCTAACATACTTATAAATAAAAGATTTGTAATCAATAAGATAGAGAGGTTTTTGAATGGAAGTAGAAGCAAGGCTTAGGAAAATATTTTCTGGTGCAAAGATAGATCTTTTGCTAATCAAGAATGGCAGCGAGCAAGATCCTAACTTTAAGTACTTGACAGGATTCACTAGTGGCACATTTGAAGACAACTTCCTTATCGCATCAAGAAAGAAGGTAAGCGTGCTTACATCAGAACTTGAATATGAAACTGCTTTATCTCAAGCTAAAGAGGGAATAGAGGTGGTTAATGTTTTGGGAAGCAAGAAGAATTTTAAAAAGGCTATTTCAGTAATAAAAGGCAAGTCTATAGGAGTTAATGGTAACTTCCTTTCCTTCAACGATTATTATAAAATAAAAAAATTCAAGCCAAGTAAAATAATTGATATTAGCAAAAACCTTACTAAAGCAAGACTTGTTAAAAGCGAGGAAGAGATAGCAAACATAAGAAGAGCGGTTTCGATAACAAAGTTTGCAATAATGGAAGTTCAGAAATCTATTAAGGCAGGCATGACAGAACTGGAAGTTGCAGCACAAGTCGATTTTGTAATGAAGTCTTTGGGTGCTAGTGGAAATTCTTTTGATACAATAGTAGCATTTGGCAAAAATACAGCACTCCCCCATCATATGCCAGATCAAACAAGACTAAATGATGGCGACCTAGTGCTTATCGATACAGGTGCAAAATATAACAACTATTGTGCAGATATAACAAGGACTTTTGTATATGGTAAATCTAATAAGCGTGCAGAGGAAATGATCAAATTTGTAAAGAGCGTGCAGCTTATGGCTATACATATGCTGAAGCCGGGTGTCGATGCTTATATTGTTGGAAAGAAAGTTAAGAAATATATTGATTCGTATAAGGGTGGCATATACAAAGGAAAGTTTATACACGCCCTTGGCCATGGTATAGGGTTAGAGGCGCATGATGCATCGGTTTTTGGGGACACACCTTATAGAAAAATTAAGAAAGGAATGACCCTTGCTGTTGAACCTGGCATCTACTTTGTTGGATTTGGTGGTGTAAGAATAGAAGACGATGTTCTTATAGATAAGAATGGTGCAATCGTATTATAGGGGAGCTCTGCTAGCTTGGTAGGCTTCCAGGTTCGGGACCTGGCGACCCGAGTTCAAATCTCGGGCTCCCCGAATCTAATAAGAAAGTCACATTTACCTTTCTTTACTCCTTTTCATAAATACGAAAGCCTTTTAAATTTTAATGTAGTTACATTAAAATACATTAAAGGCGAGGATGTGGACACTGCTTATATATCGGTGAATAAAGTTAAGGCTATTTTGTTTACAGTGGTCATGGCTGCTATAGCTTTTACAATATACATTGTCTTGCACAGTATGAGCTTAGCACTATTACTATTTCTCGGTTTTGTACTTGCTGTGTTAGATACAGCACTTGGCATGGGCTATGGCACCGTTGGTACACCAATATTGCTTATAGTTGGAATGCCTTCTAAAATAGCTGTGCCAGCAATCCTATTATCACAATTTGCTGCTGCAACGCTGGGTAGTTTTAGACACTATAAACTTAAGAATGCAGATATATTGCACTGGAATAAAGATGGTAAAATTGCTGCAATAATGGTAGGGACGGGCCTCCTAGGTGCTATAGTTGGTGCTATGCTTGGCATTTCTCTACCGAAAATATATGTTAGCAGTTATATCGGTCTTTTAGTGATTGCAATGGGGATCATACTTGTGGCAAAACCTAAAGCCACATTTTCATGGTTTAAGTTATTCTCTATCGCAGCATTGAGCGGCTTTAACAAAGCAATAAGTGGAGGTGGCTATGGACCTGTATCTACATCCGGTCTCCTTATATCTGGTAATCCAGCAAAGAACTCAGTCGGCATCACAGTTTTCTCTGTAGCGTTAATCAACATTTTTGCATTTGTAATCTATATGCTTGCGAGTAGCATTACCTCATTTACTATCTTTATAGCCATAACCCTTGGTGCCATGGCAGGATCGCAGGTAGGCCCTATGATCACGCATAAATTGAAAAATAGAGATATAAGCTTCTTAGGTATAGTAGTATTAGTTCTAGGAATCCTTACTATAATTACAACCTTTATCAGGATCTGAACTAAAAAGCACTCTTATTATGCGCTACCAATTTTTCAACAGTTGTATCGCATATTATTTTTCACTTTAATATTAATACCGCAGCAGCAATTACACATGTCCACCTACCATCCTTTCCCACAATCGCAGACTGAGTTATATTTGTAGTTTTAACCACTTTGTTGCTCATCTTAATTATCTCTTTCTTCTTTTCCCAGTTCTCCTCAGCCTTGAAATCTATGCCAAGAGTTGATGCGAGCATATTTGCGGCTATCTCCTCTGCCTTCATTCCAGCCACTTCATCGCTCTCTCCGAATGCCTCGTATTCGCTTAAGTAGCCATACATGCTTCTATTCTTTGGTATTGCTGCACCAATGCTTGCCGCAATTAATCTATTTGGTTCATTTGATTCCAGTCTGCTGAGTATTACAAACGTGACTGCACCACTGCGTAGCTCCTTTAAGCCTCTTTCTTTGCTTACTATTTTGCAGTGTGGTGGTATTATGCTTGATACCTTAATAAGGTTGAATTGCTGTATTCCTGCATCTCTTAATGCTTGCTCGAATGCACCTAATGGTGTTGTATCTCTACCAACACCTTTAGTGAAAAAGAGCTTTTTGGCAACCAAATCCATTTTTATTCCCCTTATAGTAATTTTCAAATTATTATAGCAAATTTAAAAAGAATGCACAAATTCTTTTACAATTCTTCCTGCTCCACCGATTATTGGATCACCATGCCCAGGAAAAAAATTTTCAAAATCTAAATCGAGGATCTTCTTCAGAGACCTTTTAAGCAATTCTGTATCATAATTATATCTATCAGGAGGCAGTGATGGCTTGCCTGTTTCCATGCTAATAGAATCCCCTATAAATAGTGATCTTGTTTCTCTATGATAAAAAGCACAGCTTCCTTCAGTGTGGCCTTTAATATTGATAACTTCAAAGCCATTGATCAAATCGCCATCCTTTAGCTTTATATCTGGTTCAAAAGACTTTGGCGAAATGAATGGGTAAAGCACCCTATACAAAAGGCCTTGGAAGCCTTTTGGCATTGTAAACTTTTTTGACCCGTTTAGATATGGTGCATCAGCCTCATGTATCGCAACCTTTGCATCTGTTTTTTCTTTGACATAGTGGGCGCTTCCCACGTGGTCTACATGTGCATGTGTAAGCAAGATATACTTTAGTTGTGCATGCAGGTTATTCGCATACTCAATAATCCTTCTACCATTATTCGGCATGCCGGAATCGACGAGAGTTGGATCGCTATA
>JAWDMK010000022.1:0-10987 GCA_046536675.1 Microcaldota archaeon | reverse complement strand
CAGGCATAAAGACAAGCAAACAGAAAAGGCAGATTGCAAGGAAAACATTGCTACAATTAAAACATATGATACATGCTGCAACCAAACAGATAGTGGAAACTGCAAAATCAGAGGGCAAGGGTATAGTAGTAGGTGACTTGACAGACATAAGAAAGAGGGTAAGATACAATGAGACTGCAGATCAAAAGATACACCAATGGCAGTTTGGTGAAATAACTCGGCAGCTATTCTACAAGGCTAAGATGCTTGGGGTAAAAATAACAAAAATCAGCGAGAAGGATACCTCAAAGACCTGTGCACTGTGCGGCAGGGAAGAGCATGGGAGGGTGCACAGGGGCCTGTATAGATGTAAACTATATAGGAAGGAGTTCAATGCAGATATCAACAGCACAGTAAACATGAAGAAAAGGTATCTCCAAATCCCACTGTCGCAAGGCAGCGGGATAGGAGTAGTGGGTGTTCTGGCACACCCTGCGGTATACCGTTGGAATGGGCACAGATGGTGCGACAATGGTTGAAACGAACCTTGAAACCGTGAGGAACCACACGAATTTATTCGTGGGAGGATGTCAGATGGATTTCTGGAGCTATTTTAAGAGCATAAGCGCAGGAGAGAAATTTTCTGATGAAAAGATTACATTAGGCAGTGTAAAATCAACTTACCTGCCAAGTGAGAGGGCAAATACTTCTATCGCATTGATCTCTGATTTTTTAAAAGAGATAAAGATCGGAAATATAATATTTGAAAAAAATAATTTTAACACCAGATACATTTATGCATATAACTTAACATACGATGTGCTTGTCTCAATTTATAGCGTTAGCAAAGAATCCGGTGTATTTTTCAGGGCAGCATTGCCATTAAATAAAGAAGAGGCTAGGATTGTAAAGAAGCTATACAGTAGACTAAAAGAGAGAAATACAGAAATTAGAATTATAGGCATGCAGAATAAGCAAGCTAATGCAAAAGAGTTTGTCAAATCGCTTCTCTTTTTAGAAAAGCTCGGCAAAAGCTCACTTGTCGAAGTAGACTTGTTTGGAAATGAAGTAAGGCATATTGCGATAGATTTGAAGACAGGGTTATCTTACAATGTATTAATTAAAAATATTATTTACAAGCCTGGTGATCTTCTCAACAATTTAAGCTTTGATGAATTTTCAAAAAACGTTTCGAGACTTAAACTCATATAGCTTCTCGTAAACAGGCCCAGAACTTGTAAGCGTGCTTTTTATAAGATAAAAAGAGCTTACATCAAAGGAGCCAAATTGGTAATCCTTGTATTTGTTAATGAACTCAATGAGCCTTTCCCTATTTGCATATTTTACTCTAGCTATTGTCACATGCGGCACGTATTTTTCCTTCTCATAAGAGATCTTTTCAGCATCGAGCAAGCTTGAAAGCTTGCTATATAGCTGTGAAACTTCAGAAGCGCCTTCCTTGAGCGATACGAAAATTACTCTAATGAACTTTGGGCTAAACGTGTTTATTCCATATAAATTAACTTTAAACGTGGACCAACTTAGCTCTTCTAGTGCTTTTTTGATTTTTTCGGCTTCTGTTTCGGACTTTTCGCCAAAAAAGTGAAGTGTTATGTGGAGTGCTTCTTCTTTTACAAGTGTAATACCTGGTGCTGCTATCTCTTTGCTCTTTTCAATAATGCGCTTTTTAATATCATCAGGCAATTCTATTGCGGTAAAGAGTCTCATTGCATCTATATGAGAGTCTATTTATTTATTTTTTGCTAATATAGGTAGCAGATAGTGGTAAGATGGTAAGCATAAATGAATTTTTGCAAATCGAAATAAGGATAGGTAGAATAATTGGCGTAGAACCCCACGAGAAAGCAAAAAAGCCAATGTACAAGCTAAAGGTAGACCTTGGTGAGCTAGGTACAAGGCAGATAATTGCAGGTATCGCTTCTAAATATAGAAAAGATGATCTTATAGGCAAGTTAATTACTGTGGTGACAAATCTTGACCCAAAAGATATTGCTGGTGAAAAATCCAATGGCATGCTTCTTGCCGCAGAAGATGGTGAAGGAAACCTTGCACTGCTCGTGCCTGACAAAGAGATAAAAGAGGGAAGCATAGTTCATTAGTGTTAACATGGTGGTAGTAGGAATAACGGGCATGCCGGGCTCAGGAAAAAGCTTAGCTGCCCAGTATCTTGTTAGAAAAGGATTCGAAAAAGTTGAGATGGGAGATGTTGTAAGAGAGGAGATGAGGAGAAAAAAGATAAGGATAACAAATAGAAGCATAAGGGAGTTTTCGCTACTACTTAGAAAAAAATTTGGAAATGACGTTGTTGCAAAACTTGCATTAAGAGAGCTTAGAAAAAAGAAGGGAAATATAGTAATTGTCGGGCTAAGAGGAGTAGGAGAGATTAAATATTTCAGAAAAAGATTGAAGCATTTCTATGTTATCGCACTAGTCGCACCAAAGCTGCTTAGGTATAAAAGACTCAGGGCAAGGGGAAGAGAAGATGACCCAAAGAATATGAAAGAATTTGAATTTAGAGAGGCGAAAGAGAAAAGATACGGCATTGACGGCGCAATAAGAAATGCGGATTTTGTTGTCTCTAATACCGCAAGTGTTAAACAACTAAAGAGGGATCTAGACTTCCTGCTTAATTATATTATAACAAATGAAAAGAAAAGAAAAATGAAAAAAGGCATTGATGAATAATAATTTAATAATTTGTCTTATTAATATAAGTTGATAAACATGATTAGAGGTTCAACCATATTTGGTGCTTTTGTTGCTATTATGCTCTTTATCTCGATTTCGAATGCTATGTATCTTGATGTTTTAAGCCCTGTGAGCGGAAGACTATATAATAATGGTAGCATATACCTTGGAAAGGTTGGCCCGGGAGAAAGCTTCTATGTGCTTGCATCACCAACAACAACAAATGCAACAGGCTTCCTTGTTAACATCGGGTGGGACACACTAGAGGCTGTTAAGTTACCGCAGGGATGGTCTTCACAGTCTTCACCACTTTATGAAAACCCGATGAAAATGAAGATAACGGTAGCACCAAATGCACCTAATGGAACCTACGAGGTAGTTTTAAGAGCAGTAAATGTAGGAAATTATTCAAGACTTGGAAACCTCACATTCTATGCATATATTAATGTAACAACAAATGTTTTCGAATTGAATGTAACACCAAAAAAGGTTGAGACAGGCATAGGTCAGCCTGTTAATCTTGTTGTTAAAATAAACAATACAGGCATATCTGATGATCCTTTTATTATAAGTGCATATGGTTTGCCGGCGTGGAATATCTCTGACACTGTTATAGCACTTCACGGCAAAACAAGCAGCTTTGTTTACCCTGTATTTGTAAATGAGCCTGGCGTATACAAATTTAACCTAAGTGTTAGCTCAGCAACAAGCCCACTTATAAATAAGGATTACCGCATAGAACTAATTGGAAAGGCTAGCCTAAAAAGTGACTATAGCTCAATAAGCCAAGGGGTTATACTTTCTCCGATAATATATGAGCCTGTTTATGCAACTATACTCTTCCTTGACTATATCTACAACACTTTTGTAAAGTGAAAAAATGCCCAGCAAAAAAAGAAAGAGCAAAGCAAAAAAGATACTCCCAATAAAAGCAAAAAGTGTATTAGATATTATTAGAGGGGCGTGCAGTTTTGATACATATTCAAAAGATCTCCTTGCTTTTAAGAAAGGAGATAAAAACTTCCTATACCTTCTTGGTGAGGAACTAGATGATACTGTAATAGCATATTATGTAAATACAGATGAGATCGGCGAGTTTGCAATCTACTCTGCGACAACGGAAGGCGAACAGCTAAACTTTTCAAGCGAATACAAAGAACAGTTCAACGCACATTATATAAATATACTTCCTTTAGAGTCGTTTCCATTTGAAGAAAGAAAGGGCGAAGGGCCGATTATAATAAAGATTGAACGTTATGAAAGCCTGGTAAAGAGCCTGGTAAAGAAGGCTGTTGAAAAAGAAGAGATAGAAAAGGCATATATATTTGAAAAGGGGAACAAATACTATATAGGTGTTTTTGACCTACTAGAAGAGCTGGCAGATAATAAAAAGACCTTTTATTATGCTGAGCTGAAAGGCTATAGTGAGAGTAGCTTCATAAGATATAATTACTCAAGCGATAAGATAGAGTTTACAAAGGATTTTGGTGAGCATTCATACCTTTATATCAAGCTTATAAATCTCGCTGAGCCTTTCCCTTTCTTTAAAGAATAGATTTAAATAAGGTTTATGGAAAAGATTATTCATGCCCGAATAGCTCAGTGGTAGAGCGACTGGCTGTTAACCAGTAGGTCGCAGGTTCGATCCCTGCTTCGGGCGCATAGATAAGAGGTTCAACTCCTTTTGCCATAGATTTATGAATGGGCTAAAGCACAAGGTGTTGTTCAACACCTGTTGCAGAGAAATTTTATATATCTAAAAATAAAATAGAATATTTATGGAGAAATTAAAAGAGGCAAGTAAAGTAGTGACAGTGGTTGAGATTATCCAGCCCGCGCGCATTTCTGATCTTTCTGCAGGCTTCCAGAAGGCGGTGATAATACTAGATAACGGCAAAAGTATTGAAGTTGATAGCGACTACATCTCTTTTTTCTTCTACAAAAAGCTGGTAAATCATACTATAGTAGAAGTGCATAAAGATATTGAAGTGAAATTTGCTACAAAGGGGCTCTCTTATTTATTCAATAATTTCGACTCAGAGATTGGAATGTATCTGGAAAAAGGCAAAAAATATTATATTGAAAAAGTCGATTGGGCAGAGGTCGAAGGCCCTGGTGCAAAAAGGCAGGCAGTGCATGTGCTTTTTAAGGAATATGAATCAGAAGAACATAAGAACGTTGATTTCTATTTGCTATTTAAGCAGGGCGAGGAGGCGTATGCAAAAAGAGCTTTTAACTTCTTTAGCTTAAGGATTGCAGACCCTTCAAGACTCCAGATAATTCCAAGCGAAAACGTTTCATCTATTGTTGAGACTGAAGATTTGAACAATGTTTTTATGTACATAGATCCTGCAGACGTTAGGATTAAGGCAAGAAAGATCTATAAGCTTATAGACGTAGGTCTAAGTGGCAATACTGTATTTATAAGGTATAAGGATATGGAAGGAAATGATTTCATATACCGCATTGAAGGCTATAATGAAGGTGCACAGGATGCAAGCAGAAGCGCAGGTAGTATATACAATTATTTTAAGAGGAACTTAGATGATGGTTACAGCTTTTTCGTTTCTGCAATTGATATACTTAATAACGAGCTTGACTATATGATTGCAGATCCGCATGGAGAAAAATACCCTAGATTATTCAGGTTTTCAAAAGATTACGAGAGCCTGCAACTTATTGGTGATTATGCATGGAATAGGAGACACACAAGTGATTTTGCAGGCATTTCAACAAAATTCTTTCCACACAGGGTGCCATAACTTTTCAGCTGTGGCATATACTATATGAACTGTGCAGGATTTCCAGCTAACTTTACTAATTCTGTGGCTTCTATGCCTTATTTCGAAGATTAATATTGATACCCGAATAGCTAAAACATTGAATAATCTGAATCTTGTAGTATTTTTCTAATGTATTCCGCACAAGCAATAATAACTTTTATTTCAATGTTATTGCGATGATGTGCAATGCATGCAAGGGAATTTAAGGAGATGAGTGTAGAAGAGGCTATGAAGGCCCTATCTTGCAGCAGTGAGGGGCTGACTAATGCTGAAGCCCAGAAAAGGCTTGAAACATACGGCATAAATGAGATACCAACAAAGAAGAAGAGCATGCCTCTACTTTTCATAAGCAAGTTTTACGGGCCCATACCAATAATGCTGTGGCTTATAATAATTATTTCTTATGTGCTAGGCCACATTGTAGATTTTTATGTTGTGCTTGCGCTTCTTATTTTCAACGCTATCGTCTCTTTTGCAGAGGAATACAAGGCAGATTCATCAATAGAGCTTCTTAAGAAGAGGCTTGTTGTAAAGGCGAGAGTATTAAGGTCTGGCTCATGGCTCGAGATCGATGCAAAGTATATCGTTCCTGGCGATATAATACGCGTTAGGCTTGGCGACATAGTAGCTGCAGATGCAAAAGTAATAGAAGCAGAGGGGCTTGAGGTTGATGAGTCAGCGCTCACCGGAGAATCGATGCCCGTTGCTAAATCAAAGTCTAGCATGATTTATGCTGGATCATCAATAACTCATGGTGAGGCAACATGCGTTGTTGTCGCTACAGGGGTAAATACATACTATGGCAAGACTGTAAAGCTCGTTGAGGAAGCAAGGCCCAAGTCTCACCTTGAAGAGACAATAATGTCTATTGTAAAATACCTTGTTGCAGCAGACATTGGTATAGTTGCAATAATGTTTATCTATGGAGTTCTTGTAGTGCATTCTGCGATAGCAATACTACTTCCATTCTCACTCGTTGTTATATTAGCATCAGTGCCTGTTGCATTGCCTGCAGCATTCACAGTTGCAATGGCTCTTGGAACAGAGAAGCTCGCAAACAAGCATGTGCTTATAACAAAGCTTGAGGCACTTGAGGAAACCTCTAATATGAATGTCCTTTGCCTTGACAAAACAGGCACAATAACAGAAAACAAAATATTTGTTGAGCAGACAAGCTCGTTCATTGGCGATGAAAAGCAGCTCATAAAGCTTGCAGCAGAGGCGTCAAGGGCAGAAGACAAGGACCCTATAGATATTGCCATGCTGGAGAAGGCAAAGTCTCTTGGTATTTCGCTTGGAAGGCAGATTAAATTTATACCTTTTGACCCTAATACAAAGAGGACTGAGGCACAGATAAAGGATGGTAAGGCAGAGTATTCAGTTGCTAAAGGCGCACCGCAGGTAATATCGCAGCTCTGTAAGCTCAGTGCACAAAAGCTGAAGGAAGTTGAAAAGGTGGTTGAAGGCTATTCATCTTCTGGCTTCAGGAGCATAGCAGTTGCGAAGGCTTCAAGAGGAAGATGGCAGTTTGCAGGGGTTATTGCTCTATCAGACAGGCTAAAGCCTGATGCGCCAAAGTTCATAAGAGAGATCATATCGCTAGGAATAAGGCCAAAGATGCTCACAGGTGACAATATAGCAGTTGCAAAGCAGATTGCATCGGAGCTTGGTTTAAGCAAGGAAGTGGTAGATGCCTCATCATTTGACAGGCTTTCAGAAAGTGAGATGCCTAAGGTTGCTAGCACTGCTGATGTATTTGCAGGCATATATCCTTCAGACAAATACAGGATAGTTAAGGCTCTGCAGCAGCGTGGCTATATTGTTGGCATGACTGGCGATGGAATAAACGATGCGCCTGCAATAAAGCAGGCAGAAGTGGGCATAGCAGTTGAGAATGCCACAGACGTTGCAAAGGGCACTGCAGACCTTGTTCTTACAAAGAACGGCATAGATGTAATAGTCGAAGCGATAAAGGAGAGTAGGAGGATATTCGAGAGGATGCTCACATATACTATGGTGAAGATAGCTAGGGTGATACAAATAGTCGGCTTCATAGCTATAATTTATCTTGCCTTCGGCTTCTTACCAATACTCTCACTGCAGCTTATACTACTTATATTTACAAACGACCTGATAAACATCTCTATAGCGACAGACAATGTGGGTTATTCCAAGAGGCCTACTGAATGGAATGTGAAGTCAATAACATATGCATCATCAGTGTTCGGTGTGCTTCTAGTGCTTCAGGCACTTGTGCTTTCATATATAAATACAAGCATACTTCACCTGAGCATTGCTGAGTTCCAGACTGCAATATTCTTGATGTTTGTAATTACAGACAAGCTTGTGCTTTTCAACATAAGAACGAGAGATATACCCACGTGGCGTGTCAGGCCCAGCAATGTGCTGATTTTAGCTGCATCAAGTGGCATAGCAGCGGGGCTACTGCTTTCCTACTATGGTATACTAATGGTGAGCATAAATGCGTATGCTGTGCTTTCAGTAGTGCTGCTTGCACTTGCATTTTTCCTGATAACAGAATACATCAAGCCATCGATTTTCAAGAAGTTCGGCATATCTTAAGCTAATGCCTATTAAGCTTCTTCTCAATCTCGAGCAAGTATATTATAAACCTGCTATTACTGCCAAATTTTAAATAATTTTCACAAATTTTAGTAAAATCAGGGATTCCTGCTTAACCCAGTTGTAAAATTACTAGTAAAAGACTCAAAAATGCATTGTAAAAGAAACTAAGTTCCATAGGAATTTTCCTCCTCGGTGCATATCTAGAACTAACCCCTTTGCAAAGGATTTGATATCGTTGCATCTAATATATAAGTATAAAGAAAATAAATGCGACAAACGACCGCGCCGGCAGAACAGTACTAAACAGAATAATTAAATAAATTATGATATAAATTACTATATGTGATTGAAATGGCTAATAAAAAAGAAGTAAAAGATAAGATAATAATAACAATACCTATTACACCGGAACTTCATAGTGCGTTGATTATGGCAGCACTGAAGTATGGAACAAGTATATCACAAATCATCGAAAATACTCTTAGGAACGCAGAAGAATTTAAGGAAATATTTTTGCCAAAAGTCAGAGAATATAATGATGATAAAGCACCTGAGTTAACTGCAGCGTCTCCACATTCTTTAAAACACCTAAGAAGAGAAGAGCCAGAAAAGAAGAAGGTTTAGGTCGTCTGAGAGGAGGTCCTAGAAAAGTAGCTGCTTGTTTAACTTATCTGCGTTCTCTTTTTCAACCCTTGAATATGCTTGCTCAGATGTATTTACAAAAATCTTTGCTGCTTTTATTATATTCGGATATTTTTCTGAAAGCCCATTTAGCATCTCTAGAGCAATGCGCCTGTACTCTGGGTGTGCTTCCTTTGTAGATCTGTTTTCTATAATGTAAATTGCTTCACCAAGCCCCATGTGCATTCTCATTTTTGCACCAGTTGCAAGAGGCATTAGAAGTTTCGCCTCATCTGCAAAACCCATTTCGCTAAGCTTTCTTCTTGCATCTGCGACTTCGCTTAAAGTTTGCTTTATAGATGCAAACATCTTACTTGCGATTATCTCTTTTGGCAGGTAAATAACGCTGTCATCTATAACATAATTCTTAATTGTATCACGGTGCCTCTGTAAATCCCTTAGCGAACCTATACTTATATCAAAATCAAATAAAATAGAACCAACGCCAAAGACTGTATTGTTCAAAGCATCATATTTGCCTTGTCTTTCGCTAGTTAAATGTTCAATGTAATTTAGTACATTATCCATGCTTATATTGGCAATGTGTGCTATCTCTTCAATGAGCATATTTTCGCTGATACCATAAATTTCAACTCCTTCATCGTCAAAGCTCTTTATTATCGGCTCTTTAAACGTTTGATTTACCTTTCTAGTATTATTAAAATAAACAGCCTCGAACGGATCCGGGTCAAGATGCCTTGAGACAGAAGGCAGGTTTTCCGATATAACCTGCTTTAAGCCTTTTCCCATTATATTGCATGTTTTGTCATTCTCTGCAAGAAGTTTCTTTGTTATATTTTCAAGGGTCTTTGCATTGCTTGAAAGGAAAACAACTGTTTCCATACCCATTGGAAGAAGGCCACGAACAAGGTCCCTTGCAGTGGGCTCTATTACTGTTTTAATATACTCGCTATTAGGCTCATTTTTATTCTCTTTCCTGTATTGTTCCTTTAATCTTTCCACTATTTCATCGAATGCTGACTTATAAATATCAAGGAATTTGCCAGCTGCACCTATAAAGGTAGACAATGCTTCTTCATTTCCCTTAATGCCTTCTGGTATATAAAGCTCATTAAACTCAACATATCTTGTTGATCTTTCTTGTGAAGCTATAAAGCGCTCATCTTGTATACGAAGTGCAACCCATATAGGTGCAACTACAGCTATAAGTGCATGGACCTGCTCAAGTATATTATTGTGGCCTAAGAGATTGACTATTTTATCAAGCGACTGCCTAGCCTTTTCGACGAGGTCATTGATACTTAAAAAGTAATCGCTTTTTCTAATAACTCTTTTGAGAAGAGTCTCCCATTTCTCTGGATTTATCCTGCTAGCATTGCTTACCTCAATGAACGCCTGACTTTCGGGTTCAGGCTTTACCTTATAATAAATTATTGCTAGCCCATCGTGCTCATAAAGCTTATAATACTCTCTATCACTTAATTGAAAAAGGCCATCTCCTTGCATATAAGCAAATTTTTAAGTTTTATTTTAAACATTTTGCCTTCTAAAGCGTGGAAAGCTGGTAATAAACTTATAGCAGTATAAAGTAAAGCCTTAGCTAGGCGAAGCGAAGAAGGAAAAGAAAGAAATAAATATATTAATATAGGATAAATAACCTATATTTACCAAATCCTGGGATTACATGAAAGTAGAATTTATTGAAAATACTCCAACAGCGCTAAGATTTAATATAAGCGGCGTAGATGTAGATTTCGTCAATGCACTAAGGCGTATTATAATAAGCAGGGTAAAGACATTTGCTATCGATAAAGTTACTTTTTATATCAATACAAGCGCCATGTTCGACGAATATATAGCACACAGGATAGGCCTTATACCATTAATAACGCCAAGCGAGGGCTATGATGAGAAAGACGAGATATTGTTTAACCTTGATATGGAAGGTCCAGGAACAGTCTACTCAAAAGACCTCATAAGCAGCGACAAGAATGTAAAGGTTGCCTTTGATGACATACCTATAATTAAGCTTGCAGAAGGTCAGAGGCTAAAGCTCGACGGCAAGGCTATTATGGGAAGCGGTTCAAAAAGTGCAAAATTCCAGCCTGGTCTAGCAACATACGAAAAGAAAGGCGAACAAAATTATGAGTTTTATATTGAGACATTCGGTCAAATGAGTGCAAGGGAAATTTTAAATAAAGCATTGGAGATAATAGAAGAGGATTTAAAAGCTACGGAAAAAGAATTAAAATGATGCGCGGGGGTGGCGGAGCCTGGTCAAACGCGCA
>JAWDMK010000021.1:0-11793 GCA_046536675.1 Microcaldota archaeon | reverse complement strand
TAGACTTGAATCCCCTAATGCTCATACTTTTCAAATAAAGCATTGCTACACCGGTCGCAATAGATTATTGAGAATAAAACCTTTTATAACTTGCCTTCTTTTGATTTGCTAAGGAGATGCAACGCTATTATAGATTCTATACTATTTGGTGTTGCTATACCTATTAGCCTATTGCCTTTAACAACAGCAACAACGCTAGAGCCCCTACTTTGCATAATTGAAAGAGCGTCTGCTAGATGCATGCCTGCATTCAGGCTAGGTATTGGTGTAGAGGCATCTTTCACATATACCGCATTTCTGGCGCGCCCACGCCTGTAAAGCTCAACAAGTGCATACGCTTTTCCAAGACGTGTTATAACAATATGCTCTTTCTTCTCAAGAAGCTCCCTATACAATTCTTGCATGCTCATCTCTGGCTTCACTAGCAAGAAGTGCTTTGAAGCAGCGTCGCCAAGATGCAAGCCACTTGTGCTCTTTTTAATTTCTACGCTTTCAGCTTCTGCCTGTGCACCACTGTAAAGGAACATCACTATAATAATATTCCAGAGCGCTATAAACTCCCTATATGATAGGGAAAAAGAGCTGCCAGTAGCTACAAATACAAAGGTTGCAATTAGTATTATGCCCATTAGATACTTGCTAACCTTTACTGTCAGCATTGTAGCATCATAATAGCTTCTCTTCCTTTGTAGAAAGCTTCTAAATACGCGACCACCATCCATAGGAAAAGCTGGCAAAAGGTTAAACAGGCCAAGCAGTATATTCATCAAAAACATTATCTGCATTGTCTGCAATAATATTCCAGGCTGCAACAATGTTGTTATAATACCGAATACGCCACCTAGAAAGAGGCTCATTATAGGGCCAGCTATTGCTATGTTAAACTCCGCTTTCGGGTTTATCTTAACATCATCTATTACAGACATACCGCCTATAGGAAGCAAGATTATCTTACTAACCTTTATGCCATTGCGTATAGAAGTTATAGAGTGCGCAAGCTCATGGAGGAGCACACATATGAATAGCAAAACTATAAGAATGAAGACATACAGGCTTATTAGCAGGGTAAATACAAGTAAGAGTATGAATGTCCAGTGAAGCTCCACCTCTATGCCAAAGATCTTGCCTATCGTTGGAGAAGTATTCATCAACTCACTTATTTATTTATCTACAAAAATAATTTATATCCTCATGTTTAATCTCTTAATGGTCCATATGAAGGTTAGTGTAGTTATTCCTGCATTAAACGAAGAAAAATATATTGGCTATGCTTTCGAAGGCCTTAGAAGACAGAGCTTCAAGGACTTTGAGGTTATAGTAGCAGATGGTGGGAGCACTGATAAAACAAGAGAGATAGCAAGAAAGTATGGCGCAAAAGTAGTTATAGAAAGAAGAAGGGGCATTGCACGTGGGAGAAATGCTGGTGCAAGGGTAGCAAAAGGGGATATATTAATATTTTTAGATGCGGATACAAAACCTTCGCCAAGGCTTATAGAATCTTATGTAAAAGGCCTAAAAGGGGATGTTGTTGCCGCAACAGGCCCAATACTACCTTTGGAGAAAACAAAAAAGAGTATAACGTGGGGCTACAAATTTGTATCAATCTTATTTGTTAAGCTCGCAATAAAGATAGGCAGGCCGACAATAGTTGGCTCAAACTTTGCAGTGAGAAGAAACACTTTTGAAAAAGTAGGTGGCTTTAACAGCAATTTAATAACATACGAGGACTGGGACCTCTCGAAGAGGCTTAAGAAATATGGAAAAATAATTTACATAGATGATGCTGTAGTATACACAAGCGCAAGGCGTATTTTTGCGTGGGGCATACGTGGTTTCTTCAATTTCCACGTAGGAAACATAATAAGGTATAACCTGTTCAAAAAGCCAAAAGACGAATATGAACCGATAAGGTAAACAAAATAAAAAAATTATTTAAACCTTAAGATGCAAGATTTAACCATGGAAAATATAAAAAGTGTGGAGGATATTTTCAACAAAAGAGGCAAATTGAATGAAGAAGAGGTTAAAGAAGCAATAAGATTTCTAGAAGAAGAAAAGAAGAATGAAGGGAAAAGGCTTGCGGCATTTTATTCTGATTTGTTCAAAAAGGCAAAAACAAAAATAGAATCAATGTTGAATGAAGGAACGCTAGATATTAGCAATGAAGGCATTAATGAATTGCTTAATAGATTTGATGGGCTAGACAAAGTTGAGAGAGAGCTTGGTATGGATATAGCAAACGCCATGCTTAAACATTATAAGGATCCTAAAAAATATAGATATGAGCTTAAAAATATGTTTCTAATTCATCTCGATCAGGCTCTTGAGAGATGGGCTAGGGAAAGAGGAATAGGAAAATCCAGAATGATAAACCTAAAAGAAATTGAAAGTATGTTAAAAATGGAGGCAGATGAGGATACATATGTAAATGCCCTAATTGGAATGCTACTTGCTGCAGAATCTTATTATGCGTATGTCGAATATGAAAACAAAAGAATGAAGTTTAAGGCTAATCCAGAGGAATTCATAGATGAAGAGATTTATAAAATACCGCTAGATAAAAGCATAAAAAATCCGGCTCTGAGTTATAGAATAAGCAAAAGAGTTTATGAAAAGCTTAAGGAAAAGAAATATATTTCAGAAGAGCTTCCCCCTTTCGATCGCATTAAGGAGATTTTGCCAGATTTTTCTCAAATATTTATCGAATCAATTTTAGAACTTAAGGATACCACTTTCAAGCTAAGCGTAGTAGGTGTAGCGAGCTATTATTATGCAATAATGAATGTAGTAGATACATTTGGTCTTAGCAATGAAACTGAGAGAATTAAAAAGGTGATAGATAGAGTAATGCATGAGAACAAAATAACGATTGATGATACAGGCATATCAAAAAATTTGTTAGATCTGGTAGTTAAGCTAAAGCAAAATACGATTAAGTCAGCTAAAAGAGATGAAAACTTGTATCATTACATAGGCTAAGCTTAATGCGACTCGAAATCACTCTTTTTATATTTTTCCTTCATAATTATGTTTTACTAAGTGGTTCAGATGGAGGAATATACTAAATTTGAAAAAGCAAGAATAATAGGTGCTAGGGCTCTTCAGCTTGCATTCGGTGCTCCTCCTTTGATAAAGGTTCCAAAAGGAGTATATGATCCCCTTGAGCTTGCAGAGCTAGAGTTCAATGAAGGAGTAATTCCAATCGTAGTAATTAGAGAAAAAGAGTAGTGGTGAATATGGATTATGATGTTATAGTTGCTGGCGGAGGTGTAGCAGGCGCTGTTGCCGCTGCATCAGCTGCGAAGAATGGAGCAAAAACACTGTTGATAGATAGAAACAGCGAAGAAGAGATAGGTAAGAAGACTAATTGGGGCTGGGTTTGCGGTGATGCTGTTGCTGAAGATCACATAAAATTTATGGAGAATGAGCTTGGTGAAAAGTTTGGGAAACCAGAGCTTAACCTGAAGGTTAATGGGGTATATGTTATAAGCCCGAACATGAAAAAGAAGGTTATGTTTGAGGGTGCAGGCTATAGTTTGAATAGACCTGAATTTGCAAGGAAGCTTTTAAGCATAGCAAAGAAGAAAGGCATAGCTTATATGCCAAAGAGCGAGGTAGAGGGGCCAATACTAGAAGGTGACCGCGTAGTTGGTGTGTATGGAAAGGATGAAAGCGGCAGAGCTTTTGAGCTTAGGGCAAAGGTAGTTATAGACGCGCTCGGCATGGCAAGCACGCTAAGAAGAAAGTTGCCAAAGAATGATTTTATAGAAAGAGAAATAGACATTCATGATATAGAGTCTACCGGCAGGTATATAATGGAATTTGAGCAGATAGAGGAAAACGAATACTACTATGACCCAAAGAATGCGATCATACACCTCAACCAGATCATGGCTCCAGGTGGCTATGGCTGGGTTTTCCCAAAAGAGGGTAAGATAGTTAATATAGGCATAGGCATTGAAAAAGAGAGTATAGAGCTAAGAAACAAGAAGCTCAACAAAAAGGATACTCTTCATAGCTTAATAGACCAGTATGTTGAATGGAACAAGGCGATTAAGAAAAAAGGGCTTGTAAATGATGACAACAACGGCAAAGGCTACTGGTCTGTATCTGTGAGAAGGCAGCAGGATAGCCTTGTATACAACGGCTATATGGGCGCTGGCGACAGCATGTCAATGCCGAATCCTATAAGTGCTGGCGGCATAGGTCCTGCAACTATAGCTGGCTTACTCGCAGGAAAGGTAGCAGCAAAAGCGGCAGCAAACAACGATACAAGCATTAACGGTTTGTGGGAATACAATTTGCTTTTCAATGAGAAATATGGTAAGAAAACAGCGGCACTTGAAGCATTTAGGGTCTATCTTCAATCGCTAAACAATGAACTCATTGACTATGGCATGGAGCACTTCTTAACAGAGGAAGAAGCTGTACAGATGAGCTATGGCTTAACACCCGAGATTTCTTTTTCAAGTGCACTCAAAAAAGCGATAAGCGGTTTAGCGAATATTAATGCTTTTAAGAACCTTATCTTTGTTGTAGGAAAGATGAAAACATTAAATGAGCTATACAATAATTATCCGAAGAGCCCAAGAGAATTCATGGAATGGAAAAATAAAGTAAGCAAGGAGATTTCAGAGGTAAAATCTAGGTTCAAGCCAAATCCTGTCTAATTTTAAGCTTTGTTGGCAAACTCACCAAGTAGGCCGAGAAGCTTGCCGTCTAAGCTAAAGACCTTTGCTGTATTTATGTTAAATGAGCCAGCCCTAAATATACCAATATCTGTGTCCCAGTTTCTTATATTGCTGCCTGTTATAATCGGATTGAAAGCGGGCACAAGTATAAGCTTATGCTTCTTTCTTGACTCTGCAATAATCCATATCTTTTCCATGCTCCCCCCTATAGGGCCATAAGCGGCGTGCCCATGTCCCATAATAAGGTATTTCTTCCTTAGAGCATCTTTGCTTGGATAAGCATTTCCATGAAGAAGCGCAGCTTCTTTAAGCAAAAGCTCTTTCTCAACATTATAATCAAGGTGGAGCAATTTAAGGACTTCCTTTATATGTGCATCATGGTTGCCCTTTAATATTATAATCTCAATACCCTTAAGCTCGCCGAAAAAATCCCTCAGTTTAGAATAACCAATGCGTGTTGGATACGTTATGCTCTCTTTTACATCTCCAAGTATTACAATACGCTTTGCTTTGCTCTCATCGAAGATCATTCTTGCTTCTCTACCCATGCGTTTTGATAAATCCTCTATATTTATTCCCTTCTCTGCCAGCTTCTCCTCTAAGCCTATGTGCAGATCACCAATTACTAAATTATCACAATAAGAGCTGGCTTGCCGACAACAAATTTTATCATTTAATCATCTATCTCAAATGATGCTAAAGCTACCCCCTTCTGTAAAACTAAGCGGACTTGCAATAAATTTTTAACCCATTTCTGCCTAGGCACCACCTTGCAGGGGGAGAGATTTGAACTCTCGAATCCACTAAAGGAAACGGGCCCTAAACCCGTCGCGTTTGACCAGGCTCCGCCACCCCTGCTCAGACAGAATAAAGATAAACAAAATACTTATATATACGTTTTTGTATATTTATTTAGCTTTATCTTAGAGGTATTTGCATGATAACAGCGAAATATGTAAGGGATAATCTTGATGCAATAAAGGCCTCGCTTGCTAAGAGGCAGATAGATTACCCTATCGATAAGATCCTGGAGCTCGACAAAGAATGGCGTGCCCTGAAGACAGAAACGCAAAAGCTTGAGGCTAAAAGGAACAAGGATAGCTTGGAGATATCAGAGCTCAAAAAAAGCGGAAAGGTAAAAGAGGCTGAAGAGAAGATAAAAGAGCTAGCTACAATAAAAAAGGCGATAGAAGAGAATGCAAAGCTCCTTGAAGAATATGAGAAGGAGCTCAACAAGCTTTTATGGAATATGCCTAATATATTGCATGAAAGCGTTCCTTATGGCAAAGATAGCAACGATAATGTTGAGGTAAAGAGGTTTGGCGAGCCTAAAGATAGAAACCTACCAGGACATGAAGAAATATTAAAAAAGCTTGATATGCTAGACCTTGAGAATGCTGCCAAGGTTGCTGGGGCTAGATTTTATTATTTAAAGAGCGATATTGCATTGCTTGAGCTTTCCTTGATAAGGTTTGCAATAGACACGCTTGTGAAGAAAGGCTATACGCTAATCGCACCGCCGCTTATGATGAAGAGAGAATACTACAAGGGTGTTACCTCACTTGCGGATTTTGAAGACGCACTCTATAGGGTTGGCGAGTCAAGGGAAGCAATGCAGAATAAGAATATAGAGCATATAGAAGATGAGCTCTTCATGATCAGCACATCTGAACACCCGATTGCTGCTATGCATGCTAATCATGTATTTTCAGCAAATGAATTGCCAAAGAAATATGTTGGTTGGAGCCCATGCTTTAGAAGAGAGGCAGGTGCACACGGCAAGGATACAAAGGGTATATTTAGGGTCCATCAATTCTACAAAGTTGAGCAATTCATTTTCAGCAGGCAAGAAGATTCATGGAAATATTTTGAAGAATTAGCATCTAACGAAGAGGAGCTATTCAAGGCTCTTGGCATTCCTTATAGGATAGTAAATATATGCACAGGCGATATAGGCATTGTAGCAGCTAAGAAGTATGACCTAGAAGCGTATTTGCCTGTTCAAAAGAGATACGGCGAGATGTGCTCATGCTCAAACTGCACAGACTGGCAGAGCTTAAGGCTAGACATAAAATATGATGAAAAAGGAGAGAGAAAATATGCGCACACGCTTAATGCAACAGCAATAGCGACTGAAAGGGCGATAGTTGCAATTATTGAGAACTATACAAATGAAGATGGAACGATAACTGTGCCTGATGTGCTGGTTCCATATATGGGCAAGCGTAAGATAGGCTAAGGCGTTTTTTATGAAGAAAGAATACGAAATAATGAAAGAGATAAAGAGGCTAAAGTCGATAAGAGGCTCGGGTACAGAGCTTATCAGTGTTTATATTCCTGCAGGCTTTCAGATAAGCGAAGAAGTTGCAAGGCTAAGGGAAGAGTATAGCCAGTCTTCTAACATTAAATCCAAGACTACAAGAACTAATGTGCTTAGCGCTATAGAAAAGATAATGCAGTATCTTAAGCTCTTCAAGGAAACGCCCAAGAATGGGCTTGTTGTGTTTTGCGGAAATATCTCAAGGGATCCTGGAAAAACAGATATAGAGCTCTTTTCAATGGAGCCACCACAGCCCCTCAAAGTTAATATTTACCGATGTGATTCAACATTTCTTTTGGAACCAATAGAAGAGATGGTTGAAGCTAGAGACACGTTTGCGCTTCTAGTAATGGATGGCAGGGAAGCGACAATAGCAACATTATCTGGCACACATATAAGGGTTGTTAAAAGGCTAAATTCAACAGCACACGCAAAAGTAAGGAAGGGCGGCCAATCAGCAAGGCGTTATGAGCGTGCAATAGAAGAGAGTATAGAAGATTACTACAAAAGAATAGGTGATGCAATTAATCAGCTTTTCGAGCAGTACCAGTTTAAGATAAAAGGCCTTATCATAGGCGGCCCTGGTCCTGCAAAAGAGAATTTTGCAAAGAGCAATGTTTTAAACTACCAAATAAAGATCCTTGGAATTTACGATACAGGCTACACAGACGAATACGGCTTGGAGGAGCTTGTAGACAAGGCTAGAGATTTATTAGAACAGCAAGAGGCTTCGCAAGAGAGAAGAGTAATAGAGAAGTTTATCCAAGAGATCTCAAGAGGGGGATTAGCAACATACGGCTATGAAAATACAAAAAAAGCTCTTGAGGCAAACCAGGTAAGCACACTTATAATAAACAAGGACATAGAGCTAGAAAAGGTAAAATATAAGTGCAACAGCTGCGGAGCAGAGTTTGAAAAACTTGAACAAAACGGGCATAGAGAAGAAAGGCATAGTTGCGGTGGAGTGCTTAGCATTGTTAGTGTAGATGATGCTATAGAAGAGCTTATAGATCTTGCAGACAAGAAAGGTGTTGAAACGGTATTTGTATCGAGTGAAAGCTCTTACGGCAAAGAATTCTTAATGGGCTTTACAGGCATAGGGGCTTTGCTAAGGTACAAATAAGGTGGTTTTGCGAAAGCAAGGATTGGCTTTTTATCGGTAATAATATTAGCAATAATTTATATGCTCTTTTGGAATACATACGCTTACATAAGGTATGCAAACTTCGTCTCAACATACTTTGACATAGGACTTGCTGATTATAATCTGTATTATTATGCTACTCAGCACATAAGCGCGTTGCAATTTTTTGTATTCATGAACCATCTCTCATTCTTCTTCCCTATTGTATTTGCATTTTATAAGCTAGTTGGCAATCCTTTCTCATTCATATGGCTTCAAAACTTTTTCATGGCTTTTACAGCACCAATTATTTACATGATAGGCAGACTAAGGGAGAAGCGTGTAGGCTTTGCGTTCGCAATAGCGTATCTTATCAATCCTGCACTTTGGGGTTTGGGCGTTTTTGATGCACACCTTGAAGGAATATTGCCATTCTTCTACATGCTAAGCCTATATCTATATTTAAAGAAAAGCAGCTTCTTTGTTATTAGCTTCATTATACTTCTTTCTATAATAGACACAGGAGCAGCATTGGCACTCTTCTTTGCTATGGGCTTAATAATATATGAGCTCTTAAAAAGGAAGAATAGCGATAAGAAAATGCTTAAGCTCCTTTTTGCTTCGTTGCTTATTGCAATAATATTCATAGCAGCTTACTGGCTCCTCTCAATCAGTATAAAAGCGGATGTGCCTCCGCAGCTTAGGGTTATGAACTTTTTTGGCGAACAGCAAAATGTCCTCGCTAAGCCTACAACAAACGCCATTGGAATAGCTTCTCTGTTCTGGCTTGCGATGGGATTCTTCTCCTTTGGAATAACAAGCATATTTGCACTGCTGCCCAGCATATTCTTTTTGGCGCCGTGGCTAGCAGAGATATTTGTAGTTAGAAACATCCTCTTCATAACACCTTACATGCAGTATTTTGCCTACGCTATAGGCGGCTTGGCAGGTGCGTTGCTTGGTTCACAAACAACGAGGCTTAATCCAAAGCTAATAGAGATAAATGTTTACTTCTTTGCAATAATGTTCTTAATTTCATTCATTATTCTTTACCATTTTCCAAGCCCATTTAGCAATGCAAAAGTAGCAAATATAGATATTGTTGCTAATTCACTTAATACAAGCATAATGGCGCAAGGCAGCATAACGCCGCATCTTTACAATATGCTTTATGTAGAGAATCCGCCAGATGAAAAACCCATGTGGTTTGAAAAACTGAATTACACAACATTCTGGTTCAAGCCAGAATATATAATTATAGATAGAAACCTTGGCGACTATTTACCAATGAACTCTAGCGAATTTAATGTATATGCATACATGCACAATAATTATACACCTTACTTATCGGAAAACGGGCTTGAGATATACAAAAAAGTATAAGCTTATATAAGATCAGATGCGATAGGGCACGCATTCATATATGCATTATTGCCATAGATATAGAGATGATAAGGAGTTATTATCGTTCTATTGACATTGCTATAGTTCATAAAAATGCTTGGCTCTGCTTTGGCAACACTAAGGCACTTAGACGCATTTGTTGTCGCTATTTGTATAGGTTTGCCAAGACCTGTTGAAGGGTATGTGCATGTTGTTCCGTTTATTATGAAAAAGTCTATAGTAGTGGCATTCCTTGTATAGGCTATAGATTCTATCATTTTTGTAAAGCACGGATACTCTGACATGTACTCTGACTCATTTGAGAAGAAAACAACAAGCGCAACCCGTGGGGCAGCATGGAAATTAGATGCAAACGTCGAAAAAGGAGTAAGAAGGAAGTTTGAAAAGGCCAAGTATGCAATGATTATTATCGCTAAAATTACCAATAAAACAAATAAATACTCTAAACCTTTGCCCCTGTTTTTCTTTTCGCGAGCAGCTTTTTCTGATCTAGACACGGAGCTAGCTACATTAGCACCGCTAGCACTAGCGGCATTTTCCTTAGCTTTTTTAACTGTTTCTTTTTCTCTTTTGCTAGCCATAAATTCACTTTAGTAATAGAGCAGCGTAGCACGCATTCATAAGGCTCTCATTTCCATTGAATGCTAGATAAGAGCCGTAGAATGAGTAAGGCTTTATCAGGCTAGAGTTGCTGTTTGTAAGTATAACCATCGGTATACTTGACCTTGCATAGTAGTTCATGCATGTGCTCAAGCTAACACTATTGCTACCAACTGTGCATGTATTATTGTTTATATATATTAAGACAGGCTCCTTCCCCATGCTTATAAGGTTCTTGCTTACAAGGCTTGCACATTGATATTGGCTTAGGCTTGGCGTACCATTAAGTGCTACAACAACATAATGCGATTGTGCTACAGCTGAATCGAATGCACTTATTGGTGCAAATGAGTTGGCTTCACTTGCATAAAGATAGGTAAGGCCTACATATAATATTATGAAAAGCCATACTATACCAAACAGCATATGCCAATTCCTCATTGTGCGTTTGTTTATAACTATTTTTCTTTTAAGCCTTAAATTCATGTAGAAGATAAACAATATGCCAAAGGCCACTATGCCTATAAGAAGGCTTAATAATGCACCATATATTGGCGCAAGCAGAACATTAGACGAATAAGGCATTGGTATAATTATAGACATGCTCCTTGCAAATGGCCCATCTATAGCCCTTGCAATCTCTACAAGCCCAAATGGAGCAGAATAAAGCATGCTTGCCTCTTTGTTAATCGATTTTAGCTGAGCAAATGCTAGAGATACATTGCTTATCCTGCCATTAAGCATATTGTTCAAGGCAAGCTCCTGCAATGAAAGGCTAGCAAGTTTGGCGTTTGGAACCATTGAATTAAGCTGCTCTTTTAGAAGAAGAGCTGTATTGCTTTTTGCAAGGCTGAGCATGCTTGTATAGGTAGCATTAAGCTTTGAATAAAGATAAGTTGTATTTGCAAGGTATAAAGCGAGGGTTTTGTTATATGCACTTAGGTTTATTGATACGAAATTGTTTATTGTGTAGTTTCTAAGCGAGATAAGCTTGTTCAAATTGTTTTCAAGGCTTGCATTGCTTATGTGGCTAAGCACAAGCTGCGAACCGTTGACAACGCTAGAGTAGTTTGCAAGGGTTACATTTAATATCTTATTAAGCTCTGCTGTCTTGCGCATATAAAGGATCGGTGCAATATACTTGCTCTCTGTCACACTTGCATTATAAGCTACAAGGTATAGCTGTGATTCCTGTATTGGCATTGAATTTATCTTTTCCATTATACTAGCTGTATTGTTAAGTATAGAAAAGTTGTATGTTAGTGCATTGCAATAACCAAATGCAAAGCAGTACCAAGGCGCTGTGCTTGGGTTAGGATAAAATACACATTGGGAAAGCATAGCATTTGTTACATTTGTAGGTGGAAATAGACCATTTGTATAAAGGCTTTTTGTAATGTTTGTTATATTTGCCAATGCAGAGTTTGCTATTGCAAGATTATATGCTACATTCTTTGTATTCATATTTTCTATGCTGGAATAAAACGCATTAAAGCTTGAGTTGAGAAGTTTATAAGCATTTTCAAACTTCATAATATCTTGCGCAAAAGGCCCTGTAACGCCATCTGTCTTATACATTACAAGGTTGCAGCTAGGCACAGTTTGGCATGAATAGCATGAGTTGCTTACATTGCATGTGTATTGGTTCAAGCCCG
>JAWDMK010000020.1:0-12096 GCA_046536675.1 Microcaldota archaeon | reverse complement strand
AACCACTAATTATTTCTTCTTAACCTTTTTCTCTTTTTTCTCTTTTGCAGGTTTTTCTTCTTCTAGAAGCCACTCCTCTTTGCCCAAGCCCTCTGGCCTCATAGTAAGCGCTATCTTGGTATCTTTTATATTTGACTTCCAGCTTATTGTAGAAACCTTAGCATATACAACATCGCCCTTCTTAAGTACTTTGCCCGTATTTCTTGAGTTCAATACTCCACTCTTTCTGTCGAAGCTTATAAAATCGCTTGTTATCTGTGATAAATGCACAAGCCCTTCAAGCGGGCCTACTCTTACAAAGCAGCCAAATTCAACAAGTTCGCTTACCTCGCCAACGACTACCTCTTCCACCTCAAGCTTAAACGTTAGTGCATCAAATGTCAGGCTATGGTGTGTTGAAGGGTCGCCAGGTAGAAGATAGCCATCGCTAATATCCCTTACATTATATACCGCAAGTATTATACCCATGTCCTTATCTAGTGTTCTCTCATATTTTTGCCTTAGCAAATCTGTTGCAACCTTGTTTAAATCCTCTCCAAAATAAGAGGGAGGTATACTTATTGTATCTTTTATGGTATATTTGTAATACAAATACTCACCACTAGCAAGCATTAGAACATAATCTATTAGAAAGGAAATAAATAAATATTATATGCTTATCAAACAAGCCTACCACCAACAGCAAGCGCAAAAGCCTTTACCCCTTTTTCTTTTAGCTCTCTCCTAAGCTTAAGGTCATTTGTGCATACAACCTTGTTTTTTTCAAGCCATGAATCAACATATTCGCTTGAGTCAACAATCTTTACCTTTTTTGCCTTTATCGCATTAAGCGCTAGCTTAGCATAAATGCTCTTTTTCGACTTCGAGCTAGCAAGTTTTTCAAGCTCTTTAATAACACCTTTCGAGACAATAGGGGTATAGCCATGCTCCTTTGCAATATCAAATACATCTATTTTCTTTTCAAAGCCAAAAAGTATTGAGCTAGTGTCTAAAGCGATTTCCATGCTAGATTATGAGATAATAAAGCTTAAATAAATAAAAGGGCTAATTCCACTCATGAGCTTAATAAATAGCATGAACATATGGGCTTTCCAGCTAGCCAAAGATATAGCCAGCCCAGCGCTAAATCTTACAATGCATTATCTTGCTGAGAGCTTTCTAATTGTTATTCCGCTTGTTGTTATTTACATGTATTTTAAAAGGGACAAAAATGTTTTCTCTTTTGTAGTTTTGTTCTTTGTGCTTTACATAATCAATGAAGTAATAAAGTATATAGTAAAGGAACCTAGGCCATGTAGTGTGCCTGCTCTTTCTTGGATAAACAATATAGGCTGTGAATCTAGCTTCTCCTTTCCTAGCAGTCATGCGACTGTTCTTACAGGCCTTACCTTCTTTACATTACCATATAAGTACTTAAGATTTCTTTATCTCGCTTGGCTCATAGCTGTTTTATTTGGCAGGGTATACCTTGGTTTGCATTACCTTAGCGATGTTATTGCTGGGATAATAATAAGTATAGTGGTTGTTTGGCCTATATACAAATACTATTCAAATAAAATAAATGATCCGCTTGCAAAAATATTCTGCAAGCTATTTGGAAAGCTTTGCCCTAAGGAGTGGAAGAATGAATGATGAAGAAGAGAAGGAAGCACTAATGCTAAATATACTTAAAAACTATCATGTAATAGCTGTGGTTGGCTGTTCAAGGGAAGAAGGCAAGCCAAGCCACGATGTACCAGCTTATTTGCAAAGCGTTGGTTACAGGATAATTCCGGTAAACCCTTTTGCTGATACAATACTTGGCGAGAAGGCATACAAATCGCTTACCGATATTAAGGAGCAAGTAGATGTTGTTGATGTATTTAGGCCTGCAAGAGAGGCATTAGATATAGCAAAGCAGGCTGTAGAGATAAAAGCAAAGGTGCTATGGCTTCAAGAAGGAATATTTAATGAAGAAGCCGGAAAATATGCTGTTGAGCATGGACTGCTTTTTGTTCAGAACAGATGCATGATGAAGATGCATTACAAGTTTCAATCAGAAGGCAAACTTTAGAATCTAATCCTCAAGTACTATTTCAATTCTTTTGCTGTGCTTTCCCTTATTTTCAAACTTGCTTAGCTTTATTGTACCTATCTCATTAGTATTTTTAACATGTGTTCCGCCGTCAGACTGCATATCCAAGCCTTTTATCTCTACGACTCTTACAACATCAAGGTTTTTTATGAGCTCCCTGCCTGTTTCTGTTCTAGCCAATCTTTCAATCTTAAGTGCTTCGTCTCTTGGTATGAATCTTGCCTGAATCTCGTGCCCCTCTTTTGCAACCTTGTTTGCTTCGCTTATAAGCTCTTCTGCTTTCTCCCTATTCAGCTCTTGCATATCAATATCTATTCTTGCCCTATCTTCATATATCTGTCCGCCTGTGATCATGCTTGAATTGTATTTGTTTTCTAAAATCCCATCAATAAGATGTATAGCTGAATGAAGGCGCATGAGCTTGTACCTTCTATTCCAATCTATAACCCCACTTACAGTATCTCCTACCTGTGCATCTAAGTTTCTATCTAATACATGTATTATCTCATCATTGTTTGACTTAACATCAACTACCTTATACTCATTTCCATTGCAGGTGATTTTTCCAGTATCATTTGGCTGACCACCGCCTGTTGGATAAAATAAGGTTTTGTCTAGCACTACCTCATTGCCATTTATCTTTGTAATTCTTGCACTAAACTCCTTTGCGTATGCATCATTCCAATAGAGCTTTTCCGTCATAGAACCACTTGCTAGCTATGATTTATTTTTTATATTTGTTTATTTATATAATTATCTATATCATAGTCCCGTCGTCTAGCGGCCAAGGACGCAGGGCTTTGGACCCTGCTACGTCGGTTCGAATCCGGCCGGGACTAATCTTTTTATCTTTATTTTGTTAAAAAGAGTATGTGATGAGACGAGGTATTTCTGATCGGTGATGAAAAGAGAGTCGTCTGATCAATAACTCTTTGCAAAGTTCACCATGTACTTTGCTTCTTTACCGCAATAGATGCATTTGCCGTGAAGGTCTGATTGGTCAAAAGGAATGTTAGATGTTTTTGCACCTGTCTCTTCTTTTATCTTTTCTTCGCACTCTGGGCTGCCACACCATGGAGCGTGTATAATGCCCTTCTTTGTCTTAAGCACGTGCTTAAATTCATCGTATGTTTCCACATTGTGTATGTGCTCTTGCATGAACTTCTTTGCCCTTTCATATAGATTTTTGTGTATATCATCAAGTATTACCTCTACCTTTTCTACAAGGTCGCCTAGGCTTGCCTCTGCTTTCGCTCCTGTATCCCTTCTAACGAACATTACCTGACCCTTTTCAACCTCTTTTAGGCCTATTTCTATTCTAAGTGGCACGCCCTTGAGCTCCCATTCATTGTATTTATAGCCTGGGGTATAGCCTTCCCTATCATCAAGCTTTATTCTATACCTTTCCTTTAGTATGTCTGCAACCTTCCTAGCATAGCCGAGTATCTTCTCTTCTTTTCCTTTTGCTATTATAGGAACTATCACAACCTGTATATATGCTATTCTTGGTGGTAGGATCAAGCCTTTATCATCACTATGTGTTGCAACCATAACGCCAAGTTCCCTTGTAGAAATTGCATATGTATTTTGCCATGCATACTTTTCTTTTCCATCTTTGTCAAGGAATTTTATATCAAAAGCCTTTGCAAAGTTCTCACCATCGTTGTGGAAATCAGGCCCTTGGACTACGTAGCCATCTGGCATTATGTGCTCTATGCTATAGCTTGCAACAGCACCTGCAAACTTCTCATTCTCGGTTTTTCTTCCAGCTATTCCAGGAAGGGCGAGGTAGTCCTTTAATACTCTTTCCCATAAGCCCATAATAAAATTCCTTTCCTTATCAGCTTCTTCTTTATTTGCAAACACGCTGTGGCCTTCGCACCATAGGAATTCCCTTGTTCTAAGAAGTGGCGTTGGGTGCTTGAACTCCCACCTCACAGCATTATTCCACTGGTTATATCTAAGCGGCAGGTCGCGCCAAGACCTTATCCACTTTGAATAGCTAGGATACATTATTGTTTCTGAGGTTGGTCTTACAGCTAGCCTTTCTTCAAGTTTGCTCTTACCTGCATGTGTCACCCACGCTACCTCTGGCTCGAAGCCCACAAAATGCTCCTTCTCTTTTTCAAGGAATCTCTCTGGTATAAATAAAGGGAAATAGACATCTTCTATGCCGTTCTTTTTAAATTCAGAATCAACAGCATTTACTATTATCTGCCAGGCAGCGTATGCTGCAGGCCTGAAGACGAGCATGCCAGACACAAAGCTGTAGTCTACAAAACCGGACTTAGTCAATACCTCTGGGTACCATTCCTCAAACTCCTCCTTTTTATGCGTTAAACCTAATGATTTCTTTTCTTCATCATTCTGTTCTTTCAATAAAACACCCTGAGCTATAAAATATTGCTTTCTGAATTTTTAAATCTTATTATTTTTTGAAGCAGGAATATTAGAAGAAAAATGGAAGAAATGAAACTATAAAAATATTCGTTCTTGAATTATCTAAAAAGGTTTATAAACATAAATATTCATTTTACTAGTGTGGTTTTGTGCTCGTAGGTATAAAGAGAATATATGATAAGACCGAAATAACTGATGGCAAGAGGATACTTGTCGACGCGCTGTGGCCAAGAGGCGTTAAGAAGGGCACTGCCAATATAGACCTTTGGATGAAGGAAGTGGCGCCAAGCGACCAGCTTAGGAAGTGGTTTGCACATGATCCAAACAAGTGGGAAGAATTTAAGGCTAGATACAAGAAGGAGCTCGATGCAAACGAGCATATTAAAAAGCTTTTAGATCTTGTAAAAAATGAAGATGTAACTCTAGTTTATGCTGCGCGCGACACAGAGCATAACAATGCTGTTGTCCTGATGGAATATATTAAAGAGAAGCTTGGAGAGAAAGTCTGATGTGGTTTCTATGGATAATGCTTTGGCTACATTCGCAAAAGCATACAAAAATGCGATAGAGGTAATGATTCACCCTGGCTTGGCCACAAAAACACAAATGGGCATTGCAGACGCACTCAAATTTTATTATACTATTGCCTTAATTCCAATGCTTTTTGGTGTATTGTTAAGCCTCATTTTCGGCTCTCACCACATACTCTTTGCTTTAATTGTTGTTGCTCTTTATCTTGTGTTCTTTCCTATTGGTGCATTTATAAACAGTGGCATATACCACATCATAATAAAAAACCTATTTGATGTATATAAACAGGAATACAGCGCGGCCTTTTTAGCTTATATCTATTCTCTGGTTCCTGTTGTGTTCTTTTTCTGGGTTTTTCCAATATATATACTAGGAATTGTGCTTATAGCAGTTAGCTTTCTTTGGTCTTTTATAGTATTAATGATAGCAATATCAAATCTGCTTTCCATGAGCAGGCTTAAGGCATTAGGCACAATCCTGCTGAGCGACATAATATTTTATCTAATTCTATATGTTATTGCAATTATAATTCTTGGAGTGTTTGTTTTTGTTGGTTTGTTTAATCTTTTTTCATTCAATTCTTTAAATGAATCTTCAAGCCCATTTAATTCTTTGAATGGACCTACAAGCCCATTAGTAGCTGCTCATTCATCAGCCAACTATACTTCATGTAGCAACTTTACACTTTTAGATGATAAATTTTCAAACACCATAGCGGGTATTTGCACATGGAATGGTGGCACATTAAACATATCTATTGCGGGTGGTGACTCTGGATATGCTTCAGTAGCGTTTATAGGAAGCAATAACAAGACATACTTTTCACAAGGAACAACAGCAAGGTGTCTTACAAGCTTTGGCTCTTTCTATGCACCAGCGCAGAAATATACTTTAGTTCTTTCTACCGGCCATGGTGGCGGATATTGTGGCCCAGCAATAGTTAAGCTCTCAAGCTAAATCTCCGCATCTAAGAAAATAGTGTGATTTGGTTAAGCGCGCGCAATAAGCTTACACTTAAATGAAAAGTATGCCTGACACAAAGAACACAGCGCCTCTCTAGAGCGGTCCTTTCCTGATTCAGAAAGAATCTTTGCATATTTATCAATAAGTTCGCCGCTAAGCTTGCCTTCTATCTCCTTTATTTTTTCAGAATATTTTCCTGTCTTGTATTTGCTTATTGCAGCCTGCGCAACACCCAATAACTCTGCAACCTTTTCCTCTTTAAGATTGTACTTGTTGATAAGGGTGTTCGCAAGTCTAGACCTTATCGCCGGTATTATCTCATTAGCAGCCTCTTCGTAAATAACCATGTTTCTCTATAACATAGTTATAGAAAAAGGTATTTATTGCTTACTATGGAGGCACAGGGAATCGAACCCAGACCTTCACCGTGTAAGGGTGACGTCCTACCATTAGACTATGCCTCCGCATCAAATTCTTATGATAAAGTATTATTTATATTTTTGCTTTATACCTCTTTTCTTGCCATTTATTTTTCGATTAGCTCTGCTTCTTTTATAATGTACACGCCGTTCATTCCCTCTATTTTTTTCTCTGCATTTCTGATCTTTATTTTTTTCTTGAAGAGTGGTGCGTCTAGAACAAAACTCTCAGCTTCTCCGCCTTCAAAGAGCATGTTAATCCCATATTTTTTATTTGCTAATTCTAGCTCCTTTATAACCTCTTTGTCTATCCTTTTACCAAGCAAATCAGTGCTTAAGCCTTCTGCAGAAACAGATGTTATTATTGCATTGTACTTCTCTGCAATCTCATTAAGCTCAGCTAATGGATCAATATGCCAAAGCGGTGCAATATGCTCTATGCCAAGCTCACCAGCTATCTTGTTTATTCTATCAGCCTGATACCTACTATAGGTTGCACCCGTGATTATTGTGCTTACATTATTTTCCTTAAGCGCTTTCGCTAAATCTTTTAGCTCTTCCTCTTTTACACCTTTTGTATCTACAAAAACCTGTTTTATTCCAAGCGCCTCTGCTTGTAGCTTTGTTTGTTCTACATTTGGATAATGAAACATATAACTGTTAGGATTTTCACTTTTGAAGGTAATTAGAAGTTCTGCCTTTATACCTAGCTCATATGCCTTATGCAATGCCAGCGTCGAATCTTTGCCGCCACTGAAGAGGCATGCTATCATGCTAAGCGCCTTTGCCCTTTGCTAGCTTTTTCTTTACATGCTTAAGCGCTGAGAACATATCTCTATCCATCTCCTCTAGCCTCATTGATATATATCTAGCTTGTGCATTCAGTTCAGGTATGCGAACATACTCTAGCGCATTTACCCTTCTTTTTGTTTTGTCTATTTCTACAACAATCCTTTTTAGGCTCTGTTCCCTCTTTGCTATCTCTATGATTATATCTTCAACCTTTTGGAATTCATCGCTTACATCATCTACTGCTGTGCTTGTTGTTATAAGGCTGTAGCCCCTTTCTAAAAGATTAATGCTCTCCTTGCCTGCCTTGCTTATCTCTGGCACATTCACGCCCATTATGTTCTTAAGGCTTATCTTTATTGGATAAGCTTCTGTTACGTGCGATGCTATTGTCTCAAGCTCAAAATTTCCAATGTATGTAGAAGCTATTGCAACGCTTTTGTAGGCATTTTGCAACATGTTGAACAAATAAGACCTATCTGCCTTAGAATACTGTAGAAGCCTTAGAAATTCCATTACAAGAACCTCTCTCTTCTTCTTTAGAATGCTGTGGCCTTTCTTAGCAAGTGTTATGCTCCTCCTGAGATTTATTAGATTTATTCTTGTTGGATTAGGCATCTTCACTTAAACACCTCTTTACTTTTTTTGCTTATAATATTTCTGAATGTACTCTTTCTTTATTCTTGTAAGTTCGCCTTCAGGAAGCATCGATAGTAGGTCCCAGCCGATGTTCAATGTTGTCTCTATATCCCTTCTCTCATTTGGTCCTTGTTTTATGAAGCTGTTTTCAAAACTTTCGCCAAATTTAAGGTAGAGCTTGTCTATTTCGCTTAAAGCCTCTTCGCCAACAATTGAGCTTAGGTTTCTTGCCTCAACAGCACGCGAATAAGCACCATAAAGCTGGTCTGCAACACCTCTGTGGTCTGCCCTTGTCTTGCCTTCGCCTATTCCATTGTTCATAAGTCTTGAAAGCGAACCTTGTGGGTTTATAGGCGGATATACGCCGCGGTTATACAGGCTTCTATCAAGATAAATTTGGCCTTCTGTGATATAGCCTGTTAAGTCTGGTATAGGGTGTGTTACATCATCACCAGGCATTGTAACAACATTAAGCTGCGTTATGCTACCTTTCTTTCCAACAATAACACCAGCCCTTTCGTAAATGCTTGCTAGGTCTGTATACATGTAGCCAGGGTAGCCCCTCCTTCCTGGAACCTCTTCTCTTGCACTTGAAAGCTCTCTAAGCGCTTCCGCATAATTGGTCATGTCGTTTAGTATTACAAGCACGTGCATATCCTTTTCATAAGCTAAGTATTCTGCTGTTGTAAGTGCTATTCTTGGGGTTAGGATTCTTTCTATACTCGGATCATTTGCAAGATTAATGAATGCAACAGTCCTTCCAATTGAGCCCGCTTTCCTGAATTCGTTTATAAAGAATGTTGCATCATCATAAGTAACGCCGATCCCAGCAAAAACAACAGCAAAGTCTTTGCTCCCCTTAACACTTGCCTGCTTAGCAACTTGCACAGCAAGCTGGTTGTGTGGCAAGCCAGAGCCTGAGAATATAGGAAGTTTTTGGCCCCTAACCAATGTCATAAGGCCATCGATTGCTGATATGCCTGTTTCTATAAAATCATTAGGCATAGCCCTTCTGCTAGGATTTATCGGCGAGCCGTTTATGTCGAATTTTTCTTCGTACGCTATGTTTGCCTTTATATCTATAGGCTTTCCTTGACCATTGAAGACTCTGCCAAGCATATCTTCTGAAACGCCTATCCTGAACGCCTCTCCAAGGAATGTAACGCTGCTTTTATCTATGCTAATCCCTTCTGTATTTCCAAATACCTGCACAGCAGCATATTCGTTTGTTGTTTCAAGAACCTGGCCAAGCCTTGACTCGCCATTGCCGAGCTCTATTCTTACTATCTCACCATATGCAGCATGCCTAACGCTCTTTACAACAACAAGCGGTCCAGCAATACTTTCAATCGTTTTATAATTTATCTCATGCTTCATTTATTCACCCTGCTTAACTTCGTTTGCCTTATTCTCTTCTTTTTCCACCTCCAACTCCTCTTTTATGAGCTTCTCAAACTCGCTCTCTATATTTTTCTCTATCCTTTCTTTTTCTTTTTCAACATCACTCTCATTCCACTCCTTCATTCTAGCTAATTCGCTTATTACACTCATTGTTGCTATCTTCTCTGTGCTTACTCCACTGCTTATTGCTTGCCTCATCTTTTCTTCAAAGTAAAGAAGAGAGCTTAGCATTGCTTCCTGCTTTTTCATGCTTGTATAAGCATCTATAGGGTCAAATGCACTCTGCCTTAGGAAATATTCTCTAAGCATTCTTCCTATAAGCAAAATTGCCCTCTCGCTATCTGGAAGCGCGTCTTCGCCGACAAGCTGCACTATCTCTTTTAGCTCAGACTCTCTTTGCAGTATAGCCATAGCCTTTGCCCTCTTGCTTGGAAACTCTTCGTTTACATTCTTCTTATACCAGCCGCTTAGCTGATCTATATATTGCGAGTAGCTGCTTAGCCAGTTTATTGCTGGGAAATGCCTTGAATCTGCAAGCGCTTTGTCAAGAGCCCAGAATACCTTAGTGACCCTTAATGTACTTTGTGATACTGGCTCTGAAATATCACCGCCAGGTGGTGAGACTGCACCTATAACGCTTACAGAACCTATCTTGCCGCTAAGCGCCTCTACCTTGCCAGCCCTCTCATAAAATTCAGCCAGCCTTTTTGGAAGATAAGCTGGATAAGCCTCTTCGCCAGGCATTTCTTCTAGCCTTGCTGATATCTCTCGCATAGCTTCTGCCCACCTTGATGTACTATCTGCCATAAGAGCTACGCTGTAGCCCATGTCTCTGAAATATTCCCCTATTGTAATACCAGTGTATATGCTAGCCTCTCTTGCAGCTACAGGCATGTTGCTTGTATTTGCTATAAGAACAGTCCTCTCCATTAGTGGCCTGCCTGTGTGGGGATCAGTAAGCTTAGGAAATTCTGTAAGCACTTCTGCCATCTCATTTCCTCGCTCGCCGCAGCCTATAAATATAACAAT
Organism: Microcaldota archaeon; assembly: GCA_046536675.1. Lineage (GTDB taxonomy): Archaea > Micrarchaeota > Micrarchaeia > Micrarchaeales > CABMGC01 > JAGDYD01. The sequence continues at coordinate 1,851 of JAWDMK010000020.1, read as the reverse complement.
CTGTGCATCAGACCATTTTGAAAGCTGATGCTGTATTACTGTTTTTCCAGAACCGAAAGGACCTGGTACTGCAGCTGTGCCTCCTTTTGCAATAGGGAAGAAAGTATCAATAACTCGCTGGCCTGTTAAAAGGGGTTCATCGCTTCTTATCTTTCTCTTGTATTTGCTTGGCGTTCTGACAGATCTTCTTTGCAGCATTGTTATGCTATAATTGCTCTTTCCTTTAATCAATGCAACACTCTCTTCCAATGTGTAGTTACCTTCCCTTATGCTTTCTATCTTACCTTCAACGCCATAAGGCAGCATTATATAATGTTTTATAAGAGGCGTTTCTTGTACATATCCTATAATCTCGCCTTCTTTTACATAATCACCTTTCTTCTTCATTGGTATAAACTTCCATTTTCTCTTTTTGTCTAGAGGTTCTACGCTTATTCCTCTTGCCACAAAATCGCCACTCTTTGCAGCTATGGCATCTAAAGGCCTTTGTACGCCATCAAATATACTTGTAAGAAGGCCCGGGCCTAGCTCAACAGAGAGTGGCTTGCCTGTAGTAGCTACTGGCTCTCCAGGTTTAAGGCCTGATGTGTCTTCATAAACTTGTATAATCGCTTTATCTCCACGAAGCTGTATTACCTCGCCTATGAGCTTTGCTTCTCCAACCCTTGCTACATCATACATGTTTGCCCCTAGCATATCGCCAGCAATTACGAGAGGTCCTGAAATTTTTTCTATTTTGCCCAAAGAATCACCATTTATTTTGCAATAATATCAATACCAATAGCCCTTAATATGAGCCTTCTTAATGTATCAACCTCTTCTTCTTTCTCTTGATAGTCTGGAATTGCTATGATCAAAGGCATTAAGCTTGTTTCAATAATGTGTTGTAGCCTTCTGCTCTTTATTTTATTTGCCAAACCTTCTGCAATAATAATAATGCCTATATCCTGCATGTTTAGCAATTCATCAAGTGCTTTTTCAGCCTCTTCACCATTTCTAGCTATGCGCACCGCCTTTACCCCAGCAAGCTCAAAGCCCATTACAAGGATCTCGCTGCCTATAACACCTATCTTATAGAGCTTTCCCTCTTTTTCCTTTATTTCCTTTATTCCTTCCATAGTATCATTCTCGCAACCTCATCTTGTGGCAGTGCATACTGCTTGCTCTTTATAATAATCCTGAGCGTAAGAACCTCTATATCTTTTATATAAGCATAAGCCAATATAGTGCCAAATGAGAGCAGAGTGTGGCTAAGCATCCTTATTCCTTTGCTTAATATCTGGTTCCTCATGCCTATCTCAAAAACAAAGAGCCTTCTCTCCTTTTTATAAATCTCAACCTCGTTTGATAAGTCAAAAACTTTTGCATTCTTTGCAACATCCTCTTCATCCTTTGCATTCTCATAGATTGACTGCAATTCCTCTATGTCTAGCGAGCCGTTTTTAATAATACCTTCGCTTATCTCGCTGAATTTAAGTGCATAGCGCTTTGCCCTTATAAGGTTTAGCATATTCCTCATGTCTATATCTAGCTTTATTATTGTGGCAGCCTCTGGGCTTAGGTTTCTTATCCTAGGCATGAGCGAGCCAAGCTTCTGATAATAAAGCTTATCTATAAGCATATTAGCTTTTAATGCGTCGCCACTCTTTCTGAATTCATCAAGCGCTTCAGCAAGAATCTCTTTGTATGGGCTGTTTATGCTTAGCTTTGAGATTAAGCCCTCAACACTTGCCTCTCCAAGCGCTTCTTTTATAACATTTGCATTATATGGGCCATAGTCTATAATGTATTTTGCTATTTCTTCAAAGCTCTTTTTGCTATGCTTAGCCTCTATTGCCAATTCTATATTAT
>JAWDMK010000019.1:0-12972 GCA_046536675.1 Microcaldota archaeon | reverse complement strand
TCCTTACAGTAGATTGACTACGCGTTACTGAGCCGTACGCCGCCCAATGAAGCCATTGGGCAAACTTGCATGGCTGTCGAAATCTGATAGCAGTGCCCTCCAGCAGCATCGACTGGAGTCTTCTTGCCGCAACAAGAAGCAATTGCGAGCCTCTTTGCACTCCTCAAGACTATATCCAATTGCGAGACGCAATTTTCACACTAATAACGCCAAAAGCATCAAAAAGCATTAATAATTATATTGACATACCTTTATAATCTTTACGCTTTTGGTGTTATGAATTTTTTATAGAGCAACTACAAATATGTGCGAAAGGTATAAAAAGTTTAAAAATAGACATCTTTTGATATTTATGAAAATTATAAAGAATAAAGGATTAACAATAATATTGTCTGGAGGGGATAAGCCGGACGAAACTCACTGCCCAACGCTAAACTTAAGAGGAAATCGTGTAATGCTACGTGACGACTACCATGGCAAGGTAAGATTCAAAAGCAACGTGCTTGATGTAATTTCTAAGCTCTGATCTTTTCTTCCTTTCTTTGCATTCTCGGCACAAGACCTTCGAGTTCTAAATGTTTGTATTGGCTAGAGTAGCGCGTGTCAAAGTTTCTTATCCCTAAATTCCCAAGAAGTGTCTTTGTCATTGTTATATAGCTTATTTCAACACCTTTGAGGACCTTTCTCATACTATTTAACAAATTATCTATCTCTTCGTTTGAGCTTAGGTTTACAAAAACAAGGATGCCAGAAGGATTTAGTATATCACATATATATACATATTTAAGATGCTCATCTGGCTTCATCTTTATAAGCTCAGCAAACCATTTGTTTCTCGAATCGATGAAATCGGATTCATTTGTTATTGCTATCTTTATTATTCCATTTATGTTGCTCTGTGGCTGCGCCTCAAAATAAGTTACTCTTTTCAGAAGCCCACTTTCTTTTAGCCTTTCCATCGTATAAAGAAGCAGTTCTGGCTTTTGGTAGAATCTCTTTGCAATCTCCTTTATTTCGCCCCTGCCATCTATGTTAAGCCCTTCCAATAGAGCTTTTGCCGAGCCTGAAAGCATAAGCTCATCTATAAGCTCGTTTCTAATGGGGAAAAAGCCAAAGGTTGTCACAATTCTGCTTGTATTTACCAGCATATCATAATCCTTAAGGTTTTTCGAAAAACTAATCAAAAATTTGTTTAGACTGTAAAAACTCTTACCAACTTCATATATTACTAAATCTTCTTCTCCATGCAATTTTGCAACAAATTGAGGAACTGTAAAGTTAGAGAGTGCACGCATTATCTCCTCATCGCTAGGCACATCTTTATTGAATTTAATGAATGTGATATACTCTTCTACACCCAGTTCAGGGATCTTTGCGAGCGCTTCTTCACGCATCTCCCTCTTTGTGGATTTGTGCTTACTTATTCTGATAAATTCGTGCTTCCATATATCTTCAAGATCTATTTCAGGTACAAAATGAAGCCCATATTCTTTTACTACTTCATTGAATATAGAATATGTTGTTGCTTTTGGCATCTTAAGGTGCTTGCTTATACTGTCGATGCTGGCTCTTCCATCTATGCTAAGAAATCTAAGCATCTCATTTTTTATAATAGCCTTCTTCTCCTTTTCTATAATTTTTGGCATGTAATCAATTATATATTACTTAAAAACAAATATAAATTTAATGCCAAATTTTTTTATTTTTGATTATTAGAAATATACTAATATGAACCAAACCAGAACCTTATTAATAGAAATAAGTTGCTACAACCTACCTTTTGACTCGCCTTTTACAATACCACTCGCAACTAAATGGGCAAGCCTCAACATTTGGTATGCAGTATTTACGAATGTGCTTAACTCTTTTCTCGCTATACCAATATACTGAATGTAAAAACCATTTGAACGAGAGCTAAGTGAAGCTTTATTTATTTTCCTAAGGAGCTTTATTTTTTCTTCAACGCCTTTTCCTGATCTCTCTATAGCGCGCTCCATCGCCCTTTGGTTTGGTTTTTTTCTTGTAATTGCCAGAACAGGTATGTTAAGCTCAGAATTTATCTTTGTTATATCTACAATGTTAAGCCCTGCTAATGTTATACCATTAAGTGCTACAAGCTTTATCTCTCTTAGAAAGCGTGATTGCCTTATCTTGCTTATCAGCTTATCTGTTGCGTCGTTGCCATCTACAGTTACATGAAATGATATAACACCCTCTACAACTTCTTTTCTTGCCACTATGCCTACAACAAGTGATTCACTATCACCCTTAGCAAAAGGAGCATCATCAACTGATAAGATACGTATACCTTCTTTCATATTATTTCTTTGGTAGCTGGGCTTTAAAATCCTTCAGCTCCTCTCTTATTTCTTCTATAGCATCAATAACAAGCTTTTTTGGATTCTTGTTAGACTTTACTATGAGCCTTGGCTTTCCTACTTCGAAATGCGTTTTTGTAACAGCTACAAAGTCTACATCCGCTTTATCTTGGAGCTTTCCTCTTATAAGTTCTGCTATGCCTCTATCAGTATCATCAAACTCCACTATCAAGCTTTTTGGTTCGTCCTCAATGATATTTAGTTTCATAAAAATCACGCAGGGTCCTTGATTTTATAATTTTCACTACTAAATATTAATATATTTATCCATCCCCATATTTTTACAACCTGCGTTTTGAATCTAGAAATAAAAAGGTTTAAAAACTAAAGTAAATAAAAATTATAAAAGGATTATTTGTTCTCTTTAACTCGAGGTAATTTTATGGCAAATGTAAAAGACGTAGAAGCTAATGTGCTTATAAAGAAGACTGCAGAAAAGCTTAAAGAAGCAGGCATAACAAAGCCTGCTTATGTGGATTTTGTAAAAAGCGGCGCTGGTAGAGATAGAATTCCGCAGCAAAATGATTTCTGGTATATAAGATGCGCTTCTCTGCTTAGGCAGGTTTATCTAAATGGACCTATAGGTGTTTCAAGGCTAAGAACAAGGTATGGCAACAGAAAGGAGCATGGCGTAAGAAGGCACCATCACTACAAGGCTGGTGGAAGCATAATAAGAGATGCACTCAATGCACTTGAAAAGCTCGGCTATGTTAAAAAAGGCAAATCAGGCCGTGAGATAACAAATGCTGGCAGGGCATTTCTCGATAAGATAAGCAACGAAATCCTAAAAGGTGGGAGCGGTGCCTGATGAGGATGAAGAGAAGGAGCTTAAAAAAGCTATAGCAAAGAGGCTTAAAGAGCTGCAGATAGAGCAGCAGAAAAGGGCAATAGTGAGGCAGTACCTTGAGCCTGCAGCTTACGAGAGGCTTATGAACGTAAGAGTTTCAAACTATGAGTTATATGCTCAGCTGCTTGATCTTATAATCTCAATGGCTCAAACAAACAGGCTTCCAGGGAGGATAACAGAGAAACAGCTTGTAGACCTCCTTGCAAAGCTTACAGCCAGACCAGAGCCAAAGATCGAGTTTAAACACAAGTAAGGTGTTTTTATGAGCAAAAAAAGTGCTGAAAAAAAGCTTAGGCTTGGGAAAAAGCTAAAGGAAAATAGGAGAATACCAGTGCTTGCTATACTTAGAACACATAGGAAGATAGAATATAATAAATTTCAGAGGGATTGGAGGCATAGAAAGCTCAGGATAAGGTAGTTTTATGGCTGTTCTCAACATAAATCTGAAAAAGAGGCTTAGCAAAGTGCATAAGCCTAGAAGGAGAAGCATTGCGATTAGCTATGTTAGAGAAAGAGCCGCAAAGCTTTTGCACGCAGAGCCTTATAATGTTATTATTGATCCAGAACTCAGCAGGAGGGTACAGCTAGCAGCAAGGAGGATGGAAGCTGTAAAAATAGTGGTTGAGAAAGAGGGTGAGCTCATTAGAGCGAAATTCTTCAATGAAGAAAAAGCTGGCGAAGGAAAGAGCAAAGAAGCTGTGAAAGAGGCAAAGAATACTAGTAACGATAGCAATAGCACTAAGCAGAAAAATGATTAAGGTTTCTTTTTATGAGCGTGATAAAAACAGAAATTTATGGCAACAGTTATATCGGCATATATGGCTTTGCAACGGATAGCTTCTGCCTTTTTGGAAAGGGTGTACCTCAAAAGAAGGCAGAGAATATAGCAAAAGCATTAGATATTGAAAAGTTCGACTTAACTATAGATTCATCACAGCTTGTGGGCATATATGCTGTGGCTAATTCAAAAGGCATCTTGCTACCAAAGATAATTGATGAGAGAGAGCTAGAAGAGCTAAAAGAGAAGATTAATGGCGTAGAGATAGGGGTTTTTGATACAGACCTTAATGCGATTAGAAATAATATTCTTGTGAATGATAAGATAGCCATAGTAAATCCACACTATAACAAAAAGGAAGAGAAGTTTATACAAGATGTTCTTGATGTAGAGGTAGTAAAATCGAGTATAGGCGGATTTAGCACGGTTGGTGCAAACAATATACTTACAAATAAAGGCATAGTCTTCAACAACAGGATTAGCGAAGAAGAGAAAAAAAGAATAGAAGAGATTGTCGGGTTTAAGGGTGAGCAATCTACAGCAAATCTAGGTTCTCTAAATATAGGGCTTAGCAGCATTGCAAACTCAAAAGGCCTAGCGGTAGGCGAACTTACAACAGGCTATGAGCTTGCGAGGATCGCAGGCTCGTTAGACTTATAATCTTTTAATAAAAATAATGATATTATGGAGGCAAACAATAAAGAAGAGGTTATAGAACAGCTACGTTACCTTCAGAGCTTGTACATACAAGAGTATGAAAACCTGCTTAATGAGATAACAAATTATAACTTAGTTTATAACGCCACCCAAAGAAATATTGATGTGCTCGAAAATCTAGGCATGCTTGAAAGTAGCAATATATTGCTAAACCTTGAAGGAGGCACGTATATAGAGGCAAAGCTTAACAAAGTAGATAAAGCGCTAGTATATGTAGGCTCAGGCTACCTTATAGAAAAGAGCATCGAGGAGGCAAAGGCGTTCCTTAAGCAGAACAAGCAAAAAGGGGAGGAGCTTATCAAAGAGCTAAACAAGAGGAAAGAAGAGATAGAAAAGAACCTTATTGATGTCGCCTTTGAACTGGAAAAAATCGGTAATTCAAATGTTTGAGTCATTAAAGAAAAAACTTTCTGATTTTGTAGGCTCTTTTAAGAAGAAGGAAGAAGAGGAGATAAAAGAAAGTAGTGTAGTAGAGAAGAGCAAAGAAGAAACAGTTGAAAAGAAGGGAGAAGAGAGCACAGAAGAAAAAGTGGAAAAGAAGGAAGAAGTAAAGAAGAAAAAAGCAGAAGAGGAGGTGCAAAAGATAAAAGCAGAGATAACAGCGACTACAAAAATAAAAGGCTTGTTCTTCAAGAAAGTAAAAATAAAGGAAGAAGATATAGATGAGATGCTAGAACAGCTTAAACTCTCTCTAGTCGAGGCTGATGTTAACTATAATGTTGCTGAAAAATTTGTTGAAAAACTAAAGGAGCTTCTTGTTGGAAGAGAGGTGGATTCTAAAAATATAGAAAAAGAGATAAATGCTGTTATAAGAGAGGCACTTCTGCAAACCCTTTCAAAATCATCTAATATGGATATTGTCAGCTTTGTCAAGGAAAAAAGAAACGTAGAGAGAAGCGAGCCTGTAAAGATACTCTTCCTAGGGCCAAACGGTGCAGGCAAAACAACAACGATAGCTAAGATAGCTAAGATGTTAAAGGATGCTGGCTTGAGCTGTGTGCTCTCAGCAAGCGATACCTTCAGAGCCGCAGCAATAGAGCAACTAACGATGCACGCTGAAAGGCTTGGAGTACCAATAATAAAAGGAAATTATGGGGCTGACCCAGCAAGCATAGCCTTCGATGCGATTGCATATTCTAAGGCACACCACATTGATGCAGTTCTTATCGATACCGCTGGAAGGCAGGAGACAAACAAAAGCCTTTTAGAAGAGATGAAGAAGATAGTCAGGGTTGCGAAACCAGACTTAAAGATCTTTGTTGGAGAAAGCATTGCTGGAAATGCATTGCTAGAACAGGTAAAGGAGTTTAACGAAGCAATAGGGTTAAACGGAATTATACTAACAAAGCTTGACTGTGATGCAAAAGGAGGCAACACGCTCTCAATATTGAGCGAAACAGATATACCAATCGTTTATTTTGGAACAGGAGAAGGCTATGAAAAATTAGTCAAATACAATCCAAATGAAATTGTTGAAAATATAGTAGGTTAGAAGCAAACAAATATTTTTATATATTGAAATGTTATAGTGTAGTTGCTATATGTTAAATAAGTGTGATTGGTTTGGAAGAAAACGAACTTAAGATTTTTGAAGCACAGGTTTATGATCAACTTAGAGGTATTCTAAACACTCTTCCAAGCGAACAGGATAAGGCCAGATATATAGAGAGTGTTGCTAAAACCATAAATCCAAGCGCAAGCAAAGAAGATATAGAAAGAGTAATTGCTGATGCAACAAATTTTTACCCAATAAACAAATATCTAAGCAATCCAGATGTAGAAGACATTATGATTAACAACACAGAGAACATATTTCTTTACACAACACAAGCAGGCCAGGTAAAAGCTCCTGAAAAAATAGAGAGCAGGTTTGAACTTGATCTTCTTGTTAAAAAGTTCAAGATGTTTGCAACCACAGCAGTATCTCATGAGAGAATATTTGATGTTCACCTTCCGAACGGATCTAGAGTAAATATAGTAGATTCACCGCTTGGTGCTGACATAACAATTAGAAATTTCAAAGGCAAGGCAATGAGTATAATAGATCTTATCAATAGAGGAGAAATGAGCTACAAGCTTGCAGCTAGGCTTTGGATTTATACAGATGGTCTAAAGGTCAGGCCCGCAAATATACTTATAGGTGGAATGCCAGCAAGCGGTAAGACAACGCTTCTCAACGCGATGTTTAGCTTCTTCAGACCTGAGGAAAGGATTGTTACAATAGAAGAGACATATGAATTAAATACAGAAACACAGGAGAATTGTGTTAGGCTAGAGACAGATCCAACAATAAGCATGGAGGACTTGGTAAAAAACTCATTGAGAATGAGGCCCGATAGAATTATAATAGGCGAGGTAAGGGGCGCAGAAGCTAAAGATATGATGACAGCTATGAATATAGGAAAGATTGCAATGGGTACAATACATGCAGCAACTGCGAGAGATGTTGTTACAAGACTGCAGCATACGCCAATGAATGTTGAGATGGATATAATACCGCTTATTGATGTTATAATAATTGTATCGCAGGTATTTGAAAACGGTAAATTTGTTAGAAAGGTAACACAGGTATCAGAGATATCTGGAATAGAGACGCAGGTTCTTCTTTCTGATTTATACACATACGATTATAAAACACACAAAAGCTCTGATATACTTCCAAGTGTAACGTATAGAGATACATTATCAAGGCTCACCGGCTATCCGCCATCCGAGATTATAATAGAAGAAGAAAGAAGGGCAAAGATCTTGGAGAGGCTTAATCAGCTTGGCATGACAGACCTTAAGAGCATAAATGAATTTGCAAAACTCTATTATGACAATCCAGAGGCTGCACTGAAGAAGATAAATCTAGAGAACCTGGGAACGTTGTCATGACATTTTTTCTATTGCTGGTATTTGCATTACTTCTAATATATAAATTATACTTAGACATAAAATCGTTTTCTAAATTTAATTTAAGTATCTATCTCTTCCTCGCTTTGGGATTTATTCTGTTTGAAATAGAGAGTAGGGGCATAGAGGCTATTTTATATCTCTCGCTTTTGCTCCTCTTTAACCTGCTTGCAACTAACTATGGAAGCAAAAAAGGTATTGTTTTTAGCATATTGCTACTTGTTGCCCTGCCATTCAGCAAAAGTGGCATTTTATTAGCTCAGAGCGGCTTTCTTGGGGTTATGCCAAGTATGCTCAAGCTTATTGAAAAGAGTGAAAACAAAAAGGAGAACAAGAGGCTTGAGATTAGTAGGGATGTTGTTCATCTTATTATAGGCATAGCTATAATCTCTTTCGCAGCGCTTCTTCCTGATCCAAGGCAATTAATAGTTGCACTTATAATTATGGGCTTTATACTAGGGAGTTACACAATAATCTCAAAGGGCAAATTTTCTAGAATGCTTTATAAATTCGAGAGGAAGAATACATACTTCGGCTCAGGAGCGATATGGCTTGCGCTTGGTGCATTGCTTGCGATGGGCTTTATCTTTTCAAGAAACTTTTTGATAGCGGTACTTGCTGCCATATTTATAGGCGACCCTTTAGCCACAATCGTTGGAGTAAAGTTTGGCAAGCATAGAATATTCTACAATAGAGAGAAGAGCGTTGAGGGATCATCAGCATATTTTTTCGCAGTATTTGCTGTGAGTTATCCCTTTATTGGCTTATATGCACTTCCTGTTGCACTTATTGCTGCATTCGTTGAAAGTTGGGGAATAAAAATAGACGACAACCTTATGGTGCCAATTATACTCTCTATACTGCTGTTTCTCCTCTATATTTGAAAAAGTGTAAAAAGAATTAAACTCTTCTTCCTCTTCTGCCACCAGGTCTCTTTGTTGTGTCGGTTGGTATTGGAGTAACATCTTCGATGCTGCCTATCTTAAAACCACTTCTTGCAAGTGCCCTAACAACCGCTTGTGCACCGGGACCCGGTGTTTTTGAGCCATGTCCACCAGGTGCTCTAATCTTTATATTAATGTGGGTTATTCCTTTCTCTATTGCAGTTGCTGCAACCTTGTAAGCTGCTTGCATTGCTGCGTATGGTGTGCCTTCTTCATGGTCTGCATCAACAACCATTCCACCGCTTCCTACAGCTATTGTTTCCGCACCAGATAGATCTGTAAGCGTTATTATTGTATCATTCTTAGAAGAATAAATATGAGCAACACCCCACCTTATACCCTTCGGCTTGTGTTTCTGCTGGGCTAGCATTACCTCTGTTTCATATGATATCTCTTCCTTCTTTGATTTCTTCTCCTCTTTTGCCGCTTGAGCTTGTGCCTCTTTTTTTGCTGCCATAAAAACACCTACGATGCTTCTCCTTCACTCTCTTCTGCCTCTTCCTCTTGCTGCTCAGCCTCGCTAGAAGCTTTTTCGCCCATAGATGCTGAGCGTGGCTCAGAAGAAAGTATATTGTGCTCTATATTAAAAGGCTTGTAATAGCCTATACCCTTTTCTTCTTCAAGCTTAACCAGGTAGCTTGGTGCAGTAACCTTTCTGCCGTTTATTGCTATAAAGCCATGTGTTATTAGCTGCCTAGCCTGCTTTATTGTTTTTGCAAGCCCTTTCTTAAATACAACTGTTTGTAAGCGCCTCTCAAGGAAAGCTTCTGGAGTTAATATTAGAAGGTCGTCGAGCGTCGCATCACTTTTCACTATACCATATCTAGCAAGCCTACCTATGATCTGTTTGCCCTTTTCCTCGCTTGCTGCACCTGAAAAAAGTTCTTTTACATTCTTTCTTATGCGCCTAAGTTCTGTTGAAGCCTTCCAAAGCTCTTTTAAATTTCTTAGACCATATTTTTCAACAAGCGCATGCTCCTCTTCAATTCTCTGCCTATCCCACATAAGTGTTGGTTTTTCGAATTTCTTCCTTAGCCTTCTTGGTGCACCCATTCAATCACTTTTTCTCCTTCTTTTCCTGTTGCTGCTCAGCCGCCTTCTTGGCCTGCTCAGCAGCCTTCTTTGTTACTCCCACAGTTGCGCCTGTTCTTCCTGTAGATCTAGTTCTCTGGCCACGCACCTTCTGTCCGTATTGGTGCCTAAAGCCACGCCATGTCTGGATCTTTATGTCATAATCGATATCCTGCCTTACCCTCACTGTCAGATCGCTTCCTATAAGGTGCATACTCTCTCCAGTCTCCCTATCCTTGCGCCTATTGAGAAGGTACTCAGGCAAGCCAAACTTTAACGGATTCTTCATTATAGCTTCAAGATTGCTTACCTTATCCTCTGGAAGCATGCCTATCCTTGCCGACTTATCAATGCCAAACTTCTCCTCTGCAACATTGGCTATAGCCTCGGCCATTGTGTTGCCAATGCCTTTTATCTGCATAAGTGCCTTTACAATTTTAAAATTACCATTAATGTCTCTGCCTGCAATTCTCACTATGCTTGCTTCTTCCTTCTTCTCCTCTCTTTTTTGCTGCTTTGCCTCATTCGCTTGGGCTTTTCCATCACTCATTAGCTCACCAATCGCCAGGGCTGGGATTTTCAGAGACCTTTTGAACCCAGAAGGCTCAGAAGAGCCATACGCTTGCAGGTTTATCTCCAGGCGTACGCGTTACCGGATTCCGCCACCCTGGCATATTTAATTATTTGCCTGAAAACCTTTATAAATAGGTTTCAAGTTAATAAATTAATGAATAAAGTATTTAAAGATATACCTCACATGCATCAATGTCTTCGCTTTCTTGCAGAGCAAAAGAAATAAAAGAAATAAAAAGATAAGTAATACATAAATTTGTGAATTCTATGGTAGACGAGATAAAGCTTGAAAAACTTAAGAAGCTCAGGGAGATGGGCATAGAGCCGTATCCATACTTCTACGAGCAGACGCACCATGCAAAGGAGATAAAAGATAAATATGGCGAGTTAGAAGGTAAAGAGGTGAGCGTAGCTGGAAGAATAGTAAGAGAAAGGGAGATGGGCAAGCTTCACTTCTATGATCTTCTTGATTCTACAGATAAGATACAGATAATGGCAAGGGTTGGCGTTGCGAATGAAGCAACGATTAAGCTTATGCCGCTTCTTGATATAGGAGATATTATTGGAGTAAAAGGTATTGTTACAAAAACAAAGAAAGGAGAGATAAGCGTTGATGCAAAGGAAATTACCATATTGGCAAAGTCGCTCAGGACATTGCCGGAGAAGTTTCACGGATTAAAGGATATAGATATAAGGTATAGAAAGAGGTACCTTGACCTTATAGTAAACCCGAAGGTAAGGGATATATTTAGGACTAGGACAAGGATTATTGACTATATTCGGAACTTCCTTAACAAGAAAGGTTATATAGAAGTCGAAACACCGATCCTGCAGCCTGTTTATGGTGGGGCTCTTGCAAAGCCTTTCAAGACGCATCACAATTACCTTGATGTTGATATGTATCTAAGAATATCTGATGAGCTTTACCTAAAGCGACTTATAATAGGTGGCCTAGAGAAGGTATATGAATTCTCAAGAGATTTTAGAAACGAGGATGTAGATGCTGAACATAATCCTGAATTCACTCTTCTAGAATTTTACGAAGCGTATGGAGATTATAATACCTATATGAAGCTTACAGAAGAGCTGTTGAGCGGCTTAGCTAAAGAACTTTATGGCAGATATGAAATAGATTACCAAGGAAAGAAGTTGAATTTTAAGCCGCCGTTCAAAAAGGTTTATTTTGTTGACGAAATAAAAAAGAAGTCAGGCATAGATGTAAGCACCATTACTGATGAAAATGCCAAGGAGATAATTAAGAAGGAAGAGCTTAAAACACCTGTGCAAAACGCATACCATGTTGCAGATGCATTGTTTGACAAGTATATAAAACCAGATATAAAAGATCCAACGTTTGTCTTAGACTACCCAGCATATATGTGCCCGTTAACAAAGGATAAGAGGGGTAACAAATTGTTAAGCGAGAGGTTTGAGCTGTTTATAGATGGCAAAGAGCTTGCAAATTCTTACTCTGAGCTTACAGACCCTATAGAACAGAGAAGGAAGTTTGAAGAGCAAGATGCTGAGAGAAGAAAAGGGGACCCGGAGGCACCCCCAAGCGATGAAGACTTCTTAGAAGCGATAGAATATGGCATGCCGCCAACAGCAGGCATTGGAATAGGAGTAGACAGGCTTGTCATGATCTTTACTAATACGCCTTCGATAAAAGAGGTAATACTTTTCCCTACAGTTAAGCCAAACGAAACAAAGTAGCATAAAAAGGCGGGCCCGAGGGGATTTGAACCCCTGACTTGCTGGTTAAAAGCCAGCCACTCTGGCCAAGCTGAGTTACGGGCCCTCAAAAAATAAATACAGTTAAAGTTTATAAGTTTATATAAGTTGAAGGTATAATAAAATTACAGAATGCAAAGCAGAAAGCCCACGAATTTATTCGTGGGATGAAATGCGGAGTGCACCGACAAATTTATAAATTTGTATTGAAGTATACAAAATGGTAGTGAGATAAATGAAATTAACTCAGGTTGTAAAAGTAGAAGGGGATTATGCAACGCTAGAGAACCTTTCAAAGATAACTAACGGCCTTTATAATTATGCTCTATATTTAGTAAAACAAAGATACCAAAAAGAAGGCAAATTATATTTCTACCACGACTTGTGCAACTTGCTGAAGTACAATAAGCTATACAAACTGCTGCCATCGCAAACCGCACAGGGTGTACTGCAAAAAGTTGATGGAGCGATAAAATCATTCTTGAAGCTCTACAAGAAGGATAAAAATGCAAAGTTTCCAAGATATCACAAAAAAGATACTCCTTGGGTAATACCAATCAAATCGCAGCAGATAACACTAAAGGAAGATAAGATGACTTTCCCTATGTCAATGCAGTATAGGGAAGAAAAGGGCATATCACACATTGATCTTAAAGTGCCTAAACTGAGATATGAAGGCGCAGTGAAATATGTTGAATTGTATAAGAGAGACAAGTGGTATGCATCAATTGTTATAGAGATTAATGAACCTAAAGCTGAAGAACCTAAAGAAAATCTCTATATAGACCTGGGCGTAAGAAATCTTGCTGCCGTGTATGACGGCAACAAGTCGATATTATATTCAGGAGGTAAGGCTAGTGCAATAGAAAGATATAGAAACAAAGAAATTGCAAAAAAGCAGAGCATACTTGCAACTGCAGGCATAAAGACAAGCAAACAGAAAAGGCAGATTGCAAGGAAAACATTGCTACAATTAAAACATATGATACATGCTGCAACCAAACAGATAGTGGAAACTGCAAAATCAGAGGGCAAGGG
>JAWDMK010000018.1:0-13267 GCA_046536675.1 Microcaldota archaeon | reverse complement strand
AATGCATGCATATAATTAAGAAGCACATTTTTGTTTATACTATAGTAGCTGTTTGCAATCGTATAATTCCTTATTATAAGGTATATTTGCGTTACATTAAGCACAAAATTGTTGCTTGTATCGTTTACAAGAAAGAGGAGCTTGTTGTTGCTATAAAGTGCAGTATATGTATTGTTTGAATATGTTATGTTAACGGCAGTTAGTGTGTTTATTATCGAGTTGGGTACATTATAGCTTGAAAGTAGGTTATAGACTTGCGTTGGCACGCTTGCAAAAGCGAAGCCGAAGAGAAGGAAAGCCAATAAAATTATAGGTATTCTCATATAATCAACTGGTCATACTATTATTCAATCGAAAATTTAAAAATATATTTGTTTTGGAAAGGAAGCGAGAATAAGATATAAGCTCAGCTAGAGGTTAAAAAAATAAATAAAAAGAGGTAGGGGCCAAATTGGCCCAATAATTAAAAGATTACTGGCCTGCTGCTGTTAGCAAGTCCTGTATGAACTCGTTTCCAGCCTGCACTGTCTCGTTTGCGGTGTAGCCAGCAACGAGTATTCTGTTTGTTCCGAATGCCTGCACTATTACTGAGCCTGGACCGAATGAAGAGTCAAGGCTTGGGTTCTGTGCGAAGATCTGTGCTGCTATTGAGTTTACATACTTGCTGCCAATTACTATCAATGTTGATGCCTGGTTTGCATTCGTGTCAAGTACTGCAAGTGGTGTTGCAGCTGTATTGAGCTTTACTGGTGTTATTGCCTGGCTTACGCTTGGTGTTGCTGTCAAGTTGCTAACTCCATTGACTGTGCATGATGTTGTTGAGAATGTGCAGTTTGCTGTTACGTCTGCAATTGTTACATTTGGCAATGCCTGTGCGCCTACTGCAAATGGTCCTCTAACCTGCTCAGCTGTGCTTATTGTTGTGTTTGCAGGACCAACTATGAATTGTAGCATGTCAACGCTCTTTGCCATGTCATATGTTACTTGTGTTGGTGTTATTGAAGCAACCATTGAGCCACGCTCTGTCCTGAAGCCGGCTGGTGCCTTCACTGGGCTAGAACCAGGTTGAGATGAAGTGTAGCTGATTGCACCGCTTACGTCAAGTGGTGTTTGTGTGTAGTTAAGGTAGTAGAGTGCTGAACCTACGCTTGGTGGCGTTGTTGTTGAAGCGTTTGTTAACTGCAACAAGATGTTTGAACTCAATGCTTGGGATGCTGGCAGATCGTATTCTGGGAAGTAGAAGTTGAAGTATGCTGTTGGTCCTGAAGTCGCCGTTGGTGTTAATTGTGCCAATGTCATTTGCGTTGAGAAACCACTTTCACCGCTGTATGATGCTGTTATTGGTACTGGCAATGACGATGAAGAAGATGAAGATATTTTATTGTAGCTTACTCCAGGCGCTGTGTATGTTAATGATGGCCCTACATACTCTAGGACTGCCATCGGCACATTGTTTGTTGTATCTGAAAGAGCAGCTGTTGCTGTGTTTGCTGAATCAAAAACTATCACATTTACTCCTGGGTATGGGAATGGATAGCTTATCTGTATGTTTGTTATGTTGCTAAAGAGCTGTGATGAAGTTGCAGATACATAATCGCCCTTTGTTGGTAGGAATTTTGTAAACTGTACTTGTGTTGATGCTGGAGCACCATTTGCATCATAACCGCTTATCGTTACTATAAGAGGTGTTCCTGCAGTTGCTAAAGAATTTCCGTAATATGAGCTTACTCCATGGTTATATAATATTACATTCACACCTGCTGTTGATGGACTTATTCCTACGGTGTTTGCCACTTTCACTGTTGCTTTTTGAACAAGTTCGTATGTATCAAGGTTGTATAGCAATGTGCTTGTTGATGTTGATTTGCCAGGTATGGTAAATGCCGTTGGTATAGAGCTTGTAACTGTGAAGAGGTTTGCCGGCTCTGTTATCGCTGTTACATTTCCTGCTGGTATGCCACTAGAAGAGAGTGCATTAAATGCCACTCCGTTCCACTGATAAGGAGCTGCTGGGCTCTGTGATGCTCCTAGGTTCTCGTATGTGAAGCTTTGGCTTGAGCTTGTTGAGAAGGTTAATGCATCGTAGTTGCTATTGCCTGCGCTTGGTGTTCCAAGCGAGTCACCTGCAAATGTTACCTTCCATACTGCAGGGTCTGTTATGAATGTCATGCTCTGTCCAGGTGTTAATGTCATGTAGTTAGAATATTTTCCTGTTGTTGTGTTGCCATATATTATAATGCCTTCAAGCTCAGCATTGTTTGAAAAACTACCTACTGTTGATGACGATGACTGGTTTGATGTCCACCTAAGGGCAACATTCCATGTTGGGTTTGCGGAATTGAATTGATAACCGTTTGTTAGATTTATTATGTTTGAGAAGAGCTGCATCTTAGCCCACTTCTGGCTTGCATATAGACCTGGGAATGTCTGATCAATGTATAGGTATATTGGTGTGCCACTTACATTGAATTCTGTTGTCGTGTATGGCTTTAGTGCTGTCTGGTTATACATTATTCCATTCTTATATATAGCAACGTCTGCTGAGCTTACGCCTGAACTGTTAGGATATGAAAGGTCGAGTAGCCTTACTGTGAATGGACCACTTGTTAGGTTCTGGCCTACGAAGACTGTAGTTAAAGGTGTCATTGACTGTGCAAGCTGCAGTTTGCCGCCAACTACAAAGTGCGATGAATCTGGATAGGAAGTTAAGCTAGAAACACTGTAGCTGTATATGGTCCAGTTCTCGCCAAGGAATGTTATCTGTGCGTGGTTTATTGCTTTGTTCTTTATCATTGGAACTGGTGAACCAAATGTTATCTGGTATGCGCCATTTGCATCAAGCAATGCAAAGTTGTTTATTGCCTGGTCATATACTGGGAAGCCGCTTATGAATAGCTCTTCTGTTGCTGAATATGGACCACTTGCACTCATTAAGCCAGAGACATATGCATTTGTTATGCCAACTAGGTTATCTAAGTAGTTATTATTTATTGTATTATAGGTTGTGAATGAAGGGAATGATACTCCGCCGCCATTCTGCGATGGTGTTACAGCTGTTATTGGTATGTAGTTGTTTACTCCCTCATAAGGACTTGGCGTTGATGTTGAAGGGATTGAATATGGTCCTGTTCCTGTCTTTGCGAATGAGTAAGTGCCTGTGCTATCAAGGGACTTTGTATTCACCAGATTGCCTGTTGAGAATACACCGCCGTTGAGCACTGAACCGATCAATGCACTTATCTCATAGCTTCCTGTTGGTGCTACCAAGCCGCGTACGCCAAGGTATACTTGCTTGTTTGTTAATGTGCATGTTGGTGTTGTGACGCTGCATGACAATGCACCTGCGCCGTTTACTGTTGCTGTTACAGGCGTTGATGTGTATGCCAAGTTTCCTATTACTGCAGCGATGTTTGCCGCAACCACACCGTCACTTGGCTTTGCCTGTGAACCAACAACGATCTGTACTACTGGTTGGCCAGCGCTGTTTATTATTGGTATGTTGCTAAAACTGACAGATCCTGCCAAGGCAAGACCTACCAGCAAACTAGCTGCCACAGCAGCTATCCTCTTTGCGTTTAGGCTTTTCATACTATCACTTAAAACATTTTTTTGTGATAATTCATTAAGATATAGTATTTAAATACCTTATGTTTTATTTAATTTTTAATTTATAAATTAAATCTTAAATTTCGTCAAATGTTATATTTAACTTCTTTTATCCACGCATCGGTTCGACGAAATACTATTTTTTGCAGTTTACTGCTTTTTTTCATTTGCTTTTCATTTCTTATTTTTCGTTCTTGCTTAATCGCTACCTTTTCTCTAGCTTATCCCTTTACATATACTAAGTTTAAGCTTTTAACTCTTTTGTAAACAAAGATAAAGGAATATTTTTAAACAAGATTGCGAATTTTATAAAGTATGTACAATTTAAGGCTAAAGGATATACAAATAGATGACTCGACAGCAACCGAGATAAATGAAAAGTACTACAAGGAGAATGTTGAATTACCTTTTCAAACAGAGGCGATGGGCAACAAGTACCCAGAAGCATTTGCCTATTTCCTATCTTTACTATATAATACATTATTAGATAATGCAAACAATGGCAGGGACAGGACAATAATGGTTGTTGAGCTAGGCGCTAGAGGAATATATTTTGCAGAGAAAGTTTACTTATATTTAAAATATATAGACAAAAGAAACAGTACAAATATTGCAGAAAATATAGAATACAAAATAGTGGATATTTCTCCTGTTGCTATAAAGGCAGCAAGTGAGGAGTATAAGAATAAAAGCTCTAACCTCTTTACAACAGAATTCTACGTAGCAGACGTACTTAACAACAGAGAATTAAGTAGCGTTGGTGGCAATAATTTTATGGCGATATTAAATGAACTTGTAGATGATCTGCCACAAATGGTTGTAACAAGAATTGGCGATACTTACTATGAAGTTCTATATAAAATAATATTCGATCCAAACTATGGACAGATTCGGCTTGCAGCAAATGGCTTTAGAAAGCTTAGTGATGAAGAGGCGAAGATGCTTGCTGATTATGAAAGCATGCTCAAATCTGGCAAGCTAGAAGAAGGCTATGCTGTAACCTTCTCCCCTGTGCTTGATAAGCTAGTAGAAAATATAAGCAGGCTTCTCTCTTATGAAGGCAATATCTTTATTCATGACTATTTTATAAGGAAACCTGTACCTCTAAAGCTTGCACACAACCTAAGGCGCATCTATGGCTATAATTTAATGCCTTCAGCTCTTTATTGCAGCATTGAAGAGAGCGGGGTGCAGATAACCACTGATGTTAATTTGCAACAGCTTATTTTCGCCCTTGAGCAAAAAGGCTTTGATGCTCAGGCAATACCGCACAGGTTCTTTGTAAATGAATATACTGGAGTAAAAGAGATATCATTGCTTGAGATTGCGGCATCGCTTAATGCAACTCCAAAAGAGGAAAAGAGATTGCTACTTGAAAAGATAAGCAAGCATATGCCGGGTGTTAATATAAATGCACATAATATCAACAAGGAGCTTCTCTCTTTATTGAAAAATGTTTTCAGAAGCTTTGACCTAGACTCTCATTCGCGCTTCACTGCACCCGATAGTGAGTATAGAATAGATATAATGCAAGATGAAGCTAAAAGAAATGTAGCAGAAGAGCTTTACAACCTTTGCAAGGATTATCCGATTGTAAATCCATTCATGGATGTTATTGCTTCTCGCAGAAAATAAGGCTTAATTTTGAGAAAGTATTTTAAATGATAATTCTGAATTAATCTTTAGTGATGCTTTGGAAGAATCATTCGTTGCAAAGATTGCGCATAGGCTCATAAAGAAGCACATAGCCGGCAATACAATGAGCTCTGCGCTTAAGAAGGCTAAGCAGCTTAACGCAAAAGGCTTGCTTGCATCTATAACCTTTCTTAGCGATGCGCCAAAAAATATTGCAAAGAGCAATTATATAACAGCAACATACCTGCAGCTTATCAGAGAGCTTTCAAGGCTAGGCTTAAAGGCAAACGTTCATGTTCCGATAGAGCAGCTTGGAAGCAATTTATCAAGCAATAATGCTATTGAGAACGCAAAGAAGCTCATAGAGTTTGGAAATAGGTATGGTGTATTTTTATGGTTCGAAGGCAACGAGAAAGAGCTTAGCATAATAAACAAGATCGCACACGAAAAAGGCGTTGGCATAGCCTTCAAAAATGCAGAGAGCGCATTGGACTATTTCAAGAAAGAAAGGCTTAGCATGCTAAAGGTTATATGCTCAGGAAAGAAGGGAGAGGCGGAGAAGGAGGAAAAAGCGATAAAAGAGCTGAGCAGCAAGGCTAAGGTTGTTATACTTGCACAGAATGAAGCTTTTGCAGAAAAGCTTATAAAGAGCAAGGGGAATGGCTACAAAAAGTCTTTAATCTTTGAATTTCAATTAGGTTATAGCGAGAAGAAGATGAGCAAATGGCTCAAGAAAGGTGCTACTATAAGTGTTTTCATACCGTTCGGAAGAGACTGGATAAACTACATTATAAACAATATGCCTTCAGGCTACATGCAGAGCATAGCCAAGAACCTTTTGGCTGAAAAGAGTGAGGGAAATGAAAAAAAGCGATAAAAAGGCAAAGAATGTTGAAGAAGCTGAGGAAAAAGAGGCAGAGGCAAAGGCTGAAGGCGAGCAGAAGGTAGAAAGGGAAGTTGACCTGGTAACAGGAGCAAATGGAAAGCTTGGCAAGGAGCTTGTAAAATCACTTCTCAAGAAGGGCGATGTAGTAAGGGCTCTTGTTAAATCAAAAGAGTTTATAGTAGACCTTCCACCTGGTGTAGTTCCTTATATCGGCGATATAACGCATCAGAAAGTATTAGATGATGCGTGCATTGGTGTTGATAATGTTTACCATCTTGCTGCGGCTGTAAGCGAATACAAATACACAACAGAGGAGCTTATGCGCATAAATGTCGAAGGAACTAGAAATGTGCTCGATGCAGCTGAGAAGGGCGGAGCAAAACACCTTATCTTCACAAGCACTGTTGATGTGTATGGAAGAAAAAGAAGGGATGTGCTTAATGAAGAATCACCATTAAAGCCGAGCGACAAATATGGCTATAGCAAGATGCTTGCTGAGAATATAGTAAAAGAATATGCGAATACATTGCCATATACCATACTTAGGCTTGCTACCATTTATGGGCCATCGTTTGAGGCACCTTACTTCAAGGTATTCAAGGCGCTACAAGAGGGCAAGATATACCTTATTGGAAACGGACAGAACCACCTTGCGCTTCTTCACATATATGATGCTTTGCAAGCACTTATATTGCCAAGAGTATATACAGGTATAAGCAAAAATAAGGTGTATAATGTAACGGATGGCAACAACTATACGCAGGAGTTTCTCTTTAATATGGCTGCTGATATGCTTAAGGTGCCTAGGCCTAAAAGACATCTGAGCGAATTTATAGTAAGGCTCGTAGCAAAGAGCCGCGGGCTAGACAGCGATGAGCTGCGCTTCCTAACAAGCAACAGGATTATAGATATAACAAAGATAAAGAGTGAACTTGGCTTCAAGCCTATGGTTGAGATGCGCGTCGGCATGGGCGAGCTTGTTACTGCTTATCTAAAAAAATATCACAAATAGTGGTGATTGGTTGAAAGTTGGCAAGACTGAAAAATACATTTATGAAAAACTGGAAGAGAAAGGAGCGATGATGTTCATGCTAGTAGATCCTGTAGACTACAAAACGCCAGATGATGCTATAAAAACAGCTGTAGCAAGCATAGAAGGAGGGGCAGACATGATTCTTCTTGGTGGCAGTATAGGTGCACAGGGCGAGCTTCTTGATTATGTTGCAAAAGGAATAAAGGATAAGGTCGATGCGCCACTCATCTTATTCCCTGGCAATATAGCAACAATAACAAGGTATGCAGACGCTATCTACTTTATGTCATTACTAAATGCAAGGAATCCTTATTGGATTATACAGGCGCAGATGCTAGCTGCGCCGATAATAAAACACCTTAAGCTAGAAACCCTGCCTGTTGGCTATATTGTCGTATCTCCTGGCGGCACTGTAGGCTGGGTAGGCGATGTAAATCTAGTGCCGAGGGAGAAGCCAAAGATAGCAGCTGCACTTGCAGAAGCTGGTGAGATGCTTGGAAATAGGTTTATTGTTACAGACGTAGGCTCCAACCCAGCGCTCCAGCACTCTGGCCCCGTACCGCCAGAGATGATAAAGGCTGTAAGGGAAGCAATAAGTGTTCCATACATTGTTGCTGGCGGCATAATAAATGAAGAGCTGCTCAGGCAAACGCTTAAGGCTGGAGCTGATATTGTGCAGATAGGCACAGCAATAGAGCAATCAGATGATGCAAGAAAGAAGACAGAGCTCTTTGCAAAGGTAATAAAGGAGGAAGGGCTTAAAAAGTTAAAGAGTTAAAAGCTGAAGCCATGAGAGAACTTTCTTCTATAGAGCTTGCAAGGCTAGAAAAAGAGCTTAAGCCTATAGAAGGCTCCCGCTTAAGAAAATTCTATGAGCTTGGCAAAGATGAATTTGAGCTTTATTTCTACAAAGGAGAGCAGCATGTTGTCTATGTGAAGCTCCTCAAAACAATAAACCTTACAAGCTATGCAAGCGAGCATGAAGAGGCTAGCATGTTTGCAATGCAGATAAGAAAACGTCTTGAGAATAAGATTGTTGAAAAGATATACCAGCATGGAACTGATAGGATATTAATCTTTGATTTTTCAGAATTCATGCTAATCTTTGAGATGTTTGGAAAAGGAAACCTTATTCTTGTAGACAATTCATTTAGGATAATTGCACCATATAGAAGGCTAGAGTTTAAGGATAGAAAGATAGATTACAACAAAGTATACAAGTTTCCTGCAAGCAGCAGCGCAGGCTTTGTTGAAAAAAGAGAAGCACTTGAGATTTTGAAAAGGCTAGCATTAGAGAAGAAGGATGAGAAGCTTATCTCAATCTCAAAGATCTTTGATTATGGCCCTTTATATATTGAGAATGCAGTAACAGCATGCAATTTAAAGCCTAGCGATAAGCTTGGCTCGATCAGCGATGATAAGCTTGAAGAGCTCGCAGAAAGGATAGCAAGCATTAAGAATAGTTGCATGAATGGCAAAGCTATAATGTATATTAACGAGCATGACTATGCGCTTGAGCATATAATAAAATACAATAATAGCTTGGAGAACATAAAGGAGTATTCAACATTAAGCTCGCTGCTTGATGATTTCTATCTTAGCGAGAGGGGAAAAGAAGAAGCTAGCGAAGAGGCTAAGAGAAAAGAGGCGATAGCAAAAAGCATAGAGCAGCAAAAGGAGCTTATAAAAAGGCTTGAAGATGAAGAAAAAAGATATGCAAATATAGCAAAGATTATACTAGAGCATATGGACAAGCTAAACCTTATGTTGAGCTATGCAAAAAGCAAAAAGAGGTTTAGCATAGAAGAGCTTAAGCAGTTTGAGAACTCTGTTGAGATAATAGGCATAGACTTAAAGAACAAAAAGATAAAGGTAAGAATAAAAGAAAAAGAATAAGAGGATTTCTATGCAAGTTGTGATTTTAGGTACTTCGGGCTCAACACCAACAAAGAGCAGAGGCATGCCTAGCATTGCTATTATAAGAGATGGCAATGTATTCCTTTTTGACTGCGGTGAAGGAACGCAGATGAGGATGATGCAGAACAATATCAACATTTCTAAGATCAAGGCTATTTTCATAAGCCACACACATGGTGATCACGTAATAGGGCTTGCAGGGCTTGTAAGAACGCTAGCACTTAACAATAGGATTGAGCCACTAAACATATATGCGCCAGCGGGCTACGAAGGCTATCTCAAAAACCTCATAACATTCGACAAGGCGATTATAAAATATCCTATAATAATACACGGTGTGCTACCTGGAAAGGTGTATGAAGATGATGAAGTAGAGGTCAGAGCCTTTTCGCTTAACCATACAATAAGGTGCTATGGCTACTCTTTTGCAGAGAAGAGCAAGAGGCGCTTCATAAAGGAAAAGTGCGACCAGCTTGGTATACATGGAAGAGAATATTCTATATTGGCAAAGAGAGGCTTTATAATAAAGAACGGAAAGAGGATAAGCATAAAAAATGTAACATATATTCAGCATGGCAGGAAGATTGTTTATGCAACAGATACAAGGCCCTGCGCCACTACTATAAGGGCTGCACGCAATGCTGATATACTTATACATGAAGCAACATTTACAGAAAGGGAAAAGAGGCTTGCACTAGAGAGAAAGCACTCTACAGCAAAAGAGGCTGCGCTTATAGCAAAAAAGGCTAATGCTAAGCTTCTTGTCTTAACGCACTTAAGTGCAAGGTATAGAAATATAACGGCAATAAAGAGAGAGGCGAAAAACTTCTTTGAAAATGTTGTTGTTGCAAAAGATGGTTCAGCTTTTGAAATAGAGAGAAAAAAATAAAAGGTAGAATGATAAAAATACTTAAGAGGGAGGCATCGTCTAGTGGTAGGATGGCAGATTGACATTCTGCAGGCCGGGGTTCGATTCCCTGTGCCTCCATGGTGTTTTAATGAGCGAAGAAAAGATTGAAGTTGATGTTAAAAAAGAAAATAGGAATGTTGGCAACATACTTTTCTTTACAGCAATTGCTGTAATCATAATTCTTACTATCTACTTTAGAATGTCTCTTTACAAATACGCTGGCTTCTATGAGCCGGATGGCTTTTACCACTATGCTGTAATAAGAGCAGCAATAAACAACAATTTTGTTGTACCAAAATATCTAAGCCTTTCAGGATGGCCTGCACACACAATAGTTGGCGAACCTCATGGCTTATATTGGGTTACGCTCTTACCTTACGCTATACTGCATGCGATTGATTCGCAGATAACAGCATATACTGTAATGAGGCTTGTACCTGTTTTATTTGGTGTATTTGATATATTAGGTGCTTACCTTCTTGCAAAGTACCTTAGCAAGAACAGACTCTTTCTACTCCTTGTTATGCTTTTCGTTGCACTAAGCTTAGGAGATGCTGCAAGAACCAGCGCACTCATATACAGAGGAGATGGTTTTGTAACAATCTTCTTGATAATTGCACTCTTTTACCTTGTTAAAACACTCAAGGAAGATGCGCTAAAGAAGAGATTGCTCTATGCCATTCTCTCTGGCTTCTTCCTTAGTGTATGCAACTTTGTCTGGAATGGTGCACCATTTGCTACAGCTACTTATATCTTTGCCTTTGTTGTTCTCCTTATCTATGGCTTCACATTCCACAACAAAAAGGTAGTTGAGAGGAGCGGCTACCTTATTTTAAGCATGCTTCTCTGGTATATATTTGTAAACATATACAAATTTACAGGATTTATATATTCACAGACATTTACAGGCATTCACTTCTTGCCACTTCTCATTTTCATGCTTCTTGGCTGGTATATTGCATACTACATGCTTAGCAATATAAGCAAATATTACAAGCTTGTCGGAACAGCAAAGAGAAGGCTTGCATTTGCTCTATTCTCATTAGCTGTTGTTACTATTATAATAGATATAGCGATGCCAAGCTTTGTATACGAGATATTTATTGGAAATGGATTTATAACAACGAGCAATTTTTCGGTAACAATAGAAGAGCTTCAGCCGCCAAGCACAGGCTTCCTGTTTGCAAGCTTCGGCGCTTTCCTGTTTACAACGCCTATGTCAATAGTCATATACCTATCAACATTTGCAACACATATGAAATGGCTCTTTTGGATTATAATGCTCCTTACCTTTATACCATACCTCTTCATGCAGGTTGAGAACGACAACGATATGAAGAGTGTAAAAGCTTATATAAAGTTTGCGCCAAGCGAGATGATGCTTACACTTATTTCCTACTATGCGATAACAGCATATTTGCAGATACATGCTGTAAGGTTTAATTCTCTGCTCTCAGTGCCACTTGCTATATTATCAGCATATACACTCTACTGGCTTATTGCATATTTCAAAAAATATAATAGAAATTATCTCTATGTAGGCTACGGCATTCTTATTGCATTGATATTATATACAATAATTATAGATTATTCTTATTCGCAGGCTCTAGTGCAG
Organism: Microcaldota archaeon; assembly: GCA_046536675.1. Taxonomy (GTDB): domain Archaea; phylum Micrarchaeota; class Micrarchaeia; order Micrarchaeales; family CABMGC01; genus JAGDYD01. Next base: position 1,665 of record JAWDMK010000018.1, on the reverse strand, counting down.
GCTGATGCTATTAATCCAACATTCCTTAGTGCGCTAAGCTGGGTAAGAAATAATACACCAGCAAACTCAATTTTTCTTACACTATGGCCCGATGGTAGCGTTATAGAGGGCTGGGCGAACAGAACAAGCGTAACAGATAGTGTGGGCTCACAGAATGCATCGAAGGCAGATCCTTTTGCATTCTGGCTATATAATTCAAGCCCAGATGGCCAATTCCTGCTAAGCAATATAAACGGCAAGCCTGATTATCTACTTGTTAGGTATTCATGGCTTCTTGAAACAGAAGGCATATTTATTGAATCAGAGATAAATTCTTCTCTAAGCCAGCTATACAGCTATACAGCCTTTACAGGACTTAATGAACAGATTAACCAAAGCTCACAGATCTTTACCTTTACAAACAACAACTTCCAGGAAAGAACAATAATAATTAATCAGAACAATACCCAGAAGGTCTCAAGCTATCTTATACTGCCAAATGGCATATCACCTGTAGAGTATGTTGCTTTTTCAAACATTTATAATGGGAGCTTTGCAATAGTAAAGCAAACAGCATTTAACAAGACAAATGGCGACCTTCTTCTAATAACTTATTCACCTATACCAAACCCTAGAATGCCGATAAATATAACAGGCGCCTTCCTCTTTGCACCAGGGTTAGCAAACAGCAACATGCTAAAGTTTCTCTACTTCTGCAACAACTATGAATGCCTTTGGAACAATAATGTTGCAAAATTAGAGCTTGTCTTTATGAATCCAGATACAAGGATTTACAAGATAATTTATAATAGCACTTATAGTAATACTTAGCCATGACAAAAAGAAGAAGAAAGAAAAATAAAAAGATTATTACTTCTTGTATCCTAGTCCGCTTCCTATGAAGGCTATTATAAAGCCGATCAAGACTGTTGCAAAGTAAGCCGTGTTGCCGTATGTTAGTGCTGCCAGTACTATGCTTGTGCATACTGTAGCCTTCATTGCGCCAGCTGCTACTGCCTTTTCATCAATTCCTGGCATTAGGTTGCCGAAGCTCACAAAGAAGAGTGCTATTGACCCAACAACGCCTATTGCATATAGCAATGGTAGCCATAGTGCTGCTGCCCCCCAGTTGCCATTCATATACGTACCGTTTGTTGTAAAGACTACTGCAAGGAAGAAAAGGCTTCCAATGAACTCCAAGGCAAAAACTCCCCAGTTTGTTGTTCCCTTCGCCATTTCGATCACGCTATAATAAAGAATAATTAAATTTTTAAATCTAACTACTCCATTCGTTTATGCTTCAGCATTTATTTGACATTTGCCGAAATAGACAGGGTTGTGTTTTTTATAACCTAGTTATTAATGGTTGAGGCTAAGCACAATTTTAAAAATGCTTAATGCTTAATAGAATTCATGAAGCTCAAGCTTGCATTTGCATATGACAGTGCATATCCTTGGTTCAATGGTGGCATAGAAAAGAGGAGGTTTCTTATTATGCAAGCACTAGCCAATGCTGGCCACGAGGTGCATTGCTTTACAATGCTAAGAGAGGGCATGCCAAGCAAAGAGTTTAGCTACAAGGGGATAAGGTATCATTGCTGTGGCGTAGCAATACCAAACAGCAAGATGTATGTTCATGGAAGGCGCAACATAAGGTGGCCGCTAAAATATGCACTTATGCTGCCA
>JAWDMK010000017.1:0-13585 GCA_046536675.1 Microcaldota archaeon | reverse complement strand
ATATTTGTGGCCTCTTCCCTACTTATTGCAGGGGTTTTACCGTCGAAAGAGAGAAAGTAACCCCTGCTGTAGGGATTAAATTTACATTCGAAACGAAGGTTTTTAAAATTTCAACACGCTACTGTGATAAGGAGAAAGAGAATAACTAAAAAATAAAATTAGATGTATCCGAGGCCTAAGTCTTCGCCCTCATTTTCGCTCTTTTTGCCAAATATGGAAGGACTTGTAACGCCCGTGAAGATTGCTATCACTTCAACCCTTCCCTGGTATTCGTTGTCGAGTCTTGCGCCCCACGTAACGTTTGCATTTGGCGATACGAATTCAGTCAACTTTGTCCCTATCTCATTTGCTTCTCCCAATGTCATGTCTGGTCCGCCAGTTATGTGGAGAAGAACGCCTGTAGCCCCTTCATAGTTAACATCAAGGAGCTTATTTTTGAGTGTATCCCTGACAACCTCATTTACTCTGTCAGGCCCCTGTGCGCTGCCAACACTTATCATCGATATTCCGCCACCGCTCATTATAGCTCTTACATCTGCAAAATCCAGGTTAATTAAGCTTGGCTGTGTTATTGTTTCTGTAATGCCACGCACAGCCCTTGCGGTTATCTCGTCGGCAAGCATAAAAGCTTGTTCTATCGCAAGATTTGGATACAAGCTAACGAGCCTCTGGTTATCTATAACAATCAGCGTATCAACATTCTGCCTTAACTTCTCTATCCCTTTTCTCGCAACCTCAAATCTTACTTTTTCTAATGCAAATGGTAGCGTTACTATGCCTATTACTATTGCGCCGTTCTCCTTCGCTATTCTCGCTACAACAGGCGCAGCACCTGTTCCCGTGCCACCACCCATTCCAGCGCATAGGAAGAGCATGTTCGTATCTTTAAGCAATAAGCTAATCTCATCTCTGCTTATCTCTGCAGCTTTTTCGCCAATGTCTGGAAAACCTCCAGCGCCTAGACCGTGGGTTATAGAATAGCCTATCGTAAGCTTCTTTATAGAAGGATTAAGCATATTCAAGTGCTTGGAATCAGTATTGAATGCATATAGGCTTGCTCCTTTTATGTCAAGGGTACTAAGCCTATTTACAGTATTGTTCCCGCCGCCGCCAACTCCAGCAACAGCAATTCTTGGCTTGAACAGGTCACTTTCATCAGCACCCTGCATCGCAGCATTAAGCAAGTCATCCATACAAACACCCTAGGGTAATATTATATCGATAAATAAAATAAAATACTTTTCTATTCGATGCATATTTGCATAGTTCATTATGAAATCTTTATCGCAATCCTTCCAAAGACTGTTTGCGGAAAGAGGGTAACATCATCTGTATAATTTATCACTAAGTATCCTGTGTAAAGCTGTCCAGGCGCTAAGTTTGATGCACCCATGCAATTAATGTTAAAGGTGCGGCTTCCTCCTATTGGCACGTAAATCTGGTTTGATGGCGGGTTATAAGGTATTTGCATATTAGTAATTGTCTTATTCTGGGAGCAACCTATTGCTGTTACATTTATCGGGTCTTGAAGGCCATTCCCTATCGATACTGTAAGTAAGCCGTTTGGATAAAGGAAGAACGAACCGCATGTGAGCCCGGAAGGGAGTGTACATGTGTCAGTGACATATTTGCTTGGGTTAAAAAGCCCCATCTGGAACATTGCGGCAAGAGCAATCCCTATGATTAGAATAGCCCAGCCATATGTCATTAAGTATTCCATTGCACTTTGCGCCTTTCTGCTTTTGGTCCTGCTATTGATTTCCATTTTGCTCTCCTAATAAGCTAATGCAGAAACATAAATAATAACTTTTCCATTTTGGCGTGATAGATTTATCTAATTTTTTATTAAAATTAATAATGTGTACAACAAGCAAATAGCAGAGATCTTTAATGAAATAGCTGATATGCTTGAGCTCGAGGGAGAGGAGCGCTCATTTGAGGTAAGGGCATACAGGAAGGCTGCCTTGACAATAGGTACTCTGCAAGAGGATGTTGGAGATATACTAAAGAAAGAAGGCATTGAAGGACTTCAGAAGCTGCCTGGGATAGGCAAAGGTCTTGCGGATAGAATAAGGGAGTTTGTAGAAACAGGTAAGATTACAAAATACGAGGAGCTGAAGAAAAAGTATCCTATCGACTTTAAGACTCTTTCTAGCATTCAGGGCCTTGGATCAAAGAAGATATACAAGCTCTACAAGGAGCTTGGCGTTAAAAATCTTGAAGATTTAAAAAAAGCAGTTGAAGAGCATAAAATAAGCAAGCTCGAGGGCTTTGGCGAAAAGAGTGAGAGCGAGATAGCTAAAGGAATAGCCATGCTTGAAGAGACAAGCAAGCGTATGCTTCTCGGCATAGCTTTGCCAGAGGCTGAAAGAATTATAGCCAAGCTTTTAGCTTCAGGACTTGTTTCTAAGGCGGTAATCGCTGGTTCAACACGCAGGATGCGCGAGACTGTAGGAGATTTGGATATACTTGTAACCTCTGATAAAGCGCTTGAGGTAATGGATTTTGTAACAAAGCTGCCAGAAGTGGAGAGCACAACCGTAAAAGGCCCAACAAAAACAACAGTCTGGCTAAAGATAGGTTTAAGCTGCGATGTCAGAGTTGTCGAGGATAAAAGTTTTGGTGCAGCACTTCAATACTTTACTGGCAGCAAAGAGCATGGAATTGAGGTAAGGAAGATAGCGGTGAAGAAAGGCTACAAACTAAACGAGTATGGGCTCTTTGACTCAAAGGGTAAGATGATTGCTGGTAAAGAAGAAAAGGATGTTTACGAAAAGCTCGGCATGCAGTATATAGAGCCAGAGATGCGCGAGGCAAGAGGAGAAATAGAGCTTGCTCTTGAGCACAAGCTGCCTAAGCTTGTAGAGACAAGCGATATTAGAGGCGATCTCCACACACATACAAAATTTAGCGACGGTGCAAACAGTGTAGAAGAGGTAGTTGAAGAGGCGATTAAGCGTGGCTACAGCTATATTGGCTTCGCTGACCATACAAAGAGCGAGCATGTTGCAAACGGCATGAACGATAAGGAGTTTTTGAAATACTTTGAATATCTGGATAATGTTGCAAGGAAGTATCCCAAGATAAGAATACTAAAAAGCGGAGAGGTAGATATACTAAAAGACGGCTCGCTTGACCTTAAAAAAGAAACGCTTGAGAAGATGGACTATGTAATAGGCGCTGTGCACAATTATCTAAACATGGACAAGGAAAGTATGACTAAACGTATTATAAAAGCTCTGGAATCCGGATATATTGACATACTGGCGCATCCAACAAATAGGCTTATAGGCGAAAGAGATCCTATACAGTTTGATTTTGACAAGGTTTTTGAGGTGGCTAAGGCAAATAATGTGGTAATGGAGATAAACGCTTTTCCAAACAGGCTTGACCTGAACGATGAGGGTATATTAAAGGCTAGGGCTTATGGGCTTATGTATGAAATTGGCACAGATTCTCATAGGCTATCACATTTTGATTACATGCGCTATGGCGTAGGAACAGCAAGGCGTGGCTGGGTTAGAAAAGAAGAAGTTATAAACACAATGAGCGTTGAAGAGCTTTTAAAGTTCTTTAAGAAAAGAAGAAAATAAAGCAAAAAATCTAATACCAACCCCTTGCTTTCATCGCTTTTGCAACTCTGTCTACAGCTATTATATATGCCGCTGTTCTTGGGCTTATCTTCACGCCTTTTTCAGCGTAGCTCTTCTGCGTAGCGATAGTGTCATAGAATGATTTTGTTATTATCTTGTCTAGCTTGCTATATACCTCTTCTGCGCTCCAATAATAGCCACCTATATTCTGTACCCATTCGAAGTATGAACCTATTACACCACCGCTGTTGACTAAGAAATCAGGCAGGTCGAGTATACCTTTTTCAAATAGTATATTGTCTGCTTCTGGGGTTACTGGTCCATTAGCAAGTTCAAGAACAATCTTAGCCTTTATCCTGTCTGCATTATCTGCTCTTATCTGGTTTTCTATAGCTGCAGGTATAAGAATATCTACATCGCTCTCAAGAAGCTCCTCGTTTGTTATCTTTTTACCACCTTCATAATTTTCTACACTTCCAGTTTCCTGCTTTGTCTTTATGAGCTTCTCCAGCTCTAATCCTTCTTCGCTGTAAACACCTCCTTTTGAATCGCTTACCGCAACAACATTTGCTCCAAAGAGTTTCTTTGAGAGCGTGTATGCGTACATGCCAGCATTGCCAAAACCTTGTATGGCTATCTTTGCCTTCTTAAGATCTATGCCAAGCATCTTTGCGGCCTCTCTCATTACATACATGCCTCCCATAGCTGTTGAATCACTTCTGCCCTCGCTGCCCCACACTTCTAAGGGCTTTCCTGTTATAACTCCAAATTCATTATAGCCTTTTATCTTGCTATACTCATCCATCATCCATGCCATTATCTGTGGTGTTGTATATACATCAGGTGCCGGTATATCAACATCTTTGCCTATGAAGTTTGCTATCGCCCTTATATAGCCACGTGATAGATTCTCAAGTTCCTGTTCGTTCATGCTCTTTGGATCACATATTATTCCTCCTTTTGCACCACCATATGGAAGGTTTGCAAGAGCTGTCTTCCAAGTCATCCATGCCGCAAGCGCCTTAACGGTACTAAGGTTTTCCTCAGGATGATATCTTATACCACCCTTTCCAGGCCCTCTAGCATTGTTATAAAGTACTCTAAAGCCTGTGAAGCTTTTTGTGGTACCATCTCTCATCTTTACTGGTATATTAACTATGACAGTCTGCATAGGTTCTCTAAGAATTGAATGTGCCTGCTTGTCAAGGCCCATAACTTCGGCAGCTGTATCAAGCTGCTTCTGTGCTATAACAAACGGATCTAATTCTTCAACCATTTTCTCACCAATTATAATTATTTCAGCTATTCAGCAAAAGAGAGCAATTCTTTATTTTCACAAAGCAAATTTATCTTATTTTCTATTTTTTCCTTTTCCTGCTTGTCAATTATACTTTTTACAATATCCTCTGCAAGCCCTTTCTCTTTTATGTAATTCTTGAGTTTTGCTATCTTGCTAGAATACTTTTTATTAAGATACTTGCTAACCGCAACCTGTACAATACCCAATGAACTTGCAATTTCCTCCTGTGTATAATTATATTTGCTACTGAGCTCTTCAGCAACAGCAGCCCTTATTGCAGGCAATATGAGCTTTGTTATCTTTTTGCAGCTAAGATCTATCTAATCACCCTTTTTGTCAATTATTCCAAGTGCATCCTTTATGTTTCCAAAGAAACCTTTTCTATGCTTAGCTTCCTTTTCTTCACCACCTGCTTCTTCACCTTCGTCACTAGCTCCACTCTCTTCGCTCTCTGAAGCTGCTTCAGTTTCTTCATTTTTATCGCTTTCTTTGCTTAATTCTTCACCTTTACTTTCTGTTGCTTCATCTCCTTCAACCTCTTTAACTTCTTTTAGTCTTTCAATTCTTCTTTTTCTAGGCTTTTCTTCTTTTCTCTCACTAGTATATTCTATAAGCGCAGATAATATCTCTTCTTTCTTCGAGAAATCCTTTATTATTATTGCGTTTGCATTATTCTTCTTTGCTGCGAATACATCTTCTTTGCTGCTGCAAGGCACTGCATTAACATTCTGGAGCTTATTTAAGTTTATATTTGCTCCTACCGGATCATTAACAAGCAATGCAACATAGCCTTTGCCTACTGAATTAGCAACCTCCTTACTTAGCTGCTCACTGTTGCTTACTTCTTTTGCTATAACACTTATATCCGCGTTCTTATTAGAAATTATCTCAACAGCGTTATCAATTTCATCAGCATTATCTCCTATAATATAGATCTTCAAAACATCACCAAATTTAAAGCTCAAAGCAATTTTAATAATCTTTTGCTAGCATTCTTAATTTTTAAGAATAATTGGTTTTATTATCGCGTTTATAGAAGGCATAGCAGAAAGCTCATGAATTTATTCGTGGAAGGCTGCCAGCTTAGGAAGATATATAAACTTAAATAGACAAAGTAAAAAGTAAGAAAGGTGTTTTATTGAGAGGAAAAGAACCGCTAGTTACTTGTGAGAACTGTGGAAGAAAAATTCCAAGAAGCAAGGCAGTAGTATTTGAAAAGATAATAAGGTTTGACACGGAAACACATACAGGAAATGATGTTAAGTTCTTCGAGCGAAGAAAGGTTTACTACTGCATCAGCTGTGCAAAGCATGCTAAGATATTTGAAAAGAAAAAAGAAATGTTAGAAAGAAAGAAGGGCGTTTGAGGTGTAAAAGTGGTTGTTGACCCCAATGAGCTTCTTATCTTTAAGCTTCGGGGGATGACTACAACAGCTACTGCTCCAAGCAAAAAATTTGCACAGCCCCAGCCAAAGCCTCAGCCACAAGTAGGACCTAGCGCAGCACCGCAACCACAGCAACAACCAGTGCCACAATCTCAGATTCAGGCACAAACACAAGCGAAGCAGGTGCAGCCAAAGATTGAGCAACCCTTTGCCCAGCCTAAGGTTGGGGTAGCAAAGGGAGAAGTTTTGAATGTTGCAAATATACCAACTCCTGAGGAAAAAGAGGAGATGAACTTCCCTCTCTTAACCCCACCCATACAAAAAGAGGTGCAAGAAAAAGCCACTAAAAAATATACAAAAGTAGAGAGGGAAAGTATTGAAGCTGCAAAAGGCATGGTGTGCGTGAATCATCCTTGGAGGCCCGCATATGCGATATGTAATTATTGTAAAAGACCATTCTGCTATGCTGATTTGGTTGAGTATAATGGTGCTTTCTACTGTCTTGAAGACATAGATAAGGTAGCTGGCCAGGCACCCAATTTAAAAGAAATAAGATTTAATTCGTTTGTAGCTGTCTCAAGCTTTTTCCTGCTTGTAAACGCAGCGATAATGGGCTATTTCATATATCCTCAAGCAAAATTCCTTGTTAATTATATAGGCAGTGTTGGGTTTGTTGGCTTTCTAAACACTCTTACTTATAGCTACGGCCTTTCATTCATAAATCTTTTAGTTGTAATCTTTTCGGCGCTTGCTGGTCTTATGCTATTTGGGAAGAGCAATAGATGGTTTTATTTAAGCTGGGCGATAAATGCATTCATACTCATTATAGTCAGCTATGAATACCTTACTATGAACTCAGCTTATCTTCTAGCAGTTAGCTTGATAGCATTTCTTACTATAGGAACATTGTCATATAGCAGGCTTTCAAAAAGTACAGAAGAAATAGCTACAACGCAGGAGCAGATAAACTGGCCTAGAGTGGAGACCTTCTAGATTATTGAATTATACATCTTGTCATTGAACTCATACACATTCATCTCCTCGTTTTCTTTGTATACTCCCATTGCCTTTAACAATTCTTCTCTACTCTTATATTCTTTAACACCTCTTTCAAGGTCGACAGCTATTATACCATTGTTAAACTCAGAATAAACAACAAATTCCCTCTCATTCTCTTCTACCTTTATGATAAGTTTTGTAGAAACGTTGCCAAGCGCTATAATTAGGCTGCAAAGGAGTGTAGCCTTATCAAAAATATCTCCGGCACCACATCTTATTACTTCTTCGGGCTTAAGCCAGAATTGTATGGGCAGGTTTACAAGAAGAATATTATCTTTTACATAGCTGTAGGCAATTCTTACCGCATCTGGAAAATTCTCATTATAGTTATAGATAGGAAATTGGCTCTTTATCTTGTTAGCCAAGCCTACAACGCTCTCATTATCAGGTGTTATTAGCTTAGGCAGTTCGGCAACATAAAGGTTCTCATTTTCTTCTATATACTCTTTGTAGCGCATTATTATCTCTAGATATAACTGGTTATATCTTTTCAATGTTTCAATATCTTCATCGCTTTTTCTCTCCTTTGAATCGTCTACCATATCGTTTATAAATTAGAAGGGAAAATTCTATTATTCTATGTTTTAGGTGAGGCAATGAAACTTGTGCTCTCATGCATGGATAGAAGGTTAAATGAATACCTTGACTCGCTAAACGATGGCAATACAATCTTTCTTAGAAACGCTGGAGCAAATCTCTATGCAGTGAGGAATACAATAGATTCATTACTAAATGATGAGAATATTACTGAAATAAGGGTAATAACACATACAGACTGCGGTGCTATGAAGAGCGTTGCAGCGGCATTGAGCGGCGAGCTAAAATTGGATCTGGCTAGAGAGGTGCTTGTAGATAAATTTAGAGGAGAAAAATTTGCAACAGTAGAAGAGCTAGAAAGAATAAACACAGAACTGCAGAAAAAAGCTGTAGAGGAAATAGCAAAGAGACGCGGAATAAAGGGAAGTGCAGAGCTGCTTGATCTTTCAAAGCTTAACATACCTAAAGAGGACAAGGAACACAAGTTTATATTGCTAGAGCCGAGCAGTAAAAAGTACAAGGAGATTATAGGCAATGGAGAGATGTTCAATACCTATATTATCCAGAGTGCAAGCTTAGAAGAGAAGCTTTCAGACTTAGAGATCGCAATAAGAGTTCTTGGCATAAAGCGTGGCGAGATAATAGCACTGAAAGAAAGCGAATACAGAATAACACAAGCTGAGGCAAGCAGGCTAAGGCTAAATCAATTGTTAAATGGTGTAGCTTTAAGCATAAGGCGCTTATAACGCCTTTATTCTTTATCACTAATTATACGCATTAGAAGCCTTTTGGTACCATCTACGCTGTGCACTTGCACGCAGTCTATGCCTGTGCCTATCGCTGCATAGTCATTGCCACCCTCGAAAAGGGCGTCACCGATATATAGCATATCATCAATTTTGTACTTCAACTGCTCTGCTATCTTTCTAATTCCATATGACTTGTCTATCCCTTTTCTTGTAATATCAATCGATGTCATTCCCCCAAGTCTTATTTCAAATTCTGGTATGAGCTTTTCAAGCTCTCTCTTCATTAGCTTACGTTTTTCAAAATTAGGATCAAATAAGCGCTTCTCTTCTATTGGTGCATTCTGTCCCAGTGCAGAGAAGGTGATCTGAGTTTGTCTATCTTCGATTTGAGGGCCGAAGAGCTTTGGCGGCCTTGCAAAATCAAACATATCTATAACCTTTCTAAGTGCAGTAATTATACGCTCTTTTTCTTCTGTACTAAGTGCAAGCTCGTATACCTTGTTCCAAGTTCCGTGCGAAAAAGAGAAGAAAGCAGTGGCGTTTGTAGGGAACAAGTAGAGGTTAGATAAATTGCTATTGCTAGGCAGCTTGCTTATCAGCTGCTTTGAAAACGTCTCATAACTGCCACCACCGATTACAGCAAGAGGAATGTGGCTTGTAAGCTTTACCAATATTTCAGCCATTTCACTATCTACTGGCAGCTTGCTTTCAGCAATAGTTCCATCTAAATCTGCTATTACTGCCTTTTTCTTGGCAAGCAGGGAATCTGGAACCTCTGACGCTAAGTAAACTGGCATGAACTCATGCTATATTTGTTATATGTTTAAACATGAAAAATAATAAAGATAAACTAAACTTAGCCTGAAAAGGTTAGCTCGATTAAATCCTCAAAAAAACGTTACAGATGGGCCCGCGGAGAATCGGACTCCGGATCTCCTCTCTGTGAAAGAGGCGTCTTACCACTCGACTACAGGCCCCCTCTTCAAATCTAAAATTGGTAAATATTATTTTAAATATTAGTTACCTATTTTATATTGATCACATGAAATTTTATACAGGCAATGGTGACAAAGGTACGACAAGTCTAATGAACTATAGCAATGTGCCAAAAGATGACCCACTACTTGCAGCTATAGGCTCTGTGGATGAGCTTAATAGTAGCATTGGAATTGCACTATTCTATGTACACGATGAGAAAGTTAGAAAAGAACTTGATAACATACAGAATGATCTTTTCATTCTTGGTGCTGACCTTGCATGTACGCTAACAAAAAATAAAGTAAAGGGCCTTGGCCCAGAGCTTGTTGAAAGGCTCGAGAAGGAAATAGATGATCTTGCAGAGGTGGTTGGCGAACTAAGGAAATTTGTACTTCCAAGGGGCGGAGAGGGTGCGGTGCATTTACAATTTTCTAGGGCGATTGCAAGAAGGGCAGAGCGCGATATAGTCAGTGCCTCGAGGAAGTATAAGGTAAACAGCGAGATAATAAGATACATCAACAGGCTTTCATCATATCTCTTCGTCGCTGCACTTTACCTTAATAAGATTGAAGGTATTGAAGAATCTCACCCAAGCTACTGAGCAGGTTAGAAGGTTTTTATACTTTCTTTCATTGGCCGCAAGCTTTTTATACCTCTTAGCCTCTTAACCCGATTGTGGTGTTATGGGCATTGCTGAGTCTATTTCTGAGCTGAAAAAACTGCATAGGTCATATACTTTAGATTACGAAGAGGCTGTAAGAATAAAATTGAATGAGGGCGAAAGGATTAAGATATGTGGAGGTGGAAGATGCATACAAGTAGAGCGTGTCGATGCAAAAGATAAATATAAAATCTTAGACTTTGAGGCTGACATTCAAAGGCTATTTGGTGTGGGTGAAACGATCCATTTCGGTAAGAAGATTAGTGGCATTGAGTTTAGCAGCAGAGATATAAAGAAAATAGGTTTGTACTTTTCTTTAAGAGCTGAAAATAATTGTATAATAGTAAAGAGCTATCTCGAGGAGCCTAAGTTAGAGGTTAAAAAAGAGAAATCTTCTACGCGGGTACTGCAAAATATTCCTTAAATTTCATTGTTGTATAGAGCTTTTTGCTTCTTCCGCTTCTTTTTGCTTCTATAAACTCCTTTGTGACAAGCTCCTTTACATATGCATAAACAGTCTCTCCAAATATCTTTACAAGCTCGCTCTGCAGCGCTCCATTATTCTTGCTTATATAAGCTAGTATCCTAAGAGCCCCTTTGCTTATCTCCGGCCCGCTGGCGAGTGAGCTTACTTTGCTTGCATAGGGTTCCTTAAGGGTTAGCATGTACTTGCCTCCTATCTCCATCACCTCAAGCGCAGTATCCCTCTCGTTATATTCCTTTGCAAGTGCTTTTAGCAATTCCTCTACCTTGCCTATGCTGGCTAAGCCTATTATATTGCCTATCTCGCTTGCACTAAGTGCATTCTGTGACATGAATAGTGTTGCTTCTATAAGCTTCTTGTAATCTCCCTCATCCATTCAATCGGCCCAGCACTATTATTATCTCGCCGAAGAACTGCTCCTGTAAAAGCATGATCTTTCCCCTATTTGCAAGATATAAGAGTGGCACAAAAAGGTCGACAAGTATATCATTGCTTTTTGAGACCTTTGCCAAAGAAGAAAATGTGGTCATGCCTTTCTTATCCACACTCATTTTTATTTCATGCAAAACCCTGCTGAGCTCAAGCTCAATATCCTTGTTCTCAAACTTTATAGGCAAAGTAAAGACCTCGCTTCTCCTCTGCTCCTTTACCTCTTTTATTTTCATTGCTTCATCAAGTGCCTGTATAAGCTCTGCAAGTGTTATCTTCCTTTTTGGAGGGAGCCTGAGCCTGAACGAGAGCTGAGGAATCTCTGGAATAATGCGTTGGGTTGGCTCTTCAGCAACTTCCTCATTCTCTTGCTTGCCTTCGAGCTCAAGATAAAGCGCCTCGCTCTTGAAATGGAGCAAGATAGATGCAGCAAGTATAATGTTGGCTGGAATTCTAAGATCAAGTACCTTAAGCTCCTTCACCGCTTCTATATACTTATCAGCTATTTCTATAATATCAACATTCCAAGGATCTAGCTCGTTCTTCCTTACAAGCTCTATAAGCAGGTCCTTCCAAGTACCTTCGCTTACAAAGTGCTCTAGATCTATCTTTGAATCTTTAGTCTCTATCTGTATCTCCAGCAGTTTTTGCATGGTCGCCACTGTAAAGATAAGCTCATGAAAATAATAAATAGTTTTTCTTTCGCTCGCCTTCTCTTAACACATGATGCAGCTCCTTATAGAGGGTGTGAGCCAGCATTTGTAAGTAATGCAATAAAATTTGCAAATAGAAATAAATTCTTTTAATTCCTTATATGTGCGGTGAGCTAATGCAGAAGTTTGAGAATGAGTTTACTTATAGAAGGTTTGTTGAAGCCGGAAAAGAAGATGAATTCGATAAGCTTTTCGATGAGGCTGTTGAAAGGGCAAGCAAGGAAGTGCTTGGCAAGAGATTTCCAATGTATATAGGTGGAAAAGAGGTTTATGCGAATGAGGAGCTTGTTGAGTATTCGCCGATAGACAAGAGACTTATAGGAAGGTTCCAGAAGGGCAAAAGGGAGCATGCACAGCAAGCAATAGATGCAGCACTTGCCGCATTTTCAGAATGGAAGGAAAAGGATTATAAGGAAAGGGTTGCGATATTTAGAAAAGCTGCAGACATATTCGCTAGGGAAAAGTTCAATGTTGCAGCAATACTAAGCATAGAAAACGGCAAGACAAGATATGAATCAGTTGGCGAGGTAGATGAAGCAATCGACTTTTTAAGATATTATGCACTTGAGATGGAGAGGAATAAGGGCTATATAAGGCGTGTAAAGCTTCCAGGAAGTTCTGCTAAAGTGCATGCAGGCTTTCAAGGTGCTCCAGGAAAGGAAGAGCAGGTTACAATAGCGATGAAGCCTTACGGTGTTTTTGGCGTTATAGCACCATTCAACTTTCCAATATCTATCTCGGTTGGCATGAGCACAGGTGCATTAATAACAGGTAATACCGTTGTATTCAAGCCTTCTTCAACAGATAACATGTCAATGCTTACAGGCCTTAAAATCTATGAAATATTCAAAGAAGCTGGCGTGCCAGACGGGGTGTTCAATTACATAACAGGCCCTGGCTCAGAGGTTGGCGATGAGATCGTTATGAGCAAAAAGGTTAGCGGTATAGTCTTTACAGGTTCAAGAGCTACGGGCATGAGCATGATAGCAAAGAACTATAGCAATGGCTTGCAGAAGGTATTTATAGTAGAAATGGGGGGCAAAAATCCGGCTATCGTTTCAAAATATGCTGATCTTGATGAAGCAGCAACAGGCATAGCGAGTGCAGCATTTGGCTTTGACGGGCAGAAGTGCAGTGCATGCTCGAGAGTTTATGTGCATGAGTCTGTTAAGGAAGCATTTATAAGCAAGCTTGTTGAGAAGATGAGGTCTTTCAAGATAGGAAATCCATTAGAAAAAGATGTATACATGGGCCCGCTTATAAGTGAGAAGGCACACCAGCGATTCATCGAAGCGGTAGAGGAAGCAAAGAAAAATGGAACAATAATATATGGCGGCAATGATGTTAAGCTGCCACTAAATGGCTATTATGTCGAGCCCACGCTTGTTGAGATAAGCCATGAAAATAGGCTCTTCCACGAGGAACTTTTCTTACCTTTCCTTGTGATTACAACATACAAGAAGTTAGATGATGCAATAAGGATGGCAAATGATGTAGAATATGGCCTTACAGCAGGCTTCTACAGCAAGAAGAAGAGTGAGATAAAAGAGTTTATAGACAAGATCGAAGCTGGCGTTCTATATGTAAACAGGGAAATCAGCGCAACAACAGGTGCTATTGTTGGATTCCACACATTTGTGGGCTGGAAAGGAAGTGGCTTAACAGGAAAAGGCACTGGAAGTAAATTTTATCTCCAGC
>JAWDMK010000016.1:0-13660 GCA_046536675.1 Microcaldota archaeon | reverse complement strand
AACGTCTTGCCATTTATAAACCTGCTTTTTAGCTAATTCATAGGACATTTTATCACCTCAATTCTTTTTCTCTTTTCTTATAGCATTGCAGATGAAAATACTCTTCGTGAATGCCGTCAAATTTCGGATAGCGCAAATGCACCATGTAGTCTGTGCTTTTTATGGGCTTGCCACAATAACTGCAACGCTTTTCAAACATAGTATCAACCATTTTTAGCAGCTAGATACCTACTACGTGCCTCATAATATTCCTGCAAGGCTTCTTCATACGCATGTAACTTTATTTCATATATAGCTTCTATCTCTTCTCTTATCTTCTTAATTCCTAGATATTCTATTTCTGCTTTGTCTAGTATTTTTTGCAGCTCTTTTACCTCTTTCCTTGTAGGTACATTGCCCTCTCCTTTTAATACTATTTTTGCTATTTCCCTAATATTTTTTCTCGTTTCTTCATCCATTCACTCACCCTCTTTGCCCTCGCCCTCGCCAGAGCCTTGGGCCTCGGGCTCAGGCTGGGCCTTGGCTGGGCTTTGGCTCTGCTGCTGGGCTTTATAGTTAGCAAGCATCTGATCATAAGGTGTTGAGTAATTTGCTTTTTCTTTGAGCCAACGGTAATAGCCTGTAGGAGTCAAGTGAAGCATCTTTGCTTCTAGCTTAAACTGCAATGGTAGGCTTACTGCAACCTTCTTTTCGATTTGATTTACTTTTGCTTTTGACATAGGTTTCACCTCTTCCTTTTTCACCAAAGCCTTTTCTTAAAAGGCTTTGGGCTTTGCCTGCGCGAAGCGCGGCCTGAGCCAAGGCTTTGGGCTTTGGCCTGGGCCTTTGGCCCTATAATATTGTATTACAGATAAATATATAAACCTTTCGTTTAACCTTAAATTTACCAATTTTTTGAGTTAAAATTTATATAAATTCAATATCTAAATTAGATATTTTACTCTCGTAAATATGTATATTTTGTCGTCTATATATTTTTATTTTTATTTTTTATCTTTTTTGACTTAAAAAGTTGGTAAATTTAATATTAAAGAAAAGATTTAAATACTTTACTATATAATATAATAAGTAGTGTAATACAAGAAAAGAACAAAAAGGCGATGCGATGCGTTTGGGTGCAGGTGCTAAAGAATACCTATATACTGAGGTTGATGCAACACATAAATTCTTATATACTGCTGGAACACTTTACGAACTGATGCCAAATGGTATCTATACTAAAGCAGAAGACCACCAAGTCGAGAGCTATCTAACAAGCTTATCTCTGCGGGAATTTGGCGTAGATCTACTTAAACGCTCAGAAAAGGCTAATTTTGTTGACTATATAAAGAGCAAATACTTTGTGCGCTGGGAGGACGTACAGTCAAAGCAAAACAAAAATCTAATACCATTCAAAAACATTGTCTTCAATATTGCAGAGTTCAAAAAAGAAAATATTGAAGATATGGCAGCACACTACTTCTTCTTTCAAATACCTCATAATCTAAATGAGGGAATGCTCATTGAGAGCCTAGACAAAAACTATGCGCCAGAAGTTGCTCTCAAAATCTTTGCTCCTAAAATTTATCAATTTTTTTCTGATATAGTCGGCGAAGACAAGGTTATGTTGCAGCTTGCCAAGATCGGCTATACCTTCTACCCAAGCAACCCCTTCAAACTCATGTTCATGGAGCTCGGGCCAAAGGACGCGGGCAAGACCACATTCCTTAAGCTCTTTACCTATATTATAGGCGAGCGTAATATCTCAAATATCTCGCTGCAAGACTTAGCTGACTACCGCTTCGCTAGAGCAGAACTGTGGGGCAAGCTAGCAAATATCTACGATGACTTACCAATAACAGCCATAAAGAACCAAGGTATTATCAAAATGATTAGTGGTGAGAGTAGGATAGACGCACCAGTTAAGATGAAGCAAGAGATTCAAAGCTTTGTAAATACTGCAAAAAGTATTTATACAACAAACCGCTTGCCATATGTATATGACAGTACTGATGAGGCTTTCTTCTCTCGTTGGATTATAACAAACTACCCTAACCACTTCCAGAGAAACGATGGCTTTTATGCTAGCCTTATCTCTAACGAGAGCGAGATAGAGGGCCTTATAGTGGCAAGCCTTCTGGCGCTCCGCGACCTTTTGGCCAGGCGCTTCAGCTTTGAAGATAAAACACAAGAAAATATGGAGCTTTGGCAGAAACAAAACAACAATATATATGCATTTATAACTGATTCCATTCAAGCAGGCACATTTGAGCTAGACAAGAATTTAAAAATAGAAAAAGATGAACTCTATAATGCTTATGTGAGTTACTGCAATGATATGGAGATAGATGCGGTTACAAAAACCAAGTTTACGCAGGAGCTGCAAAGACTTTTTAACATAAGCACAACCAAACTCCAAAAAGATGGGAAGTCAGTTTGGGGATATGCTGGAATTGGTGTAAAAACAAGCATACAAGCCAAGATCTCACCGCAAGCCACAATAAATACCACACAACAAGAAAACGCTGAAAAAACGCAATTAAACGCAAAAGAAGGGCAAGCCGTACTTGAAGCTAAAGTTGCTTATGAAGATCCTATTAAAAAAGTAATATGTCCGCATTGCGGCAAGGCTGTAAGTAAACTCTATGAATATGATGGGCAGTGGTTTTGCGTTGATTGTCTAAATGAAGTTCAACACCAAAACGATGATATTTATGGTGTATAAATTGATGCTCCATAAGGGTGCTGTGGCTCTAATTGCAATCAACTGGTCGCCTTGCCACAGCACCGTGGGGAAGAGTGGTTAAGTGAACAAAAACTATAGAAATGGTGTTGCAAGAGAGTATAGGATAATGAAAAAGCTTGAGCAGGAGGGTTGGTTCTGTATAAGGAGTGCAGGCAGCCACAGCCCTATAGATATAATAGCCATAAAGTCTGGCCAATTTAGATTTATCCAAAGCAAAAAATCAGGCTACCTTACACCGCAGGAGCGTAAGGAAAAGGAAGAGCTTGAGAAAAAGCTTGGTATAAATATAGAGGTGATGTAACTTGGATGACGAAAAGAGGAAGATTGGGAACGCTAGATTATAGGTTGATTGTATGAAGAAAATGTGGATTGTCCTTGCTGGTAATGTACCTGTCTGCATAAAGAAAGGAGAAATATTTCCAATAACCGCATTTATGAATCAAAGAAAGAACATTTTTATTCCAGTATTTGATGACTTCCATAAAGCGAGAATCTTTGCCTACAGAATCAAAAATCGTGATATGCTTTTTGCAACAAGCGTTAAGATTACTGAGGTAAAATTTTATGAAAGCAACAAAAATAGGTCGACCATATGAACATTATAACTCCTTTCTTCTCAACCCATCCTAAGTATGTGCTCCCCAACGGCGAAACCGTGCCCAGTGTAACGCAAATCCTCAACGCAGTCATAGCCAAGCCTGGGCTTCAACGTTGGGCAAACCAGCTCGGTTTAAACAACAAAAGCCTCGACACCGAGAGCAAAGCAACGCTCGATACAGGCAAGCTCCTCCACGCTTATATTCAAGCAGACCTCGAGGGTGCAGTAGTAGATGAAGTTGGCTATACGCCAGAGCAGATCAGCTTGGCTAAAAAGAGCTTTGCCCAATACCTTAGATGGAAAAATGGTAAGCAGATAAAGGCAATAAGAACGGAGTATGTTATGGTTAGCGAGAAATATAAGTATGGTGGCACCATCGATGCTTTGCTTGAAATTGATGGTGAGCTCACGCTTTTAGATTGGAAGACCAGCACTCATATAAGTTTAGATTATAAATTGCAGATTGTTGCCTATCTTTATCTTTTGCAGGAGCAGAATATTATGCCTAACAGGGTTGGGGTTTTGAGACTACCAAAAAACGATGGTGAGTTTGAATATTATGAATCAGATGCAAATGAGCATTTGCAAAAATACGGCGAAGCCTGGCTAAAGGCTCTGGAATGGTATAAGGCTCTATCTATTTTACAAGGCTATCAGTAAAAATCTTGCAAATAATTGCGTTATTTTGCACGATTTTATGATAATTCAATATTTTCATTGCTTAGCCAAATCGCTTAAATTTGCTTATTTAAATGCAAAATTCTAAGTCTTCGACGACAAAGCAAAGAAATAAGCAGAAAGCGCAGCGGAGCGCTAGTGCGGTCACTGCGCTTCTCCATGGCCCTGCAATCAACCTACCTGGAGTAGGCTGTCCGCACCAAAGAGCTCCAACAGCACGACAATGCCGCCAATTATGAAGACCAAGTTCACAATTGGGGTTATTGTCGATATTACGCCAGCCAATGTGCTCACACTTACGTATGAGGCAAGGTTGGCCGTTGCTGAGTTGAGGCTCGCTAGTGCCATTCCAGTCGCAGTGAAAATAACATCTACGACCAGAATGCCTACTGCTATTGTTGCAAGGTCACGGATGGCTTTCTTTATGTCTGCCATCCAGTTCCCCTAATGTAATATAAGTAAAGCAAAAATATAAATATCTTTCTTTAGCTTTTGACTGCAGCGGTTACGGCAATTGCCAGATCAACAAGGCTTGCTATAACTAATATTGTTGGCATATTTGCCCAGAACAAGAACAGTAAGTTGCCACTATTGCCTAAAGTATTATATATTGTTATCATTTTTGCTGTGGCTACAAGATAATGGCTTACAAAAATAGCTACAGCAGTATACATAAACAGCCATACTATGCTAACCACAGCGCTAAGTGGTGAAGCCTTAAAAAATGCGCCTAGCATCCACGATACAGCTATTAAAATAATTACAAAGAATACACTTAAGCTCATAAGAAACTTCTCCGTTCCACTAAACATTGCAGTTGCTCCAGTGACATTATAATAGCTTGGTATATTTGCAGTTGCGTTTGCTATATAAGTCATTCCAGTAATACCAACACAGCTAAGCGTGAACATAAGCAAGCCTAAAGCCGAAGAAACAACGACAACTGCCCAAAATATATCAAGTGTTGTCATGCCATCATCCTCATAGCTTCATACTGCTGCACAATCTCAATATTCCTAAGTGCATTCTTTATGTCTGCATAATAGCTTACCATTTCCTCGCTATCCCAATGCAGAAGCTGCTGCACAAGCCAAGGTGGATACCTGTGCTCTACTATAAGACTAAAAGCCTTTAAATGCCTAAGCATGTGTGGGGTTAAATAGCCTTCTACGGGTTCTTTTTTCTCTGGATCATAAAGCATTGCCTTAAATATTCTAAACTTTTTATTAATATCATTAAACATATTGCTTTGCTCTTTTTCATAATGCTTCAGCAGCTTCTCCATACCATAGCCTCTAAACCTTGGCGGAAGCAAAGGTGTGAAATCTATGGTTATGCTATTCC
Organism: Microcaldota archaeon; assembly: GCA_046536675.1. Classification (GTDB taxonomy): domain Archaea; phylum Micrarchaeota; class Micrarchaeia; order Micrarchaeales; family CABMGC01; genus JAGDYD01. The sequence goes on along the minus strand of JAWDMK010000016.1, from coordinate 8,315 downwards.
TTGAGCCTAATAGCTGGTAAAAGAAGTTTCTTTCATACTCGTTTTGTGTCTGCCAAGGGGTGGTAACCTCTCTCCTATAGCCTAATACCTTAAGCCTATGCCCGAGCCTCCTATGCTCCTTCTGCTCTTTCTGGCTCTTCAGCACCTCTCCGCAGGTCTCGCAGAACTTTGCCCTAGTCTCAAAATGCTTTGCCACAGCGCTTGTGACATAGAAATAAGTATGCTTATTGTAAACCTCTTTTTCTATTACAACTTTGCGCAGAAATGGTTCAATGCGCCTCATTCCTGTAGCCATAAGGAGTGCGGAATACTTAAAGAAAAGCTCTTTATTCCTTCTATCTTCCTGCATATTAATCATTGCATTAAGCTGGATCTGATAAAGCTGTCTATCAATATCATGCATATTCGCCAAAGTCCATTTATTTCTATGTAATTGCATTATTCCTCACCTGGGTTTACAAACAACGTTATAATAAAGAACAACGCTATCGAAATCATCTCAAACGTCGCAAACCAGCCTACTGTGGTTAAGCTGCCCAGCATTTCTACATAAGCAAGTGCAGTATAGGCTATGCTTATTGCAAGCAGGTTGGTCCTTGTATTGATATTTGTTCTTGTATCCATAATATACATGCTCAGTGCCATAAGAAACATCGTCACTGCAGGAAAGAACCATGGTATGTTGCCTATTACTATATTTGGAAAGTTACTTGGGTTGCTTGGAATAGTAACATTCCATGGTGTAACATTATTAAGGTTTGTATAAAATTGGAGCATAATTAAGGCTAATCCTACCATGCTATCCACTCTTCATTTGATACTTTTCAATTGCACTTACACCCATAAGTAGCATTGATAAAAGCATATAAGTATAAAGTAGGTCAATACCAACTTTAAATATACCTACCAAGAATGCAGGCAAACTGTAGCTCATTCCTGTTAATATAAAATTCATTGAAACATAATCGAGATAAGGTATCATGACTATATCCTGCATTACAGTACCAAAGCCTTGCAATATAAAAGCAAAAGCTTGAAAGATTGTTGGATTTGCATAAAAGCTGCCGTTTTGGCTTAGTAAGGTTGAATTTAACCCAGAAACAGAGCGTAGAAACTGATATTGAACATAAAGTGAAGTGTTATTCATTTGTGTAGAAAGTTCGGTTGCATTTATATTTGAGCCTTGCATGAGTATAGGTGGTGGGGTGGGTGCAGTGCCTAAGATAAGTGCAAACATTGGCAATACAAACGCCATTATCAGGCCCGCTTTGATAATGCTCCCTAAATTAATATCCACTTTTCACCACCTATCTTGTTTTTATGCTCCATATTGATACTATTGCTTCTAAAACTATAAATACTAATATGGTATTTATTCCAATTGCTTCTAATCCTATAAATGTTATAAAGAACATTCCTGCCCCCATAAGCATGGTAATTATAAGTGGCTTGCCCGTCAATACCCCTATAAATATGAGTGCCAGCATTAAAATAAATGAAATAAACCCAGCAAGCGGTGTTGAAAGTGGTGCTTTTGGGAATAATAGCTGACCACTATTTATCACAAACACAGGGTCTAAGTTTCTGAATGCATAACCTATGATTTCATAGCTGTATGTGCCATTTGCTGGCAGAGTTGTGTTATAAGTAAATGCAGAGCTTGTGAAGTTCTTTTCTAATATTAATTGTTGTGCACCTAAAACGTTTGTCTGGTTATAAACATAAAGTGTATACTTATACGTCTGGCTCGTGGGGTCGCTTGCAGCGCAGAATAACTTCCATGTTGTAGTGTTTAGTGTGCATGCTCCAGTGGCTTGCGTCATATTATATATTACTGCCTGATTTGCTCCACTTGTTAAGGTAAGGTAGGTTGGGTTTGTTGGGCTTACAAAACTGCCTTTAAAGTAAACATCCTTGCAGTTTGGCGAGTATATAATGTATTGGTATTCCTGCCCTGTGGTCTCTAACGGCACAGCCATAGGCAGGCTTGGTGGTATAACCAAACTCTCTGCCCCTGTCGGGCTTGTGCCTTTCAGCTCATTTATAAATAGAATGTCTTGTGCTGCACTCGTTCCTGCAGAAGTATAAACATAGAAGCTATACTTTGTGCCATTTGTATCTGGCAAGCCTATTGTATATGTGGCGCTTTGTCCATTAGCTACTGTGCTTGGGCAGAAGAGTTGGGTAAGTGAGAAGAAGTAAGGCTTCGTTACTGTGCCATTCAGCTGGAACATTACATTTGGATTTAGATAGTTGCTTTTTGGTATCATTAAATAAAATCTGCTTGAGCTTGAATTTGAAATATTCTTTGTAAACAGATAGTTGTTGAAGTTGAAGTTTATAAGCCAGCTCTGGTTTGTGGTGATTGAATTAAATGTTTCTTGATTATATGTAGAAATATTTGCTATAACCCTCAAATTCGGGTTGATGCTGTTTGCTAAGTATATATTGAACGGTACTATAGTTATACTGTTCTGCACCTTTGGATTATTTGAATAGTTGAGTATAAAGCTTGTGAATGGATAGTTCAGCTTTATATAAGGCGTGAGCGTGCCTGTATTGGCAGTGCTGAATACCACACCGCTTGTGCCATTGATGAACCATTTGGTTTGGTTAAGGCTTATGGCCCAGCTTGATGGCTTTGCCGTCCAGCTTGGGGTGTGGGCAAGGATTGGGAAATACTGAATAAGTGAAGAGTAATTTATGGCTGAATTTATGTCAGTCGTGTTTATGTTGAAATATGAAATGTTAATAGAAACTGGTTTACCATTATTTTGGCTTTCTTGAATTTTGATGCTAGTTTCCCCAACTAATGGGATAGTTGAAAAAGATTGATTTGTTAATAAAATAATATCCTGCCCAAAGGAAGACCATAATATTTGTGTTGTATTAAATTTTAGGTTATTTGCAGTCGTAGTTGCATTGAACCTTAAAGGATAATAGTAATTTGTAGAAAAGAGATTTTGGAATGGTAATAATTTTGATTGATAGGTTATTACAAGTCCAGCACCCCCATTTCCGCCATTAATACCTCCATTGCAGCCACCACCTCCTGCTCCGCCACTATAGGAATATGTGCCTGCAGTATAAGAACTATTATAAACAATTAAAATAGATCCTCCACCACTTCCACCTCCACCGCCGCCGCTTGTACTAGAAGATGGGCAATAACCACCACCTCCTGCATTACCTTGCGTATTAATAGTTCCAGCAATTACTGTTTTACCACTAATTGCTACTCCATAAACCCCACTTCCGCCCCCTCCGCCACCTCCACCACCACATCCGTTACCATTCCCACCCCCAGCTGAACTTAAATAAGTTGGTGGTATTTGAAATATTTGAGAAATAAGCGAATATATTGGATTTGGTGCTGATGGGGTTGCACCGTTGCCCCCAATACCACCACCAGGTGCTAATGTTGATCCACCAGCTGATCCGCCACCGCATGCAGAGGTGGAACCTCCACCTCCTCCAGACCCAGCATAAGCGTTGGGTACAGATACTCCAGCCCCTACTTTCGGATTAGTCCCGCCAGTTATTGTTCCTTTATTGTTGAATGTTCCTGTAGTCTCCATCCAGAAGCCATTTTCAGTCAGCGTAACTCCAGAATTTATTGTTATATTGCCGATAACTATTATATTTCCAGAGAGCGTTGTGCTTGCAGTATAAGTTAAATTACCTATGCAAGTTCCCGAAGCCATGTTATTTGTGCATGCAGGTATTGAAGTGAGGATTAGCCCTGGTGGTGCCAACGTCTTTTTTATCATGCTGCTTGTTGCATTAGCATAGTATAAATTCACAGGCACATAAACGCCATAGCTTGTGCTTATGCTATTTGCTGTATAATTTGCATTGCCCAAGCTGTTAAAGGTCAAAGTCCATGGGCCAACATAGTAAGGTGCATTATACGTAAGCACGCTGTTTGTCGAGCCTACCTGCACATTATTAAGCCATAGGTTTGCGGTAAGCTGGTTGTGGTATGTCTTTATTGTTGCAGTTGCTGTCTGGTTTACGCCACTATACTGCAGATTGCCTGTTGTTATTCCTGTAATGCTCAGCGTGTATGTACTGTTTTTGTTTATTGCTATAGTAATGTTTGTGGATTTTGCAGTGTAGTTTGCATTACCTGTTGTATTGAACACGAAAGCATATGTGCCTGCAGTTGCACTGCTTGTATAACTACCTGAAGTTGAAGTTGAAGCAATTGTAGCTTTGTTTAGATATAATGTTCCCGTAAGCTGATTCTTAAAGGTTGATAAACTGTATGTTGCTTTTATGCCTGTGCCATTATAAGCATAACTTGCACTTGGCGTTGTTGCAATACTTAATGAATATGTGCTGTTCTGATTAATTGTCAAAGTTGCCTTTGTTGAGTTTATGCCAGCTGTTATATCATTAGCATAGAAGTATGAGTATGTGCCAGCACCCAAGGCAAAGGCGTTGAAGGTATAGGTTGCAGTGCCAGTGCCTTCGGCTATGTGCGTACCCAGGCTTGGGTAGTCTATGGCACAGGTGTCGGTGCTTGGCGTGCAGGTTGCGGTTATGGTTATGCTCTGGCCGTAGGTGGCTGGGTTGGGGCTTATGGTAAGGCTTGCTCTTACTTGGACAGAACCGAAGCTTACGCTTGGCATAACGCCGTTAGGCGGAACTGCTCGTGTTCTCCACCACTGAACAAATATTGTTGCTGTTGCACTATTCTGTTGATTGATACCCATATATGCTGTTAGTGTGCTAAATTCATTTTTGTTAGTTGTTGGATTAGTATAATTATTTAATACTATTATTCCACTTCCTATTGAATAGAATGTCCAAACTTGCATCCCTGTTGAGAATGTGACAGGCGTATTTACATCATTTCCTGTACCACCATTAAAAACGTGATCTGTAAATGTTTTCGTAGAGCTATTATAACCAACCCAAGCACTATTACCTTGATTTACACCATTAAGATAAGGCATTCCAAATCCCGTATTAAGTGAAGATGTAGAATAACTACCATATAAATCAAATACTATTCCCGTTGAAGATAACGTCTGCTGTGTTGTATAATATACATTTTGATAACCAGAGTTTTCAGAGACACTCACACCGTTATTTACTTTCCAAGTTGCTGTACCTCCATTACTTTGTGTCCATCCACTTGGCAAACTTGTTCCAGCGAAGTTCCAATAATTTTTGAATACGCTCGCCCCATCATCATACTGTGCATATGTGCTTGACAATTGAGGTGCTTCGCCTATGCCACTTGTTCCACTATTGCTAAGGAGGTTTGTAGTTTTGCTTGCAAAGCCAAGGTAGATTGTTAGCTTGCCGCTTGCCGCTATGCTCGGCGTAAGCTTAACCCATGTTATTAGCTTGCCTGAGCTGTTGCTCTCTATCCATGCTGGGATTATTGTGCCGTTGGCATAGAAGTATTCAAAGTTGGCGAAGTTGTTGTTATAAGCTATGTAGCTGCTAAATGAGCTTTCGGTTATGTTTATCATCTGCTGGAATGGCGAAGGCGTGGCTGAGCTTTGGCTGTTGGTTATGTTGACTGCCACATAGTATTGAATGCCAGAAGGAATGGTCGGCGTGGCGGCGTTGGCTAAGCCCACAAAAGCCAAAGCCGCAAGAAGCACAAATAAAAAGCTATACCTTTGCATTAGCACCACGTTTGAAAAACATTATTTCATTTTTATCCTCATCATATATATGGCTTTGCTCTTTGGCGAGAAGGGCAAGGTTGATCGCCTTGACTTTTTCGTTGTCTTGGAATATGCCTCGCAGCTTGGCGTCAACAAAGACATATAGGCACATGCCCACACCACAATATTTATAAATGTATCTAAAATCTTAAATACCTTTACATATCACCTACACTTTCACTTCACCTCTTGCTATGTTCTGCCTTAGCTTCTTCTCATTCTGCCCAACAAAGCCCAGCTGAGGTGGAACGCCCAAGCCCAGAGCCCCCAGCTGAGCTATGCTCAGGGCCTCGCCTGGGGGTATGCCCTCAAGCATGAGCACCTGGGCTTTGGTATACATTGGCAGCATATTATAGATTTGCAGAAGCACGTCGTAAGGCAGTGATTGTATTTCTCTAAGCAGTTGTGCTGGTTGCAGGTTCATTAGGGTTTGCGAATTGTATTTGAACGGATTTATTTGGTTTAAGTAAGCGAACAGCTTATCTGGACCTAAGACTTGCAGTAAGTCGTAAGCAGTCGGCACAAGGCTTATTCCATTTACACTTGTTAGCCCACCAACGTTGCTTACTCCACCAAATACGGCTGGAGAGCTCAGCGTAGCTCCAGTGTTGCCTCTGCCCAAAAGTCTGTTCTTTATCTCATTAGCCTTGCCTTGTATTCCTTTTAATGCACTTTCTAATCTATTTGCTTCTGCTTGTTCAAACGGATTAAGTGGGGCTTGGCTTACTCCTTTTGGCAATACAAGATTATTTTGAGCATTAAACCTCTGGGCAAGGCTTATGGCTCTTGCTATAGCCTCAGGATCAGGCACAGTGCTTACCAGAGGGCTATATTGCATGCTTATTGGCTCTGTGCCCAAGGTTAAGGCCTTGCCTTGAGGCTCTGGGTTTCGGAGAGGCCTAAACCCAGCAGTAGCGGTTAGAGGTGAATAAGTCTGCTCAGCCATGGCCTCTGTTTCAGGTAGCATTAAAGGTATAAGGCTTGGTGAATAAACTGATTCAAAGCTTAGAGGCTTTACTATGCTTTTTCCTTGTGTTGTCTCATACCACCAAGGCGGAATCCAAGGCAACTCTATAGGTTTCTTATACGGAGGTTCTAAAGATATCGAAGGGCTTGTTGAAGTAGATACAGATGGTGACACTGATGAAGATATTGATGGACTAACTGAAGGTGATATAGATGGTGACTCAGAAGGACTTATTGATGGAGATGCTGAAGGTAAGACAGACGGTGATATTGCTGGACTAATTGAAAGGGAAATTGAAGGAGATATTGATGAAGACGATACTGAAGTAGGAATGCTTGAAGCTGGAGTAGATAATGATACAGAAGGACTTATTGAATGGCCAAGTGGTGGGCTTGGTGAAATACTAATGCTTGGGAATATTGAAGTTGAAGATGAAGGTAAGATTGATGCTGTGCTTTCTCTATTTGGCAAAGTCCTAAGACTATACAAAGGAGCAACAGGCATAATTGAAGACTCATAATAAGGAGCAATAGATGATGAATAAGCTTGTTCTCCTTCTATAAGCATTGCTTCTTCTTCATTGTCTATTGCGTCTGCAAGTGCTTGTTTTATTATTGAGGGATACATTGCTGCCCTTTCTTCTGGTGTTAACGAGAAAGAGCCACTGTTATCAAATCTATTTACTATATTCTTTTCCATCTCGCTTAGCTCTGGAGTGCTCATTGTTACAAAAGTTTGAGAACCAAACCTGACTGTAGGAAATATATCTTCAAGATAAGGCACACCTTTAAACATACCCACATTTGGCTCTTCTGTTATTAAAGGATATGAGGTAACTTCTTGCTTTTCTATATCATATAATGGATTAAGTCCTGCTTTAGCTACACTTGTAACTTCTGTTTCTCCCTGACCAAAGAATGCGTGTCTTATACTGTTTATTACTGGTGAGTCTATGCTATCTGCTTTAAGGTTGTAAACTGCATATGCATCATAAAGCGGAGCATACCTAGGATCATTCAAAAGTTCACTAATTACTTGTCCTTTTGTTACAGGATCTAAATGCATATCTGCTATCTGGTGAAGCCTATCATTTAGTTCATTGACTAAACGATTAAGCTGATCCCAATCTATATTGCCCCCATTTTCTTTTGCATCATTAATAAAGTCCTTGAAGCCATAAAAGTCACCTTTTGACATATAAGAGCTTACTATTCCTACTTCTTTGCCAGCTTGTGCAGCACTGCTTTCTTCTTCAACAAAAAGTGGCCTTACGCCAAGATAATTATATACCTGTGGCATACCTTCGCTTGTTGCTGGAGCAAAGTAAAGATTGTTTAAGTCAATAAATGCTTTCCTAATTGCATCTCCAACATCCTCAGGAGCTGGTGGCTGAACAGTAGCTCCTTCTTTTGCAATAACTTCTGGGAAGTTAGAAGCCGTTGCGTGGTTTATTATCTGTTGTTGCAGTGCATCTTTTACTGCTTGATAATATTCTTCTTCAGTCATACCCTGCCTCATATTGCTTAGCATAGCAGAAGCTACCTCTTCAGGATCAAGCTTTGTTGCTTCTATTGCTTTGTTTATCTGCGCAGTTAAATCTTCAATAGACTGCACCTTTTCTGTTGTACTTAGTAGAAATCTTGCTTGAACTTTGCCATCTG
>JAWDMK010000015.1:0-14020 GCA_046536675.1 Microcaldota archaeon | reverse complement strand
TGGCTTCTTAATCCTATTTAGTATGTCGACTATACCAAACACGCCATCATAGCCGGGAATTAAATTAACTTTTGAAGCTCTTATATTTTCTATAGCCTCTGCAAGGGTCTTGTCTACTTCCTTTATCGCCTCTATGTCCTCATTGAGTAGAACATTTATCTCGCTTCCGAACCTTTTTAATAAGTTAGAGTAAAGAGACTTAACATATTGCGTACCTCTTCCTTTGTTAGTAATGTATGAAAGCACCTCTATGAGTGGCACAGCATATACGAATCTAGACGCATTTTCTGGCATAAAGCCGTCTGGCCTGTCTGCTAATTCGATAACCCTGTGCAAAACCCCTATTACCAAAGGCTTGCCACAAACAGGGCATTTATTGTTATATTTCTTTGCTTCCTCAGGACTCATTGAAACATTACAGTTTCTGTGGCCATCATAATGGTACTTGCCCTCTTCAGGGTAATATTCTACAGTAAGACTAAGTTTTTTGTTATCCTTCTTCATTATCGCCTCATTTATCGCTTTATAAGAGGGTTCTTCTAGTTCAAAGACAGTCATCTCTCTGCCAATATTTTGCGCTGAATGCGCATCGCTACTTGAAAGAAGAGAATATTTGTCAAGTATTGATAATCGCCAGTTCATCTTCGGGTCTGATGACAAACCGGTCTCGAGAGCATAAATATTTTTCTCTTGCTCAAGATAGCACTCTTCGATTGAGTTGAACATGTTTTCGCTCCCCATGCAGCCATAAAAAGGTGTCCAGTTGTGAGCAGGATATATTAGTATGTCTTTATCTATCGACATTATCTTTTCTACAAGCTCAGCAGGCTCAACACTTAGTGTAGGTCTGCCATCTGCACTCAGGTCACCATATTTTGAGAGCATATCATTTATCTGCACCGCAGTATCAATAGATGGCGCATGAAGAACATGATGCACTTTCTTAATGCTGTTTTCTCTTCTAAAAACTGTAGAAATTTCTACAGTGAGGATAAACCTCATACCCTTATATTCATACAAGCCTTCTTCTGCAGGCTTCAGCTTTTCTTTGAGCTCTTTGAACCAAAGAGGATGGGTAAAGTCTCCTGTTCCAACAATACTAATACCTTTGTTTCTAGCGGCTTGTGCTATTCCATCAAGGTCAAGGCCCTCGCTTGTTGCCCTTGAATATTTGCTATGGATATGAAAATCGCAGTATAACTTCATGAAAATCATTTGCTCTTTTCAACGCCATTTTTTGGGCATATCTTGCTTATAACACACTTAGAACATTCAGGCAACACACTCTTGCAGACAGCACGCCCATGCTGCTTTAGCACATATGCTATGTTGTGCCAGTATTTTTTATCTATATTCTTCATAAGGTCTTGCTCTATAAGCTCTGGCTTTGTATTCTTGCTAAACCCTATCCTATATGAAAGCTTTATGACCCATGTGTCAACTGGTATGCCTTCTACTTTGTTGTACGCATTGATTAGTATTGTGTTTGCAGTCTTTCTACCTATGCCAGGCAGTTCAAGAAGAGCTTCCATCTCATCTGGTACTTTGCCATTATATTTTTGGTCGATTATCTTGCATGCCTCTATTATATTCTTTGCCTTGTTTCCAGCATAGCTGACACGCCTTATATATTTTATGAGCTCATCTGGCTTAGCTTGCGCGTAATCATGAGCTGTCTTATACCTCTTAAAAAGCTCAGGCGTTATAGCATTAACCACTTCGTCATGCGTTTGTGCTGACAATATTGCAGCGACAAGTAGTTCTATAGGTGTTGAAAAGTTTAAATAATATTTGGCATTTGGGTAAGTCTTTTCGAGTGTTTCAACTACTTTATCTACATCATCTTTGCTAAGAAGCTTAAACTCCAATAAATCACCCTAGCTTGTAGCCAATATCACGCACAAATTTGCGCCTTTTGCTTTTATCATCTTCGCCTTCCAAGCCTTTTGCACTCTCACCATCTGCTATGCCAACAATAGCTTTTCCCTTTATACCATTTGCTACGAATACTTCCACATCATTTGCTGTTGCGCAGTATAAGCTTACGACTTCAGGCACCGCTTTTATTGCATTTACAACATTTATTGGATATGCGTTTTTGAATAAGATGACAAATGTGTGGCCGGCACCTATGGTTAGTGCATTCCTCTGCGCCTTTTCGATAAGCTCCTTATCATTGCCTTCGCTCCTTACTAGGCAAGGGCCGCTTGCTTCTACAAATGCTATTCCGAACTTTATATTTGGTACTGAATTTGCCATTGCTTCGTATAAATCCTCTGCTGTTTTTATAAAGCCAGCATGCCCGATGATGAGCTGCTCATCGGGGTTCTTTTCTATTTTTATAGAATTAATTTCCATAGCATCAAGGTGTAACCCTAGTCCTATCCCTAGGGAAGAGCGAACACTCTCTTATGTTAGGCATATTTGTTATCTTCATTGCAAATCTCTCCAAGCCGATGCTCCACCCTGCATGAGGTGGTGCGCCATGCCTAAATGCATTTATATAAAATTCAAAATTCTTTGGATCCATTCCCCTCTTTCTTATAGCTTCCTCTAGAAGCTGCGGTATGTGTATTCTCTGTGCACCACTTGAAACCTCAAGCCCTTTATAGATAAGGTCAAAGCTGTTTGAAACCTCTGGGTCCTTCTCATTAGGCATTGTATAGAAGGCACGCACTTTTGTTGGATATTCTTTCAATATTACAAAATCACCATAGAGCTTTGCCAAAAGCACCTCATGTTCTCTCTTAAGGTCTTCGCCGAACTCAATGTGCAGACCGTTTTCATTTATCTTTTTTACCACATCTTTGTATTTTACCTCTACAGGCTTTGGAATATCTAACGAAACACCAAGCGTTTCGAGTTCTTCTGCATTTCTCTTTTTAACTTCCTTTATTATGCTTAAGCCTACTTTCTTGAGCATTCTTATCGCATCATTGTGGTCAGCAAAGCCCATCTCTATATCCATCTGGGTTATCTCATTCAAATGCTCTGTTGTATTGTGCTTTTCAGCTCTGAAAACAGGAACGATCATAAACACCTTGTCAAAACCACCAATAACAGCAAGCTGCTTGTAAAGCTGCGGAGATTGTGATAAATATGCTACCTTTTCAAAATATGTTACTGGGAAAAGGTCTGTGCCACCCTCTGTAGCAGCTGCAACGATCGAAGGCGTTCTTATTTCGGTAAAACCTTCTTTGAGCAGCGTATTGCGAAATGCCTGCAGCATCGTAGACTCTATCTTAAATATTGCTGAAGTTTCTAAGCGTCTTAAGTCTATATATCTATATTCTAGCCTAACATCAAGCTCAGCAGGCACCTTGCCTGTAACCTCAAAAGGAATCTTTCCAGAAAGTGGATTTAGATTTATTACCTCTTTTGGAATGATTTCAAAACCTTTCTTTGCCTCAGCACTTTTGCTAACGATGCCTTTTACCATAACAACGCTTTCCTTAGGCAGATCCATGCTTCGCATCAACTCCTTGCTTACTAAGCCCTCTTTTGCTGTTACCTGCACTATGCCTGTCTTATCACGAAGGAGCATAAATATTATCTTCCCTATATTCCTTACTTCGTGCACCCAGCCACAAAGTGTTACTTCTTTGCCATCAAGCTTTTGGTCCAGCTCATTTATGTAATGTGTTCTAAGCAATCAAACACCCCCAATAGTATATATCAGCAAAGTTATATATTTTATGCATCGAGTTAGAAAAAGATATAAATTTGAGCTATAAACTCATATTATGCCTAATGTCTCAACAATAATGCAGAGATATGCGGTAGCTGTTTCTGAAGAAACGAGTATTGCAAATGCTGCCAAGCTCATGAAAGCAAACAAGGTCTCGCTTATGCCCGTATTAAGAGACGAAAGGCTTGTAGGCATAATTAGAGAGAAAGATTTAGATAGTTGGAACGGCGATAAAAAAGAAAAGATAAGCAGGATTATGGAGAAGCCGATATTTGTTATGCCAACTGATGAGATTGATCAAGCTTCGAAAATAATGCTCGAAAAGCATATAACTAGAGTGCCAGTAGTAAATAACGAAAAAGAGCTAATCTTCTTAGGCATAGTTACATCTAGCGATGTGGCAAATGCAATAAAAATGGGTATTTAATAAAAAATAAAAAGAAAAGAATTACTTTGATAGCTCTATCTGTATTGCACTCACTTTTGACTTTGTGCCATCTTCGTTTGTAAGCTCTTCTGAGCTTATCGAGATGTTGCTTACCTTCACATCTGACACAAACCTGTTTCTTGCTATCTCTGCTACATCTACTGCTCTAGAGATTGTGTTACCCCTTGCCTTTATTGTTACTTTCTTTGCTCCGTTGTTGAACTGCGTTACTACAGCAAGAACGTAGTTCATTGCAGGCTTCTTGCCCACGTATATTACATTTTCTGGAATTGATTCTTTCTTTTCTTCGTCAGCCATTGTTTCACCTTTTTAGTTTTTAGCATTTAGCTTGCATTGAGATTTACTGAAATACTATTAATATTTTATTACAAAATGATTTAATAAACTTTCTATCACTCACCTCTTTCTTCTTCGACAGGCAAAACAAGCGCCTCGCTAAGGGATTTCCTTGCTATTTCGTTTATATGCATCTCTTTAAGAAGCTCTTTTATAGTTTTAATATCAGCATTTGTTGAAGGCTTTCTAGCATTAAGTGCACATACATCAGGGTAAGGCTTTATCGAAAGCTCATATGTTCCTATTTTCCTTGCAATACTTATTATCTCTTCTTTATCAAACCCTATAAGGGGCCTTAGTATAGGCATACTTACATTAGCTTCTGATGCCGCTATATTTGATGGCGTTTGTGAAGAAACCTGGCCAAGGCTCTCACCTGTGAAAATAAGCTTAGCTCCTTCTTTCTTAGCTACAAGCTCAGCAAGCTTGAAAAGGAAAGCTTTAAACAATACATGAGAGAATTTGCCATGCTTGTCCGCTTTTGCTACCGCAAGTGTGAAGTAATGAGCAGGTACACAATATGCTACAGGCTTAAGCCCTTTTGAAAATAGGCTAAGCTTAGCTAAGAGCATTGGTATTTTGCTCTCTTTTAGCATCTCCAGATCTGCAAACTGGTGCACATGAAGATAGACAGGCAGAACGCCCCTCTTCATGGCGAACCAAGCACCTACGGGCGAGTCTATGCCACCAGAGAAAAGAACTACGCCCTTACCGCTTGTGCCAACAGGAAGGCCACCAAGCCCCTTTATGCTCTTATCATAAATATATGCGTGCTTTTTCGTGACATTTATGAATAGAGTGCCATCATATCCATGCAGAGTTGGCTCTATACCTATGCTCTTTGCAGCTTTAGAAACCTCGTTTATAACATCAAGAGAATTGAAGCTCAGCTCCTTATACGACCTGTGCGCAAATATCTTAATCTTTTTGTAGCCATGCGAGAGAATAAGATCCTTTGCAACGCTAGTTATTGAATCTATCTTCGGCTCTGTCTCATATGCTAGATTAAAGCTACTTATTCCAAAAAGATAGCCGAGTTTCTTTAGTATATTATTGGCAGTTGCCTCGTCGCTTGGCCTAAGTATAATCCTATCATACTCTCTATCTATCGAGTAAGCTTCGCCTGCAAGCAGCGATTTAAGGTTTGCTTTAAGCTGGTTTATGTATCTTTGCTTATTCTTGCCACGCAGCCACAGCTCACCATAATGAACTAAGATTACTTGTGCTTGCATAATAAAAATAGAAAAAGAGCTTATTTATCTCTTATGATAATTTTAGCTTCGCACTTTATGTAACTTTTTATTGTTTATCATTGCTATCATTGCTATTATTTTGCTTCTCATTTTGCTTCTTCAATTCTTCTATTAGCTTTTTTAGTATTTCCTGGGCTTTTTCACTTACGGATCGGTCTGGGTTTTTTAACGCGAGTTCCAAAAGATACGGAAGTTTTAAGATTAAAGGATTATCTAGAGCATAAAGAGCTAGGTCCTTGTCCTTTAGTGCATACTCGAGTGCATCCGGCGAAGCGCTCGGGTTCATTGCAATTACTCTTTTTATGTTTATATCAACTTTTTTGCTATACATAGCAGCATCAAGAGCATCTGTAGGTGTCTTAGGATTCGCTGCTACAGCGTACTCTACTCTTGGGTCTTTATCTCCTAATAGCAGCTTTGCAAGAATCTCTGGTGGTGTGCTTAGGTTCTTTGCTGCTATTTCTCTTATATCTGACCCAATATATTCTCTTGTCCAGAAATATCTCTTTCTTGTTGCAAAATCTGCAAGGAGCTCTGGTGGTGTATTAGGATTTCCTGCTAGCGCCTTAAGCATATCTACGTCTGTATAGAAATGTGATAGCCTAAGCTGTGCCAAAAGCGCAAGGAACCATGATGGTGTGTTAGGATCCTCTGCCTTTTTTATTAATAGATCATGAAGTGCATTGACTGGAATTGTACCGCCGAGCTTCTTTTCTTCTTCCATAATTTTTTCAATCTCCTTCTTTGCTTCTTCTACTCTCTTTTCATGTTCAGCTTTTGTTTCTGCCTTAATGTGCTTTTCCAGCCATCTCGGATCAGTCAATTGTTTTTTGAGTGCTTCTTCATCCTTCTCTGCATTCGTAGCTTTCCATAACTTGTATTTTTCTTCTGTTTCCTCTATCTTCTTCTGTTTCTTATCTTGCTCATTTAGCGCTTTTTTGTTATTTTTCTGTTCCTCTTTCGTTTTCTTCTCCTCCTGTTTTAATGCTTTTTCCTGCGCTTTTTGAACACGGTGATTATGCCAGGCCTCGCCCATTAATCCTGCTATCCATATGGCTCCACCAATCCAAAATATAGAGAATCCAAGTTCAGCTAAACCTATACCAACTAAACCAAAAGCCGCCATAGGGAGATAAACAAAGCCCCAGGCAAATAGAAGACCACCAAGAATACCTAACACCACACCTGTAATCGCGATATTCTTACCAGTTTTGCGGTAAGGACTGTGATACTCTCCATTTTGTTGCTTTCCTGGTGACTGTAGTACGTTTACATCATTCTTAGCTTTTTCTCCTGGTGACCGTAGCACGTTTACATTCGCTTCTTGTTCACCAGCTACATTTACACTTGAATATTTGTTAACCATACGTGCAATCAGATCTGTTAGGCTATTTAATGCCTCGCTGCTAAATAGAACTTCAAGCTTAGGTTCTACACCAAAATCTCTTGCTAACGTTTCTTTTACGCCGTTAAGGTCTTTGCCCTTCAGCTTGTCAAGTGAGTATGAAGAAACAGTATAGCCAAGCTCTTTTGCAATCTTTTCCATATTTTTATTTATAGCGTCTCTCTTTTCTTGCAGACTCGACAAAAGCTTTTTAAGTCCTTCGTCTTCCTCTGCTGCCTTTTTCAAGTATTCCAAAATTAAAGCAGATAGTATTAGATATTGATTAAATTGATCTATGTTTCCGCCAAACTTTTCCTTCAGGGCCTTTTCGAACTCTTTAGGAGAAGATGTGAAACGTATAAACTCATCATACTTTTTGCCTAACTCTTGCGCTAGTGTTGTGTATTTATCTCCTTCTTGCTCCTTTGGAGTTGAATAGTAGCGATTAAAAATAAACCGGTCTGGCCTTTCTGGCCTTTTTACCATTGTATTCATCATAACACCTTTACTTTGATAAAATTTATATTTTACTTCATATAAATACTTTCCTTTAGTTTTGTCTATAAAGAATAAGCTTAAATACTCTTTTTGAATTTAAGCATCTTTTTGCTTTAAAGCTCTGTTTCCAGAATTTCACTAATTTTCTTCTTTGCTCCATCGCTTAGGTACGGCTCGCAAGCACGGTATAGCTCTCTGAAGGCATTACTTATCTCTGCCATCTCTTTCTTCTTTTCTGATCGGTCTTTTAAGTGGCTCCTGATTATTTCCTTAAATTTGTCGACTGTTTCTCTTGCTGCTAGAATCATGGCATCGTCTGCATTTTTCTCTGGATCTTCCAATAATTTATGTAATGCTTGCTTCAGCTCTTCAAAGCTTTCTTCAGAGCTTCTTAACGCCTGCTTAAATTCTTTACCTTTTTCTTCTCCTTTTTCTTCTATCTTTGCCATGCACTCGCTTTAAATACTTTAAGCATTTCTAACCTCTTTAGGATTCGGCTTCTTATGATACAATAAATCGAACTTCATGCACCTATTTGAGCAATAATACTTTATGCTACCACTCTTCCTTACAAACATTATTCCCTTGCCCTTCTCTATCTCTCTAGAACAGTATGAGCACTTCATATGCTCACCTTGCCTTTATAGGCTTTGCCTCTCTTGTTGTGTCTGGTATTCTTACCTTATCTCCAACCTTCACAAAGCCGATCATGTTGCGCCTTATTACCCTGCCTTTGTCGTTGCCTTCTAGTATTCTAACCATCACCTGCTTTGCCTCGCCAAATATACCTGTTCTTACCCTAGGTACTTCTACTATTTCACCCAAGAAGCCTTCGAATTCCTTTTTCTGCTCTTCGCTCGCTTCAGCCATTAATATCACTTCTTAGAACCTTTTTCTTTAGGCTTCTCAGCAGCTTGTTCCTTTTGCTCTTTTGGCTCTTTCTGCTCTTTTACTTCTTTGCCTGTAATCCTAGAGACAATGTCTTTTATCGCTCCCTCTGCCTGGCCCGCCTTCTCTACCGCTACTGAGGTGCATGGAACATTAAGTCCAACAGCCTTGCCTAGGACCTCTTTTGTAGGTACATAAGCATAAGGAATCTTCTTCTGCTCGCATAGAGTTGGTATGTGCATAACAACCTCTTCAGGTTCGACATCCTCTGCTATAACCACAAAGGTGGCCAAGCCACGCTCTATACTCTTAGTAACTTCATTCGCTCCTTTTCTTACAGCTCCGCTCTGCTTTGCTAGCCTTATAGCCTCTACTATTTTGTCAGCTACCTCTTTCGAAACTTCGAATTTTACATAAGATTTTGCCATATAGACACCTCATCTCATTGGTGCAACAATAAGTTGCATTAAATATTAATATTAAAATATAAAAGTCTTGCCATATTGCTTGCTAGTCCATAAACTGCTCAGGCTTTGGAGGCTCTGGCGGCTGGCCCTTCCTTGTTCTTATCTCCCTTACAACCTTTTCTTGCAACTCCTTTGGCAGCTTCTCAAAGCCTGCATACTCAAAGTACCATATAGCTCTGCCCTGTGTTAAGCCCCTGAGCTCATTCGAGAAGCCTTTTATTACCTCTGCAACAGGCATCTTTGCTATTATTGTTGCCTGCTCGTTCTCCTGCTGTATCTCTAGTATTTGGCCCCTCTTTCCCTGAAGGAATGTTATAACATCTGATAAATATTCCTGTGGAAGATTTATAGTAAACTTCTGCTTAGGCTCTAGCAATACAACTCCAGCCTTTAGCATGCCAGCATAGATAGGCCTTCTAATTGCTGGTATTATCTGGGCAGGACCTCTGTGCACAGGATCCTCGTGTATTGTAGCATCTGTTATCTTAACCTTTATACCTGAGCATTTCTCTCTAGCCAAAGGCCCGTCGTTCATCGCTTCCTCAAATCCATCTATAAGAAGCTCCATAACTTCATTCATGTATTGAACACCGTGTGTTGCATCTATAAGAACGCTATTATTTGAAACATCTACAAGCCCCTTAGCCTCTTCTCTCGGCATACCAGCCTTTACAAGATCCTCTATATACTGCTTGCCTTTTGGCTTACCTTCTCTTATGCCACCATTTTCTATAAATTCCTCAACGCTCTGCTCAAGCGGCTCGACTGTAACATAAAATCTAGAATGCTTGTTCGGTGATTTGCCCTCTACATTCTCAACCTTGCCCTCTATTGTTTCTCTGTAAAGCACTATAGGCTCGCTTGTTATTATTGGTATTTTATACTCATCCCTAAGCTTTGTTTCTATAATCTCAAGGTGTAGCTCACCCATGCCTTTTACAAGATGCTCGCCTGTTTCTTGGTTTAGCTCTACCTGTATTGTTGGATCCTCTTTTGAAAGCTCCATGAGAGCTTCTACAAGCTTCGTTGTATCCCTTGGGTCCTTTGCCTCTACAGCCTTCGTTACAACTGGCTGCGAGTAGTGCCTTATCTGCTCAAAAGGCTCCATCTCAACCTCGCTTGCTGTATCGCCTATTGAAATATCCTTCAAGCCGACAAGTGCGGCTATGTTGCCTGCTGGTATCTCATCTACAGCTACCCTATCAGGACCCATATACAAGCCGACTTGCTGAACCCTCTGCGGTTCTGATTTGCCTGAAATATAGAGTGTTGTACCCTTTCTTACTGTACCAGAGAATACCCTTCCGATAGCTACCTCGCCGCTGTGCTGGTCGTAGGTAATGCCGAAGATCACCATTGCCACTTTAGCATTCCTGTCAACGCTAACCATAGCCTTTCCTATCTCGCTGTTAAGGTCGCCATGCCAAAGGTGTGGTATTCTATAGGGCTGTGCCTCTTTTGGATTTGGCAAATGCTCAATAATCATTGAGAGCACAGCCTCATCTATCGGCGCTATCTCTTGCAGCTTCTCTTCCTCGCCAGCTGCTGTAAGGGCAAAGATGTTTTTGAACGTTATTTTATACTTTTCCATTATCCTCTTAGATATCGCCCATTTCTTGTAGGCTGAGCCGAAGCAAACACTTCCCGCTTCAACGCTTACAGTCCATTTATCAGCAACATCCTCAGGCGCATATCTCTTTATGAGCTTGTTTATATCGTTTATAAGATTGAGCAGCCTCTCATAAGTTTGCTCTGGGGTTAGCCTTAGCTCATTAAGAAGCCTATCTACTTTATTTACAAAGAGCACAGGCTTTGCTTTTTCCTTGAGCGCCTGCCTTACTACAGTCTCTGTTTGCGGCATTACTCCCTCTACCGGATCAACAACAAGTACTATACCATCGACAGCACGCATTGACCTTGTAACATGGCCGCCAAAATCAACATGGCCTGGAGTGTCGATAAGGTTTATAATATAATCCTTCCCACCATAGTCAAATGCTAGAGAGATGTTTGCAGACTTTATTGTTATCCTTCTTTCTTTTTCTATCTCATCATAGTTTGTATAAAGAACCTCGCCAGCAACAGTCTTTGAAATTATGCCCGCTTTAGCAAGAAGTGTATCGGTAAGCGTTGTCTTGCCATGGTGAACATGAGCAACTATAGCAACATTCCTTATTCTCTCTGGCTCATCCATTATCTTTGCTACTTCCTCAGCAACAAACTCTTTTCTAACCATACTAACTACCTCGCGCTTCTAGCCATACGCTCCGCATCAACACGCTTCTTTATTGCATAGCTTTCTGGGTTCTTTGCAGAAGCAAGAATAAGCTCATTTGCCAGTGCCTCGGCAAGCCTTTTTCTATTCTTGAAGCTACCGGTTATTGCTGCAAGCGCAATATTCTTAAGTGCTACATTAAGCCTTCTAAGCGAGCTAACATCGACAGCAACATTATAATTTATTCCACCATACCTTACCCTTGTTGTATCCTCTATTGGTGCAGCATTCTCTATAGCATCGACTAGAACCTGTATAGGATTCTTGCCTGTCTGCTTATGCACTATATCAAATGCTTCTTCAACTATATGCATGACCTTTATCTTCTTTCCCTGCAGCCTACCTTCGGTCCTTATTACCTTGCCACCAACCTTTTTGCCTGTTCCACCACGCATAAGCTTATTCATAAGCCTTTCAACAACATTAACATGAGAGAAGTAATAGCTCTTGTTCTTCCTTCTGCCAAATGTGTTAGGATACTTCATGGGCGTAAGCACTATATAGTCAGCAAGGCTTGCATCTGAAACTA
The DNA here is from genome assembly GCA_046536675.1 of Microcaldota archaeon. Classification (GTDB taxonomy): domain Archaea; phylum Micrarchaeota; class Micrarchaeia; order Micrarchaeales; family CABMGC01; genus JAGDYD01. The sequence continues at coordinate 2,254 of JAWDMK010000015.1, read as the reverse complement.
CAACATCAGAGAAAGAGTACTTGCCGAAGAGAAGCTGCTCTGCGGTCTCTATCTTTCTTAGCTTCTTCTCCTTTCTCTCCTTGCTTTCTTTCTCTTCGCTCCCTTCTTTTGTATCTTTTGCCTGCTCTTTGCTTTCCTGTGCTTTCTGCTCTTCTTTGCTTGCTGCCTGCTCCTCTGTATCTGCTTTCTTTCTAAGCTGTCTTCTCTTCTTATAATCAGCAAGGGCCTCTTCTTTCTCTTCTTTTATAATATTAGCATCTGCCATAAGATTACCTCTTTGGCTTCTCTTTCTTACCCTTTACAATCTGCCTCAGATCAACACCGTTTATAGCAATAACCTTGTACTTTAATCCAGGTATGCTACCCATCTGACCTCTCTGAGAACCGCTAAGACCCTGTATTGTAACTTCATCATGCTCATCTATGAAGTTTATTGCACCATCTTCAGGCACATAAGCACCCACAACTTTACCATTCTTTATGAGCTGCACTCTAACGCATTTTATAAGACCACTGTGAGGCTGCTTCTGCTGAAGCATGAACTTTTGTAATACAATACCCTTCGCCATAGGCACAGGGCCCATAGGATCATACTTTGCCTTGAGCTTGAAGAACTTTCTTTTCCACCATTTTTTAAGCATTCTATACTTCTTCCTCTTTTTTATTATCTCTTTTGCTGCAAATTCTCCTCTCGGCACATAAACACCTAATAGCTTTCATTGAGTATATTCGAATTGCCCTGATCTATAATGGCTAGTGCATTGACAGAATAAGGCTTTCCGCATATAGTACCAAGCTCAAGCGAATTTTCATTGAATTTTATAAGCTTGATGCCTGCTATATTGCACATGTGCACTATATCGTCGATTATACTCTTTTTGCCTTTTGCTGCAATAACCACTGCCTTTGCCTCTGAACTGCTTATACTCTTAGCTACCTCTTTGTAGCCTATCGCTACCTTGCCTGTATCTACTGCGAGCCTTATATCTCTAGCTAGATCAGCCATAAAACCACAAGCACCATTAATAATAGACTGAAAAGATTTAAATAATAACGATAAAATTGATTAGATATTTTTACACAAAGATATTTAATACTTGCTAGTTTTCTCCACCTGCTAGTTTTCCCCACCAAAAATGGTATTTAAGCTTATCCTTTATAGACAAAACTAAAGAAATGTATTTAAAATGAGGAAAATATAAATTTCATCGAAATAAAGGTGGTTATGATGCATCTTGTCAAAAAGAAGAATACGTCGAGCAACACAACAACCAACTCAATGAATACGAATGAGGAAACTAATCTATTTACCTCTCTGCACAGAAAACCCGAAGAAACCAAAGAAAAAAACAAAGAAAAAGAAAATAAAGGATTTGTACATAAGCAGGAGTTTATTAAAATGCTGGAGCCAGGAGATATCGATATGCTCGGTACTGGGGTCATAATAGGTATATCTAGTGTGTGGTTAGAGGTTGGTGCTCTCTTCGCGCATATGGCTGGAAGCCCGATAGCTACTGATTTAGCTATCGGAGGACTCGTTGGTATGGTTGTTGGTTTTACCATAGCGGCAATAGGAACATTGCTGGACTAATTGAGGTAAATTGCCTTTTTTGTAAAGATTGTGCAGCAGCGAATTCCAGACACCTTAATATGTTATCCTTTATAGACAAAACTAAAGAAATGTATTTAAAATGAGGAAAATATAAATTTCATCGAAATAAAGGTGGTTATGATGCCTTTTGAATTTAAAAATGATCAGAATAAAAATAAGGATAAGAATACGCCGAACAACACAACAACCAACTCAATGAATACGATAACAGGAAATTACTACGAGAGAGAAAAGAGCGAGAAGGTGGAGATAAGCGACGAAGATATTAAGTCATTAACCTTTTCTCTACGCAAAGAAAACGTAGAAGAAAAAAACGAAGAAAAAGAAAATAAAGGATTTGTACATAAGCAGGAGTTTATTAAAATGCTGGAGCCAGGAGATATCGATATGCTCGATACTGGGCTCGTAATAGTTGTATCTAGTGTGTGGTTAGAGGTTGGTGCTCTCTTCGCGGCTATGGCTGGAAGCCCGATAGTTGTTGATTTAGTTGTCGGAGGAGTCGTTGGTATGGTTGTTGGTTATACCATAGCGGCAATAGGAACATTGCTGGACTAATTGAGGTAAATTGCCTTTTTTGTAAAGATTGTGCAGCAGCGAATTCCAGACACCTTAATATGTTATCCTTTATAGACAAAACTAAAG
>JAWDMK010000014.1:0-16181 GCA_046536675.1 Microcaldota archaeon | reverse complement strand
TTTATGGTGCTGTCGAACTAGTATTCTATGAGGAGGGCTAAGTCATAACAAGGTATCCGTAGGGGAACCTGCGGATAGATCACCTCAATATTAGTGTGCAAAGATTGCGAAAGCCTCGCATAATTTCCTCAAGACTATGCGCCAATAATAAGGTTTAAATAGTCTTATAACAATATAATAACGGGTTTATCTCGTTATATTATATATTATGTTTAAAGGTGAATGAAATGGCAGAAAAACCACACTTGAATTTGATCTTTATAGGACACATCGACCACGGCAAATCAACAACAGTCGGAAGGCTTCTATACGAGACAGGTGCTATTAGCGAGCAGGATATAAGAAAGATGAAGGAAGAGGCTGCAAAATATAACAAGCCTACATTCGAGTTTGCTTTCGTAATGGACCAGCTAAAGGAAGAGAGGGAAAGAGGAATTACAATAGATATAGCGCATAAAGAATTCCAAACACCCAAATACTACTTTACCATTATTGATGCACCTGGTCACAGGGACTTTGTAAAGAATATGATAACAGGTGCAAGCCAGGCTGATGCTGCTGTGCTTGTCATTTCTTGCGCAGATGGTGTTCAGGCTCAGACAAGAGAGCACGCATATCTTGCAAAGGTTCTTGGCATAAACCAGCTTGTTGTAGGCATAAACAAGATGGACGCGGTAAACTATGATAGAGTAAAGTATGAAGATGTTAAGGCTTCTATAATGAATCTGCTTAAGACGGTCGGCTATGATACTAGCAAAATATTAGCAGTTCCTTATTCAGCGCTCGCAGGAGAGAATGTTGCAAAGAAATCTGATAAGATGACATGGTATAATGGCCCTACATTACTTGAAGCACTTGATACATTCCAAGTTCCGCCAAAGCCAACAGACAAGCCATTAAGGCTACCAATACAAGATGTATACAGCATTTCTGGATTTGGTACTGTTCCTGTAGGCAGAGTAGAAACAGGTATTATGAAGCCTGGCGACCAAATCATTATAATGCCTTCAGGTGTAAAGACAGAGGTAAAGAGTATAGAGATGCACCACCAGCAATTGCAAAAGGCAGAGCCTGGTGACAATATTGGCTTTAACATAAAAGGTGTAGATAAGAAGGATGTTAAGAGAGGAGATGTAGTTGGTCCGGTAAATAATCCACCAACTGTAGCACAAGAGTTTACAGCACAGATAGTAGTTATTAACCACCCAACAGCTATAGCTCCTGGTTATACACCAGTATTCCATATACATACAGCACAGGTAGCAGCAACAATAACAGAGATTGTTGAAAAGAAGGATCCAAAGACTGGCCAGACATTGCAAAAGAATCCAGAGTTTATTAAGAATGGGGATGTGGCAATAGTTAAGGTAAGGCCAACAAAGCCTGTTGTTGTTGAAAAATACAGCGAGTTTCCACAGCTTGGAAGGTTTGCTATAAGAGATATGGGTCAAACTGTTGCAGCAGGCGTTGTACTAGATGTAGTAAAGAGGGAACAATGATTGCATGCCAACAGCTAGAATAAAGCTTATAAGCAGGAATGCAAACGATGTAAAGAGCATAGCAAACCAGATAATAGAGATAGCAAAGGCTTTGAATATTAAATATAGTGGCCCTATTCCATTGCCAACAAGAATATTAAGGATAACAACAAGAAAAACACCTTGTGGCGATGGAAGCCACACTTTTGAGCATTGGGAGATGCGCATACACAAATGGATAGTAGAGATAGAAGGTAGCGACCAAGCATTAAGGCAAGTAACAAGGATACCTGTTCCTGATACAGTGCAAATAGAGATGACGTTAAGCTAATTTTATTTTTTGTCTCTTTTTTCCTTATTTCGACAATCGTAGATATACCAGATTTCTTTTTAAATCAGTTTGAATCTATATCTTCCTGATTTCTATGAACGCAACAAAGTCTAAATTTAAGAATGATAAAGATTTAGACCCTCTGGGAATTTTTAGAGACTTCAACGAAGCATTATTAGGGCTTAATAGAGGTAAAAGAAAAGAAGAAGAGGCAGAAAATCAAAATAAAAAAGAAGGGGAACAAAAAGCTCGCAGGCTCTCTTTAGAAGATCTTCTTCCTTGATTATTATCTTCTAATTTTATTTTTATTTAGCGGTTGTTGCTAGTGAAAGTATAGTACCTAGTCCTATGATGAATGCGATTATTCCTATTATTATTGCTGTCACTATTATCACTGCAAATGCCTTTAGGGCGCTTGTCTTTTGCTGTCTTGCAAGTGCCAATATCATTATTATAAATGCCCAGATCTCAAATATTATTAGCACCAATGCTCCCAAAGGTATTGGGCTAAGCCAATAGAACAGAATTGTTGGTACTATACCATATACCGTCGCTGTAAAGGTGTTTGAGTAAGGGTTGCTAAATACCTTGAAAAGCTTTCCAAATATGTGATAGAGGAATGCGGTAACAAAAAGAGATATTGGTATTATTACAAGGAACATTAATATGCCAGTTATTGCAAGCATTCCAGAAAACAGGCCAGACGACACAATGGATAGCCCTGCTGCAGATTTTGGCGGTACTACCAAAGCAAGTATTATGTATAAGATCAACGGTATTATGCTGATCTTATAGTAGAACGCAAGTGCTTCGCCGAGTTTTCTCTCTTTTTGGGTTGCATTTCCTGGGTGCAACATTATATTAAACCCTTCCTTTAGCTCATCTACTATTATCATAGCACCACGTTAAAAGTTAAGGTATAAAAGTATTTAAATCTTTATAAACATAAAAATAAGTGCCAAACGGCCATAGGTGCAGGGCAACGCCCGATCCCATTCCGAACTCGGAAGCTAAGCCTGCACACGGTATGAAATACTGCCCGATAGGGTGGGAAAGCATACTGCTGTTTGGCATTTGCTTATTTTTCTCTTTTATAAAGCTCCTCTACTGCACTTATTAAAATCTCTTTATACTCATTTTGAGGAAGCTCGTTACTAATTTTCTCCACCTTTTCCTTTGCTGAATTGCCGTATCTTTCTGCTATCTCTTTTGCGTAGCCTATGCCGTCATACTTTTCTATCAGCTCTCTAAGGAAATCAATCTCTTCCTTAGTCTTGTCTTTTCTTTCCTTGCTGTATATAGAATCAATCTTTTCTCTTTCTTCCTTTGTTGCGTTTTTGTATGTGTGGAGTATTATCAATGTTAATTTGCCTTCATAAAGATCGCCAAAATTCTTCTTTCCGAATTTTTTCTCATCGGCTGTCATGTCAAGTATATCATCTGCTATCTGGAAGGCTATGCCTGCATCTTTGCCTATACTTTTAAGCTTTTCAAGCATTTCATCGCTCTGGTTTGCAACTATTGCGCCAATCTGCAATGGCCCATAGACAGTATAGTAGCATGTCTTGCTATCAGCTATTCTGAAATAAAGGCTTTCATCAGCATTTGCAAGCTTTTTTGTGTTGTGTATGAAGTTGTTTTCTATATGCTGCCCTGCTACTGTATACTCAAGCATGTCATAAAACTTATCATATAGCCTTTTTCCCTTTACAGGCCCATATTTTATAGTATAATCATGCAGCATGCGCCACATCGCCATATGGCCAAGGTTGCTTGCATTCATTGCATGTATCCAGCCATATAGTTTTTGTATTGCAGGTTTACCCCTTCTAAGATCAGAATCGTCTTCGCAGTCATCCTGCATTAATATCCAGTCCTCAGATAGCTGCTGCGCAGCTGCTGGGAGAGTGAGCTCTTCCACACTTGCTCCAAAAAGTTGGCCACTTAACATTACAAGCCCTGGCCTTCTATAGCTACCCTGTCTGTCTATGTAATCCCTTGCTATCGTATAAAAATCCTTTGGTTCCTTTATCGGCACATAGCTGCATATTGTTGAATAAATAAGGTTCCTATATTTCTCAATATATTCTTTAAAGTTCATTATCTCACAATTATCTCTTTCATTCATGTATTTTTATCTTTTTTGATGCATATCGGCAATAATCTCTGATGGGGCATTCATCGCACAGAGGCTTTTTCTTGCAAAACCTCTTTCCAAGCTCTACAAACTGTGCATGAAAATCTTTGTAGAGCTCAAGATCTGGCCTTAGCCTGCTTTCAAAGTATTCCTTTAGCTTATTATATTCTATCCCTTCATCTATTCCATATACTCTATGCATTATACGCCTTGTATAAGCATCTATAACAAATGTGGGCTTTTCTGCTGCATACAAAACTATAGAGTCAGCTGTTTCATTACCTATGCCGTTAAGATCTAGCAACTCATTTCTTAATTCATTCTTATCTTTATCGAAGAACCTCTCTAGTGTTGAGTAGTTTGTTTTTATGTATTTAAACAGGTTGCTAAGCCTTTTTGCCTTTTGCTTATAAAATCCGCTTGGCCTTATCGCATCTTCAAGCTCCTTCGGCTTTGCGCTTGCTAGCCTTTCCAGGCTAAGCATCTTCCTTTTCTTAAGATTTTTAATTGCTTTTTCAACATTCTTCCAAGCGGTGTTTTGTGTTAGTATAGCCCCAACCACTATCTCTACTTTTGTATCTCCAGGCCACCAGTTTAGATAGCCAAAATTATCTCTAAGCTTTTTATAAAGCTCTGCAAGCTCCAGCATTACAACACTGGCTAAAGCTTTATTTCACCAGAGTCTATTGCCTTTATAATCTCTTTCGGATCCTTGCCTTCGCATGTTATATTCATGCTCTTGCATGTGCCCAATACCTGCTTAACCTTTTCGGCAAAGCTCTTTCCGTATAGCATACTTTCTTTAGCTTTAGCTATCTTCTTGACCTGCTCTAATGTAATATTGCCGGCTACTTCCTCTTTGCTCTTAGCCCCATGTTGTATACCAAGCTCCTTGAGGATTAGCGCGCTTGTCTGTGGCGAACCAACCTCTACCCTATAGGTTTTAGTAGCAGGATCAACAATTACCTTTACCGGCACCTTAATGCCCTCAAAAGCTTTTGTCTTGCTGTTTATCTCATCTATTATTTTTGCAACATTCACACCTAAAGGACCTAAAGCTGGACCAAATGGTGGGCCAGCTGTTGCTTTGCCACCTTCTATCAATCCATTAACCACTACTTCAGCCATAGAAACACCATCAAGCATTCTGCGCTTTCTCTATTATCTTAGCTGTGTTTGATTTTGTTGTTACTGGAATTGGCACAGCCACATCCATAAGCTCGACTGTTATTTCATCTTTAGTTGGATCTACTTTTATAACTTTTGCCTTATAGCCCTTGAACGGGCCTGATAAAAATTCAACAACGTCATTAACCCCTATCTCCTGTACACTCCTCTTTATCTCTATCATCTTATTCAGCTCTTCCTCACTTAACGGCTTTGGTAGCATTCCCTTGACATGCGGCTCATTCATTATAAGGTCTCTGCAAGCAGCCTCGTTCTTAGCTTCTACTATAAGATAGCCGCGCATTCCTTCTACAAGTATCATAGAGTATATAGGAAGGCCTGCCTTCATAGCCTTCTTCTCTAATATATCCAATGTTATTTTCTCTTGGCTTGATGTTACCCTTATAACAAAATACATACTCTCCAGCCCGTTATATTTTTTAAACTTCAATTTTTAAAGATTATCATGAAGCACAAACTTAAATGCTTAATTGTTAAGAAACGGAACGCAGAAAAGGCAAAAAAATATCTTTTAAAGCACAATATGCTAAATAAAGGTTATAAAGTATTTGGTAAAGAATCATTTATATATTTTCCTATTCTGAGCCAAAAGGGTGAAGAAGAGCTAAAGCAGTTTGGAACTTTGGGCTATGCAAGTTTTGAGGAAAGCAAGGCGAGGATAGATTATAAGAAAGAGCTGGAGAAAATATTAGGCAAAGCCAATGGCGAGGTGGCAAAGGGCTATGACCTTCTTGGCAATATAGCAATAGTCGATGCCGAACCAAAGGTGGCGAAGCAAATTGGAAAGCTTATTCTTTCATTGAACAAAAATGTTGAAACAGTTTTGAGGAAGACAAGCGCTGTAAAAGGCAAGTATAGAACAAGGTCATATGCCTATGTGGCGGGCAAGAGGAATTATATAGCACATTATAAGGAAAATGGCTGTATTTTCGAGTTTGATGTAAGGAAAGTATTCTTTTCACCTAGGCTTGCATATGAGAGGCAGAGGATAGCGGCTCAGGTAAAAGATAGCGAGCATGTTATTGTTATGTTTGCTGGCGTTGGACCATTTGCTATAGAGATAGCGAAAAAGGTGCCAAGTGCAAAAGTTATTGCGATAGAACTGAATAAGTATGCATACAGATATATGCTTAGAAATATACAACTTAACAAGGTTAAGAATGTTAAGCCAGTATTGGGCGATGTTAAAAAAGTAGCTATTAAATATAGAAATTTTGCTGATAGGATTGTAATGCCCCTGCCTAAAGAGTCGCACAGCTTCCTCGATGCAGCATACAAGGTTGCTAAGCAAAAGGCAATTGTGCACTACTACACTTTTGTTCCTAGAGATGGTAACAATGCTAGATCACTTCTTTTAAGTTTCTTTAAAAAGATGAATGCTAGCATAAAGGTATTAAATGAAAGAACGGTAAGGCCTTATTCTGCCAAAGAAGTTGAAATAGTTATAGATTTCATGCTATCGAAATAATTTTATACCTAAAAAGAGCAATAAAAGCGATCATATGAAAGCCCAGAGTGCTGTAGAATTCTTGACAACATATGCATGGGCATTCCTAATTATCGCTCTGTTTATCTCTGTAATTGTAATCCTCGCTACTATAAAGAATCCACAAGAATATTCTCCTTCCTCATGCTATATAACACCAGAATTGTTCTGCACCGGATCAGTATTTTCAACTAACTATTCATCAAGTACATTTGCGATTATGTTTAAGAACAATATGGGCGTTCCTTTATCGTTTCCACAAAATTCATTTTTTGTCTACTCACCTTCGCTTAACTATTCTTATGCAGGAACATGTAATCCATCATATCTGCCAAAAGATGGTATAGAAACCTGCATAGCAAAAATACCAAATACATATACGGTTGGTGTGCAGATAAATCCGGTATTTAAAATTGGATATAGTATATGCCAAAGTCCTACGAGCTGCACACAATTGTATAATACAACAGGCACAGCATCAGATATTGTAACATTTAGCAAGTCAACATTTAGTAGTATAGCATTAGCTACAAGCACAGGCACAGGGAACATTTTAATCAACGGTGTGCCATATCAGAGCAATACAGTTGTTGTGCTAATAAACAATCTTCAATATAGTATATACGCACAGCCTCCACAAGGTTATACCTTTAACAGCTGGATAGTCACAAATGCGGTTGTTGGCAGTACTTCTTTGCAGTCTACCACATTATATACAACAAAAAATGGCTCGCTCCTTGCCTCATTCCATTAGCTTGCACATTTGCATTCCGTGAGAAGTATTAAAAACCTTTTCTGGCAAATATAATACACTTAATGCTAAAGCGTGTTTTTTATGGCAAAGAAAGAGCTAGAGAATAAACTAATAGCAGCAATTAGGGTCAGGGGCAGGGTCAATGTTCGCGAGAGCATAAGGAATACGCTAGAGAGGCTTAACCTAAAAAGGGTAAATAATCTAGCACTTATCAAAGGGACAAGCTCAACAATAGGCATGCTCCACAAATGCAATGATTACATAACCTACGGCGAGGTAAGCAAAGATACTTTGACCAAGCTCTTTGCAAAGAAGGGTATAGCGCTTGATGATAAATCTATCAGCGACTTAATAAATGGCTTGAAAAGCCCTAAAGAGCTTGGCATAAAAATACCCATAAGGCTAAGACCACCAAGGCATGGCTATGAAAGCATTAAGAAGAACTTTACAGTAGGCGGAGCTTTAGGGTATCGCGGGGATAAGATAAATGAGCTTATTGCAAGGATGATTTAATGGTAGTAAGGCACGAGAAAAAGAACAGAAAATACCACGGAACAAGAAGCTGGGGAGCGGGAAATATCAAGAACAGAAGAGGCGCAGGCGACAAGGGTGGAGTAGGAAGAGGCGGAAGAAAACACAAGTTTACATACCTTGTTGTATATGAAAGAGAAAGGCTTCACAAGAAGGGCTTCAAGCCTTGGAAAAAGAAAGAGCTAAAGGAGATTGATCTTGAACAGTTAAATAAGCTAGCAATTAAAAGCTCAGAGCAAAAACCAACAATAGAGCTTAGGGGCTACAAAGTGCTTGGTGATGGCACTATAGAAAAGAGTGTAGTAGTAAAGGCAGATGCCTTCTCGAAGCGGGCAATTGAGAAGATAAAGAGCGTTGGCGGAGAAGCTTTGCTATTTGAGCAAGTTAATAACGCAGAAGCTAATAGCAAAGCATAGTTTTTTATAAAAAGTTACATAGAGATAGTTTTGTATCGTGCAAATTTTTCTCTTTTTTTATCCCATTAAATTTTATGGTGGTGTATAGCCGCTATACCAGTTGCTTACAAAGTTTACATTGTTTATTTGGCCATTGTTACCATTGCCACTGTAGTCTTTTGCATCACCGTTTAATGGCCACCATGCAACAAGGTTCTGCAATCTTATCGGCGCGCCGCCTATGCCTTCTAGATAAAGTGCTTGGATCTCGTTTGCTGAAAGAGAGGTGTTGTAGATCTGAACATTTGCTATTCGTATATTCGATGAAATTTCATCACCACCTGGCGGATTACTTGCAAAACTTAGAGCAGGAGTAACAAGGTTATTTAAAGCATTAGAAGGTGGGGCACTAAAAGTAGCGGAATATGTACGACCATTTATGGTTACATTAATGTTATCGTAATTATACACTGAAACTATTACATTTACCCAGGTGTATGGAGATACGCTACCTACCGGAGTTTTATAATTATACCATGTATAAGGCCAATATTCCCCATAGGTTACAGATGTACCATCGTCTGCACCAATTCCAGCAAAATCAAAATTCTGACCTCCACCAACACCATTGTTTACTGAAGCGTTATATATGTCAAGTATTGGAGTGGAACAACATGGACCGGGACTACAGCCATAATAAGTTCCAGCAGGGTTACTATCATAAAACCATACGCTTATAGTAAAATTAGTTGTGTGGAATGATGGTATTTTTATACCTTCTATTGGGACCCCCTTAAAGCTTGCTACATACTGCGGTAGCTCTCCACTACATATACCTTCAAGGTTTATGAAAGAAGTGGTACCTGGACCATAAGGCCTAAAGACCTGGCATGCGCCAGGTGGCGCCTTAGGCGCAAATGTCATAGGATTGAAAACGCCAAGCTGGAAGAGTGCTGCAAGCACGACACTTATAATTAGTATCGCCCAGCCATAAGTCATCAAGTATTCCATCGCGCTTTGCGCTTTGGCTGAAGCCTTTCCTAAATGCTTTTTTGCTGAAGCTTTTCCTAAAGGCTTCTTTTTGATAAAACTTTTCACAAAAGTTTTCCTAAAAGTTTTCGCTTTCATATCCTCACATATACTATTAAAAAAAACAATAAAAAGGTTATGTGCTTGCTTAAACGAAACTTCTTCTCTCACTTCAAGTTCAACGTAACGATGTCGCCATCCATTAATATGTGATCTTTTCCCACTTTTTGGTTCTTGAACTTCGCGCTTGGACCAGTTATATATGCATATTTCATCTCTTTTGCCAGGCCAGAATGAATATGCATCGCCACATCGCCAACAGTAGCGCCGCTGCGCATTATCATGAGCTCACTTTTCTCTGTATTAAGCTTTGGCTTAAGATATATGCGTATAAGCTTCAATGCGGAGAATAAAGCCTCTTCAAGCTCTTCTATGTTGTAGTGGTTTAATGCACTTATTGGCACAACCTTCAGCTTTGTGTTCTCTTCCAGTTCTTTTACTATTGCATTATAGTCGCTTACCAGGTCAACCTTGTTCAGGGCTATAATTGCATTGATATAAATACCCCCAGAAGCAGCATCTATCAGCTCGCCAATTGATGAATCTGCATAGAAAACAACTGTAGCATTATAAATCCCAAAGCCGTTAAGAACTTCTTTTACCTCCTTTTCGCCGGGCACATTGTGACCATTTGATACAATAGTAATGCCGCCTCTTTCCTCTTCCTCTAACCTTAGCTTCTGCTCGCCTATCCTTATGCTTAGTTTAGCAAGCTCTTCTAAAAGAGAATAAACCTGCCTATAATCATTTGCATCTACCACTATAAGAAGGAGATCTGCAACCCTTATTGCACTTGCAATCTTATAACCCTCGCCCTTGCCTTCATGGGCACCTTCTATCAGGCCAGGTATATCAAAGATCTGTATCTTTGCCCCTTTGTATTCGAGCATGCCGGGTATTAAATTTGTTGTTGTGAAGGCGTAGCCGGCTATTTTTGAATCAACGCCTGTAAGAGCTTTTAAGAGTGATGACTTGCCAGAGTTTGGAAACCCAACAAGCGCAACAGTAGCGTCGCCTGACTTCTTAACACTAAAACCAGCTCCATGCTTTTTCTTCTTTGACCTTAATGCTTTGCTTATCTTAGCTATCTTTGCCCTGAGTATGCCAAGATGTTTGTCTGTAGCTTTGTTGTATTTTGTGTTTGCATACTCTTCTTTTAGTTCTTGAAGCTTTCTTTCCAGCTCGCTGTTTTCCATTTCAGGCACCTTATTCATAACTATTTCTACTTACTGCAGGGGCTTACCTTCGAAAGAGAGAAGGTAACCTGCTATAGGGATTTAATTTATCATCGAAGAAAAGATTTTTAATTTGTCAGGGCCCTATAATTCTATAAAAAATATCATCTTAGTGATTAATTCTGCGGTTGCATATTTGCAAAATGTTATAAATGAAGCTAACTTATTAATTAGGTGGTTTTAGAAATGAAGAGAAGCCCATCACAAAGGATTTATAGCATTATATATGTTTCGCTGCTTGCATCAGTAGCAACTTTCTTGACAAGATTTTTTGGTTACATTCTTTTAGGCAACAGCGCTCTACTAGTAGAATCTCTGCATATGGGCGTTGACATAATAGCAAGTGTGGCTGTAGTTATTGTAATTTATTTAGTCCACTCGAATCTTGCAAAGAGATATCCGTATGGACTTTATAAAATAGAGGATCTTGCGTCATTGTTCATAGGCATAATAGTACTAGGGGTTGCTGTTGAAATTACAGGCAGTATATTCAGGCAGCCACCAGTGTTTCTTTTATACTCCTCAATAGTTGAGTTGATCTCTGTACTGCCACTTGCCGCTGCTGGATATATGAAATTTGCTGTTAGCAAGAACCTGAATTCACCATCTCTAAGGTCTGATGCATTCCATTCCTTTGGAGATGCAATTGAGGGATTTGCTGTTGCTTTCGGATTATATCTTGCAGTAGTTCTGAACAGCATCATCGCATACTATTTGGCACTGCTTATAGCCTTGATTGCATTGATTATAATTTCATTGGACTTGCTTAGAAATAGTATTTATGGCGTTTTGGATCTACCAAAAAACGTGCAGCTCAACAACAAATTAGAAGGCATAATAAAAAGGGTTTCTGATGCAAAAATTGTTTCAATAAAACTGCGTTGGGCAGGCCCTGTAATCTTCTCAGAAATAGTATTGCAGATGAATCCCAGACTCTCTATAGAAGAGGCACATGTGATCAGCGATAAAATAGAATCGGCTTTGCGGCACAGTATACCAGAACTTGAAAATATTACTATACATATAGAGCCAACAAAAAGAGAATATTTTAAGGTGTTTATTCCTCTCAAAGCACGCAGAGGTAAGTATTATGTAAATGAAAACATGTCGACAGCAAAATATGCTGCGACTGTGATTATCGATAAGAATAACAAAAAAGTCAGTATATCAGAACTCAGCCTTAAGAACAAGAAGTTTAGAGGGGTAGAGATTGCTGAGCGTCTGGCAGAAGCTGGATTTACTGATGTAATCACATTCAATATTGGGGAAATGACTTTCGGCGTGCTGCTTAGGCACAATATAAATATATGGAAAGCAAAGTCTAAGTCATTTAACAGAACTGTGAAGGATTTCGCAAATTTCAAATTAGATCAGATAAAAGCACCAACTTTTGAAGCTTCGTGGCGCAGGCACTATAAGTCTAATCGCTACTAAGAGGCTTGCATTGCACGACATAATGACAAATGTATAAGAGTGCACCAGAATGGAAGGTGCACAGAATTTCTATCCTGACAAGTTTGACAAAAATCGCGAAATGTGTATTGTAGTAAAATAAAGTATACCAAAATAACGTGTGCAAAATATTCAATTTAAATATTTGAATGAAGCATTATAAAACATTTAAGAAGTGAATAAAATGGCAAAGAAAACAAAGGGAAAGAAAAAGAGCAGGTAAGTAGGTTTGTTTTTGTTTTGTTTTTATTTTTTGGCTCTTTCTGTTTTTATTGATTTGGTAAATTTAATCCTTTGAACTTTGATGCTAAGCCTCTTAGGTTTCTATCATTCTGGAATGCACTGAGCAATTTCTTCATCTTTGCAAAGTCGCTTAGCAATTCGCGCACGTCCTTTTCTGTTGTGCCACTACCTTTTGCAACGCGCTTGATCCTGCTTGCATCGTGCATAAGCTTTTCATCCTTCCTCTCCTCAGGTGTCATCGAGCTTATAATAGCCTTGTATTTTTTCATCTTAGCCTCGCTCTGCTCTATAACCTCTTTAGGAGTATCAGCTAAGCCTAGCATGCTGAGCATGTTCTTAATAGGACCCATCTTTGACATTGCCTTGAGCTGTGTGTAGAATGTTTCGAAATTAAGCTCTTCTATATTAACCTCTTCTGGCTTTATGTTTGCCTCTTTAATAGCTTCTTGTATTGTTGAAACAAGCCCTTCTATATCCGGAATGCCGAGAAGCCTGCCTACAAACTTGTTTGGATCATAAAGCTCAAGGGCGTTGAGCTTTTCGCCTGTACCTATAAAGGTTACCCTAGAGTTTGCAGCTGCAACTGCGCTGAGTGCACCACCCCCTTTTCCAGAGCCATCAAGCTTTGTTACTATAACTCCATCTATCTTTACCGCTTGATCGAATTCCTTTGCCTGCTTGCTTGCAACTTGACCTATATCTGCATTTATAACAAGAAACTTTTCGTCAGGCTTAAAAGCGTTTGCAACACTCTTAAGCTCTTTTATAAGCTCGTCATCCAAAGCATTTCTTCCACTTGAGTCACATATTATTACCTTTTTGTCCTTTAGTGCTTCGAGCCCTGCTTTTGCTATCTTAGCTGCATCGCGCTCGCCCTTAATGCCAAAAAATGCCACATTTGCCTGCTTTGCAAGTGTTTCTAGCTGTTCATAAGCTGCTGGTCTAGAAACATCACAGCAAATAAGCCCTGCACTAAAACCGCGGTCTTGGTAAAACTTTGCAAGCTTAGCGGCTGTTGTGGTTTTACCAGAGCCATATATGCCAAGAAGAAGAATCCTCTTTGGCTTAAGCTCAGGCTCATACTTCTTGCCCATAAGCCTTACAAGCTCTTCATAAACCTTGCTTATTATAAAATCCTTATGCGATATTCCGGGTGGCACTTCTTCATGAAGCGCAGCATCCTCTATCCTCTTTGTAAGCTCGAGCACTAGCTTAACGTCGACATCTGCGCTGAGCAAGGTCTTTTGAAGCTCTTTGTTAAACTCTTTTATTGTCTTCGAATCGATTATAGTAGAGCCCTTGAGCCTTGCAATCGCTTTTCTTAGACCTTCACCTAAATCCATAAAATCATTCTAGCACTAGCATTAGCTAAATGTATAAAGAGATAAAAATATTTATATGTTCATAATCTATACAATTATGCGGGCTCGTAGCTCAGCCTGGTTAGAGCGGCGGTCTTATAATTTAAAATAGGTAAGCCGTAGGTCGAGAGTTCGAATCTCTCCGGGCCCATTATATCAATATGATAAAAAGCACCAGTCGGCAAGGTGTTTGAAGATTTTACCTGTAATTTTCAATCCCACAACTCTTTGAATGCCTTATTGCTGAAAAGGATCTCCTTTAGCTCCTTTTCAAATTCTGGGTCATTTCTCCTGAGCCATTCGATGAGAAGCGATGCGTGCTCCTTCTCATCATCCCTGTTGTGCGCAAGCACGCTCTTTAGCTCTTTGTTCTTGCTTGCGCTTATTCGCTCATCATAATACATTATGGCCTGCAGCTCCTCTACCAATGACTGCCTTGCCCTGTTAAGATCTCTTGTACTTTCATCAACATTCTCTTCCATTCTATCATCTTATCAGCTTTCCATATAAGGAGCAAGATAATATGTTATTGTTGCATCCCCTATGTTGTAGCTTAGCTTTATAGGCTCGTTTGTCCTTAGCGACATGCTTATTGAATTGCCAATAGGGCATGACTTTACCATATTTTCTAGATACTCTAAGTTAAAGGTTGCGTCGGCTGCTTTCTGCGCCTCAAGTTTCTTTATTACTGTGCCGTCAGGCTCATGTACCTCTTCAAGCTCGCCTGAGTCACCATGTGCTGTTATTGTAAAGTTATCTTTTGCAGCCTTAAATGAAATGTAGGAAGAGATAAGGTTTGCATCCTTTATTATCTCTTTCAGCGGTTCACCAGCAACTTCGACGCTTGCATCAAATTGGACATTCGGCTCCTTCTCGACATTTTTCCTAACATCTATCAATGGCAGCTTATACCTTCTTCTTACACCCTTGCCAATAAACTCTATCAGAAGCTTTGAGTCTGCATCTTTCATCACAAGTACTTCATCGTCTCTTGCCCTTGAAAGAACCTTGCCAAGATTTTCTATGTTTAAGCCTATGCTTGTGGGCTTCTCCACCTCAAATTTTGAGAATGCTTTGCTAGGTATAAAGAATGAGACCATGCTTATTCCGCTAGGGTCCATCGCCTTAAGGCTAATGCCGTCTTTTGCTATATTGAATGAACCTTCATCTATTAGGCTTACTATTGATTCCACACAATCGCGCCAATATTTCGCATTATCCATTTTTAACTCAAACATAGAACCCCCTTAATAAATATTAAAAGAAAAAGCTTAATAATTCTATTCATCGCCTTGAGAAGAGGAAGAAAAAGAGGATTGCTATAATGATAAGTACTATTGCAAGAATCTCTGCAACTACTATAATACCCTGTGAAGTGCCAAATATTATTGGCACCGGACCAATCATCACCACGCCACCAACGTTTACACTGCTTTTCTGCTGCTGGCTAGCACTCAGCAATGTATATAAAAAGAGGAGCATAAAGCCTGCGAGTATAAGGATGATGCCTATAAAAGCTATATAAACATACATAATTTAAATATGAAAAGAAAAAAATAAATTGATGTGGTTTTGTGATAGGCATTTTATACTCTATACTAGATATTGCCTCAGTAAATATGGCTTATTATCTTAAAAGAGAGCATGGTTTTGAAGAAATTGAAGAAGGTAGCATGTGCGCATCTAGCCAGAAAGCGTGCATTATTAAGACGAGCAAGTCTTTATTAGAGCTCGATGAGCTAGACAAATACAACTTTGAGCTCATATATTTTCTTAGCAAGCACTCCAGTGCAAAAGGCATAGCGGCATTCACAACGCATCCAACAGGGAATTGGACAAAAGAAGCTAAGCTCGGTGGCAAGCCTTATGAGCTTTCTTATTCTGCACCTCTAGAGATGCTAGGCATATTAAGAGAGTTTAAAAAAGCCAACAATTATGGCCTAGAAGTAAGCTATGAAGCAACACACCACGGGCCGTTGCTTAAAACTCCATCACTTTTTGTTGAGATAGGGGGTGACAAGGAGACTATAAGCAATAAAGAGTATGCAAAGGTAACCGGAGAGGCTGTTTATAATTTAATTTACAGCGATGATGTAGAGTTTAGCAAGGTTGTAATAGGCATAGGCAACACACATTATCCTACAAAGTTTTCTGAACTTGCTTTAAATAAGGGCTACGCATTTGCACACATGCTGCCAAAATATGCAATAGAAGGAAATGGTGATAATGTATTTATGCTGGAGCAGGCGGTGAAGAGAACAAAAAATGAGGTTGAAATTGCTGTTATAGACTGGAAGAGCCTCAATAGTGAGACAAGAGCAAAGGTTATTTCAAAATTAAATGAATTAGGCTTGGATTATGAGAGAGTTTAGATTTACTTTATTAACAATAGTGATAGTTGCATTTCTTGCAGGCAATGTATTTGCTCAGTATTGGTTCCAGTTCGGTGCAAGAAGCGGCAATAGTGCATCATTCAACAATGGAGCAAGGGTTGAAATACA
>JAWDMK010000013.1:0-16956 GCA_046536675.1 Microcaldota archaeon | reverse complement strand
TATTGTTCTTTCTTGCATAACTTCATCGATTACACCTTGCAGTGCTCCTACTATATCTGCACCAGCTTTAATACTTACAGATGCCTGCAGCATAAGGTTCTTGAATGTTTTTGACTGGCTTTTACTGCTTACCTCATCGATTGCCTGTTCTATCGGCATGCCAAGCTGTACCAGCTCTACAATCTTTGCAAACTCCCTGCTTGCCGCGCCATAACCTGTGCTCACAGTTGTCAAGGCATTAAACAGAGGCATGCCTGATCTCATTCCTATAACTAGGTCTCTAGCTGCAAAAAGTATACTCTTCTCTATCTCTTTGCCCTCATTTCTGCTTTTGTCTATAGGATAATTTACGAACTTATTGAAAAAGACTTCAAATATTGCTATGCCAAGTGCTAAAGATAAAATTGCACTAGTTGCATAGCTCATATAATAATGGATAAGCAAAACGAAGATAGCCACAACGAGCATCGCACTAACAATTATTGAATTTATGAGCATCTTTTTGATAAAGTCATAAGTGCTTTCCCTTATGCCTGCTTCTCTCAATGCCAGGTCAAGTCCTTTATGCTTAGCAGCTACGCTAGCAATGTACATTTGAAATTTTGAAATTTTTGCTTGCTGCTGTGTTTGCTGTGTTTGTGGCTGAGTCTGATATATGGGCTTTGACCTTATTTTAAAGAACAAGAACCTCTTTTGCTTAGTAAACCCGATAGGTTGCTGCGCCGTTATATTATCCTTTTTCTTTCCGAACATATAACCGCTACTTCAATTTTTTAATTACCTCATTTATCTTTTGGTTCCTCAGATCTATTAAAGACTTCTGAAA
This sequence comes from Microcaldota archaeon, assembly GCA_046536675.1. Taxonomy (GTDB): domain Archaea; phylum Micrarchaeota; class Micrarchaeia; order Micrarchaeales; family CABMGC01; genus JAGDYD01. The sequence goes on along the minus strand of JAWDMK010000013.1, from coordinate 16,130 downwards.
TTCATCTGCTATGCTTATCTTTTCACTCTTTACCTTATCTCTTAATCCATAGACCTCATCTTTTATTATCTTTAGCTGTTCATCGCTAAAGACCTGCTCGTCTAAGCCCTCACTTATTTTTTCTAGCTCACTTATCTGGTCCTGCAAAGATAAAGTAGGTAGCACCAGCTTTTCACCCTTTATCCTCTCTGTCTCCCTCTTTATATTTTTCTCGAACTCCTTGCCGATTGATCCAATTACATTCTTTATCTCACTTGCTGCCTTTTCTACCGCTATACCTTCTTGGGGCGCTGTTACCTCTTTCTCTATGGGTTCTTTTATCTTTTCCTCCTTTGCCTCTACACCAACAAGACTCTGAATAGCCTCGCCGTAGTTATACTGCCTAATTTCAATCCTGTTTGCAATAACTTTATCTAAATCAAGCTCAACAACGCTATTATTTTTTCCCAATTTATCAACTTCTTCTATAATCTTTGGATCATCTACTTCTAAGTATTCCAAATCCTTACACCTTTTTAAACATCTCACTTGAGTAAGGCATATCCTTGTTCACTATATCAAGTATGTTGCTCTTATCTTTGTAATAGTTTGCTATTATGTAGCCCGTTGCATCTACATCAAAAACCCTGTTTTTGACCATCCACTCTAATATCTTGCGCTTCTCTTCTATCTCTTCTAGCATTTCATTCCTTGTGTAGCCGCCATAAAGCATTATAGTGTCTGCAAGCCTTGCCATTTCTCCTATCTGCACAAAAGTATCTTGTCTTGAATTCCATCTCCACAGCACTGTTGCGTCTCCTGTTCTGTTTATCTCTGCAAATTCGAGTACTCTTCTTATGCCAAGCCTTCTGTGTCTGAAAAGGGTTACTATGCCTCCGATTGCATTAATCATAAGCTTTGGTATGTCAATAGGTGGGTTGGTCATTCTAACTATAGTGTCTTGTGTATCATCAGCATGTACTGTACCATATACAGCATGGCCTGTGTGTATTGCCTCGAAAAGGGTTTCAGCATCACTCTTCGTTCTAATTTCTCCAACAAGCATTATATCTGGTCTTTGTCTTAGCGCATTTATCATCAAATCGTATAGCTTTACTTCTCCTTTACCTTCTGGATTGGGCTGCCTTGTAACCATTGGTACCCAGTGTAAGAATTCAGGCAAGGTAAGCTCTCTTGTCTCTTCTACAGATACAATTCTTCTGTTTGGTGGCATAAAAATACTCATTGCGTTCAAAAAGCTTGTCTTTCCGCTAGCTGTTCCTCCAGAAATTAGCATGCTTACCTCATTCTGTATGCCAAGCCATGTTAGCGCAGCTAGGTAGCTAGAAACAGTGCCATTTGCAATAAGAGCAGGCATTGTCCAAGGGTTCTTTCCGAATTTTCTTATTGTTATTGTATTGCCCTTCTGTGATATAGGATAAAGTGTTGCATTGACTCTTGAACCGTCAGGGAGTTCAGCATCCATAAGTGGAGATAAGTTTGTTATCTGCCTGCCTACCCTTCTTCCTATCTGCTCTGCATCGTCATAGATTGTTTCTTCATTAGGTAGCATTAGATTTGTTTTGCACCAGCCATACTTTTTATGAAATACCCAGACCGGCTCTTTTGATGTGTTTACTGCAATTTCTTCTAGGTTATCGTCTGCGAGTGGTGCTTCTAAATCCCCGAGTCCAAGCATAATATTGATTATATAAGCGGTGAGTGCCTTCTTTACCTCGCTACTTGTACCAGGCAGGTATTTATCTATTATAACATCAGAAGCTTCGATATACTTATTTGTTAGCTCAGCGAGGTATTCTTTGTCTTCTATTCTTGTCGGATCTATTGGTACTAGCGAAAGAAGCTCTTGCCTTTCTGAGATAAGAAGTATTTTTGTAGCCTCGCCTATTCCCGGCATTGTCACCTCATAAATTGGTACAAAGTCTCCTTTATCAACTATCCTTACATTTACCTTCAACCCATGTGCATCAAGTTCATATGCATCATAAACTTTCTCATCCTCAGCCATACGCTCACTTTATAGCATTTCCTATATCTTCATCAGCCTTTGAAAGCTTATTATCTAATTGATCTATCTCTTTGCTCACTTTTTCCGTTCTTTCATCAAGCTCTTCTGTTTTCTTGGTACTTGTAACTATGTCTTCTTTTGAAAGCGCCTCTATCGCCTTAGCCTCTTCTATTATTTTATTGAGCTCCTCTGTTAATGGACCTTTTGCCTTGTTTACCTCTTCTATAGTGTTTTGTGCGTTTCTAAGAAGTTCATCTATCTTAGTAATATCTCCAATATCTTTTTTCAGCTCTTCTATCTTGTATTTTAAATCAGTATAGCTTTTTTCTATAATATTTACATATCTCTCTATCTCTTCTCTGTCCTTAGAGACTTGATCTGTAGCCTTCTTTCCTAGCTCCTCAAGCTCTTTTCCGAGTTTAAGTGCGCTTCTCTTATACTCATTGCTCTTCATTTTACTCTCGTTTAATTCTTTTTCGTTTGCAGAAATCATATCATCTATTGCATTTATCTCAGCTCTTATCCCTTCTGCAAGCTTCTTTTCGCTTTCCTCAAGTTGCTGTAGTGCCTTTTTCCTGTTAGCTTCTTCTTCTTCAAGCAGCTTGCGCATCAGCTCCATCTTGCTATGCATGTCTTCTATAAGCCTTTCAGCATTTGCTGTATTCAGTTGAAAATGCTCTATTGCTTGGGCCCTTTCTCTAAGCCCATTGATCTCTTTGTTTAGCCTTTCAGCTATATTATCAATTTCTTTTTTCCTCTCTTTAACTTCATTGTATTTCTTTTCAGCAATATTTGCTATCTTATATAGCTCATCCAGGCTTTCTTTCATCGGTCCTATCTTCTTTTTAAGCAGCTCATTCCCTGCTGATACAAACTTACTTAGACTCTCAACTTTTTCGTTTAGCTGGTTTAGCATTGTTAGCTTTGCTGTTGCCTCGTTTATTATATTTTCCTTCTTGATCTCTATCTTGTGCTGAACCTCAGTCAGGCCCTCTTTTGTTATCGCAAGAGGTGCTACATACATCTTTCCTGCTCTATAGCTTATCTTAACAATGTTTGATTTTTCCAGTATGTTGCACCACTCTTCTATAAGGGTTTCGCTCACACCCAGAGCTTTAGCCAATACAGAAGCCTCTGTCTCACCATGAGCCTTTAGGTACTCTACCAGGGCATCTATACTGGTTTTTGTTATCTCCTCAGCCATATAAACACTATCATTTTAGCAATTAAATTTAATATTATTAACCTTTTTCACTTTTTCATATGCCTGAGTAAGAAGTTACCCAATTCATCGCCTATCGCAACCTCGGGCATAACAATATAATTTATTCCAACCCTTTTCATCTTTGCCAGCTCATCGACTCTTTTTATCCTTGAAGCTATCCTTATCTTATTGTTTATTCTTTTTGCAGTTAAAGCCGCAAGCGTATTCTTCACTATATCATCATTTAGCAAAAGCAATGCAGCAGCACTTTTAATATTTGCATTCTCAAGCGCTTCTATATTCAATGGGTCCCCCTTTACAGCAAGCACCCCTTCTTTAATAAGCATTTCAATATTTTTCTGCGATGGATCTAAAACAACAAAACCTAGTTTATTCTTTTTAAATTCATCAACCAAATAGCTTGCTATTTTGTTAGCTGGGGTTATTATAAAGTGGCCTTTAAGCCTTTTAACTCTGCTCATTACGACCTTTTCCCTTATATTTATTTTGCTCAGCATCTGGTAAAAGAAAGATGTAAGTAAAATGGTAAGGATAAGGCTCCCTATTACACCAAAAACATTGCTCAAAAATGCAAGCGCATTCGGTTTATCAGCCAGAGAGAAATCGATAGGAAAGTCTGCACCTATAAACGTTAGCAGATTCCACAAGAGAGCAACCCACAAACTATAGCCGATACCCCAAACTATTAAGACTGATATTATGTATAATATAAATAATGCAAGCATAAGCACCTTATGAACAGTTCTAATCCTCATTTATGCACCCCTATGTGCTTTAGTAAAAATTCACCAATGCTTATTCCCGCAATATATTCTGGCAAGACACACATGTCAGCCCCAACTCTATACATTTTAGTCATATTTTCTTCTTTTGTGCTTCGCACAAGTGCTTTTATTTCCTTATTAAGTCTTTTTGCTTCTACAATCCCTATCAGATTCTTTGCATCATCCTGCTCTACAAATACAATGATCTTTGCTTTGTCTGCAGATGCAAGCTTTAGGATCTTCGGATTAGTAAAACTCCCTTCCACAATAGGTATATGCCTTTTGTGAAGCTCAACAACAATTTCTTCATTATTATCTATCACAACGATCTTGTGTTTTTTCTTAAGAGTATTTAACTTTCTTATAAGCCTTTCTGCGAGTGGATTATAACCACATATTATAATATGATCCCTCATCCTTCTTGCATGTGCCGCACTTATGTATTTCTCAAGATTTGCATATGAAATTATATCAATTACCGCCGCTATTACGAAGCTTATTATAAGTAACTTGCCTATATTATCAATAATTACTATGCTCAAAATTATAGCAAGTTTTTGAGGAGGTAATAAGAGTGAAAGTTGTGCAAGATCCCATGTCGATGCGCTATTAGATGCATCAAAGAAAGTATCTATAATATAATATGCATCAAGATATATGTTATGGGTTATGTAAAGAAGAGCAATAAGAGAAAAAATTATTATGATTAGTGAAATTATCGTAGCTGAAATTATTACATTGCCTGATTTTTCGGTTAGCTCGGCCATCTAAAGCCCTCTAAAGCCCCTTTATTATCTCATTGAAGAGCTCGTCACTCGCTGATTTGTTTGGCGTTGCTACAAAGTTTGCACCAGCATCGGTAAGCTTGGTTTCAAAGAGGTCGTCATTCGCTCTTGTTGCAATTATAATGTTTTCATTTAGGCTCTTTGCTGTGATTGTGGCAAACAGATTTTTAGCATCGTCATCCATTGCTATAGCTATAGCTTTTGCATCAGCTATACCGGCTTCCTTCAAAGCCTTTGATGTTGTTGCGTCGCCCTCAACTACAGGTATGCCCCTATCTCTGAGAAGCTCTGCCTTCTTATGGTCTATCTCTATAACTACAACATTCACTTTGTGCTCTAATAGAATATCGACTATGCGCTCTCCAACAATACCATAACCACACACAATTACATGCTCTTTGTACCCTTCCATAAAATCACTAATAGCTCCAGCCAGATTCGAACTGGCGTCAACGGGTCCAGAGCCCGTTATCCTTGACCGCTAGACGATGGAGCTAACAAATATCTATAAATATCTATATATTTAAACTTTAATAGCTTTTTAATTTTTAATTCACCTTTTCATTGAAGGGCAAAATATAAGTTTATTCAATTATTAAAAGCGGTTTTATGCACTACTACATTAGGACAAATATTGTATTCAAGCAGGAGATAAAAGAGCTAATTATAGCTGATCTAGTGCTAACATTGGCATTTTCGCTCGTTATGGTAGGTGGCATAGGCGGCTTGGCATATTCCTTTGGTGTTTTCCTTTATTTCTTTCCTATCTCCTTTATTGCTGTATCTCTATCCTTTATACTTCATGAGATGATGCATAAATTCACTGCAGAGAAATACGGCGCTATAGCTGGCTTTAGGACTTCACCTTACGGGCTTGCAATAACTCTTCTTACAAGCTTTTTCGGGTTTCTTTTCGGCATACCAGGTGCAACAATGATATATACAAATTCATTTACACGTAGAGAAGATGGAATTGTTTCTCTTGCAGGGCCGCTGACAAACTTCACAATATTTATTTTTTCTCTAATAATAGGTGTTATCTTCTTTCCACACTTCTTGTCGAATGTACTGCTCACATTTTCCACAAATACTGTATATAAACTATCATTCGTGCAAAACATGTTGAACATGATTCTTTTCATAAGCATTGTGGTTGCATTCTTTAACATGCTCCCTATCTTTCCATTAGATGGCAGCAAGATTTTGAGGTGGAGCAAGCCTATCTACTTTACAACGCTCCTAGCAACATTCATCTTCTTCCTACTTGTTATTCCAATAATTTCTTTTATAATATGGCTTTTCTTCATGCTGCTAATAGCTTATATCTTCTCAACCTTTTATCGCGGCATATTTTAAAAGAATATATATAAATTTGCTTGCTAATATTATTAGATTGCTGTGGTGGTATGGCTAATGGTATAGAGCTTACTGTTGCAGATGCGCTAGTAACAGATTCAGGCAGAGGTATAGCTAGAATAGACTCTAAATCTAGGAAGCTTCTTGATGTTGTTTCTGGCGATATAATAGAGATAAAAGGAAAGATAAAATCTACAGCGGCTGTTGTCTGGCAAGCACATCCTAGCGATGAAGGTCTTGGCTTTATAAGAATCGATGGTTATATAAGGCAGAATGTTGGTGTTGGTATTGGTGATAAAGTCTTTGTATCAAAGGCAGATGTTAAAGATGCAGAGCGCATTGTTTTAGCGCCACCGCCAGGGCAGAAGATGCCGTTATCGCCTGATTTTGCGGAATATGCTAAAAGAAAGTGGGAAGGCAAGCCTATGTCAAAAGGGGATGTAGTCCCAATACCTATGTTTGGTATTGTATTCAATTTCCTTGTTGTGCAAGTAGTTCCACATGGAATAGTAAGGGTAACAAAAGAAACCGATCTAATTGTTAAGGAGGAGCCTGTCTCTGAGTCGCTCGTAAGAATAGGCGAGGTCCACTATGAAGATATTGGTGGACTTAAGAACGAGATACAAAAGATAAGAGAGATGGTAGAACTGCCAATAAGGTATCCTGAACTTTTTGAAAGGCTAGGCATAGAGCCACCTAAGGGCGTTCTTCTCTATGGACCGCCAGGCACAGGCAAAACACTTCTTGCAAAAGCAGTTGCAAATGAGAGCGATGCTAATTTCATATCTATCTCAGGACCAGAGCTTGTAAGTAAGTTTGTCGGTGAGAGCGAGGAAAAGCTTAGGATGATCTTTAAGGAAGCTAATGAGAAAGCGCCTAGCATAATCTTCATGGATGAGATCGATGCGATAGCGCCTAAAAGAGAGGAAGCAACAAACGAGGTAGAGAGAAGAATGGTTTCACAGCTTCTTACACTAATGGATGGTATCTCAAAGAGAGGGCAGGTAATTGTGCTTGCAGCAACAAACAGGCCAGAAGCTATAGATCCTGCATTGAGAAGACCTGGCAGATTTGATAGAGAGATAGAGATAGGTGTTCCTGACAGAAACGCAAGAAAGGAAATTTTGCAGATTCACACAAGGAACATGCCTCTAGCAAAGGACGTTGACTTAGATGAGCTTGCAAATATAACGCACGGCTACACCGGTGCAGATCTCAGCGCCCTTGTTAGAGAGGCAGCAATGGCAACACTAAGGTCTATACTTCCAAAGATAATAGACAAGCAGCATATACCTGCTGAAATTTTGAATGAGCTCCAGGTAACAAAGGAGCACTTCATGGAAGCGCTAAGGAATATACAGCCTAGTGCTTTGAGAGAAGTGTTTGTAGAAAGGCCGAATGTGCGCTGGAGTGATATAGGTGGCTTAGATAAGGTAAAGGAGGAGCTTAAAGAAGCGGTGGAATTGCCGTTAAAGAAGCCTGAAGCTTTTGAGAAGATGGGTATAAGGCCCGTAAAAGGTGTTCTTCTTGTAGGACCACCAGGAGTTGGCAAAACACTCCTTGCAAAAGCTGTTGCAACAGAGAGAGAGTCAAACTTCATATCGATAAAAGGGCCAGAAGTTTTAAGCAAGTATGTGGGAGAGAGCGAAAAAACAGTAAGAGAGATCTTTAGGAAGGCGAGGCTTGCAGCGCCTTGCATTATATTCATAGATGAAATTGACTCGATAGCAAGTGCAAGGGGAAGTGAAGACGAATTTGATTCTGGTGTTTCTAGACGTGTTGTAGACACGCTTCTTACAGAGATGGATGGGCTCGCTGGTCTTAAGAATGTTGTTGTGCTTGCAGCAACAAACAGGCCAGAAGCTATAGATCCTGCACTTCTTAGGCCAGGAAGATTTGACAGAATAATTGAGATACCTATGCCTGATGCCGAAACAAGGCTAGCAATATTCAAGGTTCATACAAAAAACATGCCTCTTGACAAGAGCGTTAATCTTGAAGAGCTTGCAAATCAGACAGATGGCTATACAGGTGCTGAGATCGAGAACATTTGCAGAGAAGCGGGAATGAATGCAATAAGAGCTAACAGGGATTATGTAACCAGAGAGGACTTTCAGAAGGCTTTGCAGGAGGTTAAGCCTACAATACCAAAGGAGGTGACAGAGAGGATAAAGAGGTTCAAGGAAGAGCCAACAAGCATGTATAGGTAAGCATCAGGCTTTGCAATAGAATTAGCAATGCTTAATGATAAGATGGGTGATTTTTTGAAGATTGTTTATTCTGATAGGAAAACTGGAAAAACAGCACAGCGCGATGTGCCAAAGGAGAAGGAGGCACTTTTGATAGGTAAAAAGATGAAAGAGCAGATAGACGGCTCGATAATAGGATTAGACGGCTATAAGCTTGAAATAACTGGTCTTAGCGATCAAACAGGGGCTCCTTCTAGGATAGAGATAGAAGGTACAAGAAAGGCGTGGCCTCTCCTTAGCTCTGGTCCTGGAATAAGAAAGCCTAAAAAAGGTGAGCGAAGAAAAAGGATGGTAAGAGGCAATACAATAGCCCCAGATACTGTGCAGATAAACACCGTTATTGTGGAATATGGCTCTACGCCTGTTGAAGAGATCTTCAAATCGGCTAAGAAGGAAGGTGAATAGTTGGAGCTTTTGCAAAGTGAGCTTAATATAGGAACGCTAGGTCATGTAGACCATGGCAAAACTACACTAACCAAGGCAATAACAGGTGTTTTCACAGATAGGCATAGCGAGAGTATAAAAAGAAGCATGACAATAAAGCTGGGCTATGCTGATGCTGTGATAAGGAAGTGTGAAAATTGTGATGGCCCAGAGGCTTATACCACCAGCGAAAAATGTGCTAATTGCGGCGGCGAAGCAAAGCCTATAAGAAGAATCTCTATACTCGATGCACCTGGACACGAAATGCTCATGGCCACAGCGATTGCAGGCTCAAGCATAATAGATGCTGTTTTATTTGTTATTGCTGCAACAGAGCCATGCCCTATGCCTCAGACAAAGGAGCACCTTATGATTATAAACATGCTAGGCATTAAGAATATAATAATAGTTCAGACAAAGGTTGATATTGTTGGAAAAGAGCGTGCAAAAGAGCATTACAAGGAGATAAAAAAGTTTGTGAAAGGAACGATAGCAGAGAATGCGCCGATAATACCTGTAATAGCAAGCAAGAATATTAACATAGATGTGCTTCTAAAGGCTATAAGCGAGATAAAGATACCTGAGAGAGATCTTAATGCTGATCCGCTAATGTATGTTGCAAGATCTTTTGATGTTAATAAGCCCGGTACTGATATAAATGCATTACTTGGCGGTGTGGTTGGTGGGTCTCTTATAAGAGGTAAGTTTAAGAAAGGAGACAAGATAGAGATAAGACCGGGAATAAACATAAGCAAGGACAAAAAGAAAGAAGAGTATAAGCCTATAATAACAACAATAAGGTCGATTTCAACGAGCATGGGCGAGATAGAAGAGGCTCTGCCAGGTGGCTTAATAGCACTTGGCACAGGGATTGATCCATCGTTTACAAAGGCAGATAACCTAGTTGGAAATGTTGTTGGATTAGTAAATAAGCTCCCCCCACAGACAAATGAGCTTAACTTAGAATATCACCTGATAGAAAGAGATGATGTTCCAAAGCAAGCTTTAAAGGAGAACGAACCAATAATATTGGGTATAGGCACAGCAACAGCAATAGGTTTCATAAAATCTGTTAAGAAGAATAAGATTTATGTTTTGCTGAAGCATCCAGCATGCGTTGATAAAAATATAAAGATACCAATCCTTAGAAATATCTCACAGCGTTGGAGGCTTACAGGATATGCTGTTCCTGTCTAAATAAAAAATAAAAATAAAAGGCTAGTGTTTGGTTTAGTGGGGAAAAGGCCTGCTTTGGGGGGAAGCAGGCCTAGGTAGTTTACTGTGGAGGTGATACAATTAGCGTATTGATCGCCTTGCCAGCATCATATTTATAATAAACCTTGTGGCCTAGCTGGTATCTATCCAGAAGGCCCAGCATATGAAGTCTATTAAGCCTCGCGCAGGCTGCATTTCTTCCTTTATAATGCATAAACTCTTTTACCTCATCTGCGCAGGCCATACCCTTTGTTTGTACAAATTCAATTATTTTAGCGTCTGTATCAGATAATGGCACCTCTTTAGGCTTTTCTAGTTTTGCTGGTCCTTCATCAAGCTCATCTAACCTTTCACTAAGCTCCTTTATCTTCTCTGTGATACTGGCAAGGATCTTATTTGTTCTCTCCCTCTCAGCCACCATATATTTGATAAGTTCTTGAGCATCATCAGGATAAGCATTATCGCTGCTGTTAAGCCTGCTTATCTCTTTCTTAAGTCTTTCAAGCTCCTCCTCGATTTCTTTTTTATCCACAGCCACACCTTTTCATGATCCTTCTATGATGCATGCACAAACCATGCATGAAAGAATCATGATAGAATCACATATACTTGTAATGATTAAGATATTTAAATATTTTGCTACTTTATATAACTTCCACTTAACAAAAAGAGAATAAAATTAATTGCTTAGCGTATCTGACTTGCTTCTCAAATCTTTATATATTTGTACGAAAAATATATTAAGGATTGCATATGCAGCAGCTTCTTATACCGAGGAAGAGGGCTGAGCAGCTCAAGGCTCATTTAGCCGAGCTTAGCAAAAGACTAAAGTGCAAGATAAGAATAGAAGATGAGAATGAGATAATTATAGATGGCGAGCCGTACGATGAATACAATGCTAGAAATGTGATCACAGCATTTGGCAGGGGCTTTGATCTCAATAATGCATATAAGCTTCTCTCAGAAAATTATTTCTTTAAGTCAATAAATCTAAAAGAAATCTTTAAGAGTAAAGATAGGATAATAATGATAGAAGGTAGGGTAATAGGAAAAGAGGGAAAGAGCAAAAAATATATAGAAGAGGTAAGCGGTGCACAGCTGAGCATATTCGGCGGAACGATAAGCATAATAGGAACAAACGAAGAAATTGCAATAGCAGAATCTGCAATAAATGTGCTAATAGATGGCGGCACGCATAAAAAGGCGTATAGGGTTATGGAAGCTACTAGAAAGAGGCTTGGTGTTTATTGATGGAGAGCATAGCCGATGAGCTTTTTAAGGAGTTTAAGGAAAATTCGATAGCAGAATTCTTCAGGAAAAATAGGCAGATGCTGGGCTATGCGGGTAAGGTTAGATCACTAACAACAATAGTTCATGAGTATGTTACTAACTCGCTCGATGCTGCTGAAGAAGCACACATACTTCCTGAAATAAGGGTGGAAGTAAAGGAGATAGGAGAAGATAAATATAGTGTTCTTGTAAGGGATAATGGTCCTGGCATACCAAAAAATATCGTGGGTAAGGCTCTCGCTTCAATACTTGCCGGAACAAAGTTCCATAGATATATGCAGCAGAGAGGCCAGCAGGGCATAGGTGCATCTGGCTGCACTCTTTTTGCCCAGATAACAACAGGCAAGCCGGTGCATGTAAGGTCTTCGACAGGAAGGGAGTCGTATGAATGTGATATCTCTATCGACATAAAGAGTAATAAGCCAGTAGTTTCAAATATGAAAGATGTAAGCCTTGAATTTAGGGGCTTAGAGGTATATGGTGAATTTGCGGATGTAAAATATGAAAATAGCGAGCATGGTGTTTTTGAATATATAAAAAGGACAGCGCTTGCTAATCCGCATGCAAGCATCTCTCTTCTTGATCCAACAGGAAAAGAATATACATTCCTGCGCTCAGTAAACACAATGCCCAAAAAGCCAAAGGTGGTAAAGCCTCACCCTCTCGGTCTTGAGCCTGGTGATCTTGTCGAGTTTGCACACAGAAGCGAAAGCAGGCGTATATCATCTTTTCTTATTGATACCTTCTCAAGGGTATCTGATACAAAGATAAATGAATTAAAGCAGCTTGTAAACTTTGATCTCTCAAAAAACCCAAAAGAGCTCACATGGCAGGAAGCAGAGGAGCTGATAAAGGCATTTAAGTCTATGAAATGGGTTGCGCCAGAGTTTGATTCTGTATCGCCGATAGGTGAAAAATACCTGGAGCCTGCTATGAAAAATATCATAAATCCTGAGTTTATCTCTGTTGTGGAAAGAAAGCCAAAGGTATTTAGAGGAGGTATTCCTTTTGTAGTCGAAGCAGCTATTGCATATGGAGGCGGTGCTGGAAGAAAGAATGGCGAAGGTGAAGAAGCTGGCGGCAATATTATAAGGTTTGCAAATAAGGTACCTTTACTGTTTGATAGCTCAACATGTGCTATAACATATGCTGTTAGGAGCATAGACTGGAAGAGATATGGTATTAAAGACTTTGAACAAGAACCTGTAAGTGTTCTTGTAAACGTTTCTTCAGTTTTTGTTCCTTATTCTGGCGTTGGCAAGCAGGCGATAGCACAAGAAGATACAATTATAGATGAGATAAAGCTAGCGGTAATGGATGCCGCGAGAAATATTCAGCGCTACATAAGCAATGTAAGGAGCAGAAGCCTTGCAGAATCAAAATACAAAACCATAATGCGTTATATAACGCAGCTTTCAGGTGACCTTTCTGAGCTTACCGGGCATAAGCAAGAAATTTTAGAGGAGAAACTTAAGAAGCTTGTTGATACAAAGTACAAAAAGCTTTTCGAAACAGATGAACAATCTACCAGCACAAAAGATGAAGAGCAAGAAGCGAGCGGGGATGAAAGCAAAGAGGAAAGCTAATTATATTATAAGCTGGTCAAGATGCTCTGTATCTATTAACTTTATCAGCCCATTTGCTATAGCTACCTTAAGGGCTTCACTTTCATCTCCGAAAGAGCTATAGAGTGTTTCAATAAACTTGAGCCTTCTTTCTTCGTCGAAGAACACAATAAATTTCTTTGTATCGCCACCAATCCATATCTTGCTCCTTTTACCTGTTTCGGCGTATATAAATATCTGTGCCTCAACACCACTCTTTGTTATATCTATATCTGCATCCTGTGCTGCGCCTAGATCTGGCGTAAATGATATGCCCGCCGTTACAAAATAATCTCTAAGCCTCCTAAACGTTGCCAAATACTCTATGCTATAGCCAGATTCATCAATCCATCTTTTTGGTGCGAAATAATCTTTTATATTTACAAGATCGCCTGAATTGACAAGCTTTGTTAATATTATATTGACATTCTGAAGCGTTATAGATATGGGCATGTTGTTATACCTTAAGTTTGATGTTATACCACTCTTTATCTCCTCTGGCAAGAGTGGCATGTACTTCCAATGGTAATGCATGTTTATTTTATCAAAAAGGTCCAATATCTCCTTCTTTGGCACTACAACGCGTGTCTTCTTAGAATGTGGAATTTCAGGTATGTCTATATAATATTCATCTCTATTTGGTGCTTTGAGGACAAGATTCAAAACAATGACTATTGCTATTACAATAGCAAACTCTATGTAATAGACAGGAATATGAAATATCTCTTTTGTGTACTGTGTTACGTATGTATACTTGCTATTAAATATGTTGATCTCAAATGTTTGCGTGCCATAGCCTATAACACTACCCTTTGGTAGCTTGTATACTATCTTGCTATTATTTGTTACCCCGCTTGTAAGGTAGCTGTTGTCTAGGCTTATCGAGTATGTCGAATCTGCTATCGGCATGCCAAGGCTCGATAAACTAAACACAAATGTTCCATTCTTGAAATTCAAATCTATTGGGTTTATCTCTATTCCTGCAAGCTCAAATAATGAAGCTGCATAAGGCTTATTGTTGAAGTCTCTAAGTATTGCTATATAATAGCCACTCCGCATGCCAAATGACTCATATTTGATTATGTTGATTCCTGTAGAGGTATTAAAGAAGCCAATAGGTATAGAGGTAACATAGCTCATGTTGCCCGTATAAAGATCAATATGTGGTATAACGAGTTTTTTTGTTGGTGAGTTTATGTTCATACCTATTACAATAGGTACTGTTTGGGTTTCTGCTATAGGTGAAGGTATGCTAAGGCTTCCATTAAGCTCAGCGTGTATATTGAACCTCTTATATGTTATAGAGTAATTTGTTGAATTGCTGAAGACTACATTTATCAAAGGGTAGGTATAGTTTATTCTACCAATATTGCTATAATTCATGAACTTCTGGAGCGCAAATATGCCAAGCGAGCCGCTTGTTGGATTACTAAGTGTATAGTTGCCATATGCTATCTCTGGTATCCAGAACCTGCTATAAAGCGCAAATGCTATATCACTGGCCATGTAACTAGCATTAGGCCATGCACTTGTTGGCTGGTTTGAAAATGCTATAAGTGTTCCATTTAGCACATTTACATAGCTTATATTACCATACCTGTTTGCAAGTGAAAATGTTGGGTTACTAAAATAAAATAAATTAGAGCTTGTTGAGGGCACACTCCAGTTTAGCCCATACTGGTTGAGCGCTTGTATACTCTGAGGGCTTGTCTTGAATATTATAGAGCCTGTTCCAATGCTTCTTGAAAAATTTTCACCTACATAAACTACTGTGTCGCCCTTTGAAAGAAGGGTTAGAAGCGTTGTATTTCCATTATAACCGCTATTTGGCATAAGGGTAATTGGAAGCAGGCCTGTTGCCAAGATAACAGTAGAATTTGGGGGTATTGAGCCTATCGCACCAATGTTTACCACATTGAATGTTGCATCATTAAGTAATGCATATCTCTGTAGGTAATATCTTAATGCTGTTGTAACCTCTTGGTCATTAAAGCAGCCTATGCACATAGCTGGGCTGCTTACATAATAAATATTCCTAACTGGATTGCTGGTATAAAAATTAACAGAGATTGTGGCGTTTATCACATTAGATGCGGTATAATTTAAAACAACAAAAGGAACAGCATATTGGTTATTTTCATAGCCCAAAACACCTTCTGTATATATGCTGAAGTTGAAATAAGGCTTACCATAGCTTATATATGCTGGCGTGGAGATTTTGAGCTGTGAGTGTACATATGCTGAGAGTTCAAATAAAAAAGCTGCTATTATTAATATGATTGCAATACTAATAATTAAGATCCTTGAAGCTTTCATAACATCCTTTCCATAATACTAGCTACTATATCTCTGTTTGCCCTTTCCTTTTAGCAATGTATTTATCCACAAGCTTTGCAACAAATCTAGATATACTATTTGTATTTTCATTTACTTTTTTAACAATCCTATATATTCTTACATTCCTGACTCTTTTGTTAATGCTTACATAGTATTTCATGCTTATCCCTTAAGCTCGATGTAGCCCAGAGAGACCATCTTGTTAAGTATCTGCTCCACCCTTGGCGAAGGTACCTTGTATATCTTTGCAAACTCGTCTATATCTATGGAGTTATTGTGGGATTCTATCCAGTCCTGTATCATAGCCATAAGTGATTCATCAGAGTATGTTTGCAATGCCTCAAGTTGCGCCTTAAGCTGCTTGTTCTCTTCGTTGAGCTGTGAGGTTTGTATTGTAAGATTTCTATTCGCTGCAGAGAGCTCAAGGTTAAGTCTTTTTAGTTCCCTATATTCTGTTAGCAATGCGTCGTATCTGTTAAATATCGTGCTATAGTTTTCTGAAAGACTGTTTAATACATCATCTATAGAAGAGTCAAGATATTGGTAGAACTTCTTTTCATCTATCTTGAAGTAATCAGAAATTATGGAAAGCACAGAGAGTAAATTCTTAAGTACAAACAGCCTCCTCATCCTTACGCTTGTATCTGGTGCTATCGAGTATATAACCTCTACCCCTGATTCGCTTATCTTGAACACAAAGAAGAGGAAAGGTTTCTTATGTATATCTCTACTTTCAACTCTTGCTATTACAAGCTTGTTTTCTTCTATCTTCGCTGTATAAGCGGGAAGCTGTGAAACAAGCTGTAGCAGATCATCTATCTTTCCGTTGATGCTTCCTCTTTTTGGTGTTTGGCCTTATAGTCTCACCAGGGCT
>JAWDMK010000012.1:0-18335 GCA_046536675.1 Microcaldota archaeon | reverse complement strand
GCATATCGCCGCCAAGCAATGCTGTTGTTGATGCGGGCCAGTATGAAACATTTACAGCTACTGTTTACAATGGCATTTCGCCATACACCTATAACATTCTTGTTGTTAATTCAATAACACCTTCAATTATTGCTCATAACGATCTTGTCTCTGGTACAGTTACGACTCTTACCTACACCTTCCAGACATCGAGTGCAGATGTTAGCAATTCGCCTGAAGAAGCTAATGTTGTTGTTACTGACTCATTCCCTGCTACGGTAAACTCTGTTTATTCCTCTACATTCACAATAAACCCTGCAATGACAACGCCTAGCATAAGTCCAACAAGTCCAGCAACATACTCGCCTGGCTCTACTGTCACATTTAGTACATCTTTTACAGGAGGCACGCCACCTTATACCTATAACTGGCTTGTTGTAAACTCTATTACTGGCGCTCTTCTTGCAAATGCACTATATACAGGGGTAAGTGCAACAAGCAATTCATTTGCATGGACTATACCAAGTGCAGATATTGGCAATACTGTTGTTGCCAATGTAATTGTAACAGATAGTGCAAGCACGCCTGTAACGGTGAATTCGATAAAAAGCGCAGTTATCACCATTTCATCAGTAACATGCACAATCTCTCTTGGCACAACAGCCATAAACTTTGGTAGCCTGAATCCAGGTGCAAATGTAGCGACAACTAACGCTATAACGGATTCTAACACAGGCACAGCTAATGCGTATATGTATGTATATGGTGGCAATTGGATATACTCAAGCAACACAGCAATTTCATTCTATGTTGCAAATACAGTCTGGTCTAACAAAGCCAATACTGCCTATTCATCTGCAACAAGGCTCTCAAATCTTGCAACGAATACCACTATTCTTGTGCCCGCAAGTAGCTCTAATACTATTTATTTTGGTCTAGCCGTGCCTGGAGGTGCACCAGCGGGTGCATATACACAAAACATAGTAATAGCAAACCAGTGCTAAAGTCGATAAGTCAGTTTCACTTGATTGGATATTCCTAAACTGGTTTCTTCTGCAATAGCGCCGAAGTGTCGTTTGTCAGCCGTTAGTATTGCTACTTTTTAGAATAAGCTTGCAACGCCATCGGTAAAGCGAGTTTCTTATATTTATTATTATGATAAGCTCGCTTAGGGTAAAAGTGTAAGCATAGGCTTACAAAAGTATTTAAATATTTATCCTTCAAATATAAATCAAGTGGCGACCTTTATGGAGAGCAAAAATTTTAATTGGCTTGTAACTATATTTGTAGCAACACTTACTTTTTCAGTACTCCTTTTGCTATCTTCGAGCAATCTGAGTGCAACAACTTCAAACTCACAAGTCACAGCGAGCGTCAATGTTCCAGGCACATTGTATACATCTATTAGCCCTAATTCTATTACATGGGCAAACTACCCTGGATATTCGAATGCTACAAATACGATAATAAATATAATCGATAATAATGGAAACATACCAGGCAACATCTTTATATGGGGCACAGCTACATTATCAAATACACTTTATTCTGCAAACATAGCGATAGGAAATGTGTTGTGGAATCCAACATCTTCAAATGCATTTGTAGGAAACGCTGTAACCACATCACAGGTTGATACGTTAATAGGAGTTGCTGCACCAACACTAAGTAGCCCATCAACGAACAGTCCTATATATATTGGTGTTAATATACCTCCCGGAACTATGAGCGGACTGTATACTGGTTCAATATACTTTGATATCGAGAATGGTTTAATAATGTCGCAGCCAACCACATCTAATGTGCTATCGGTTACTGTAAACGTACTTCCTACATGCTACATAAGCCTTAGCCCGACATCTATTAATTTTGGCACCTTGGCGACTGGCACCACAAGCACTACTTGGAATGGAATAACTGATACAGACACTGGTGGAAATGCACAGGCAACAATCTATGTATATGGTGGCAACTGGATATACTCAAGCAATCCAGCAATTTCATTCTATGTTGCAAATACAGTCTGGTCTCCCACAAACAGTGGAAGCTATAATAGTGGAACACCACTTACTCTTTCACTTGTCAACACAGGCATTATAGTTCCGGCACCAACGCAATCAAATCCTTCGACGAGCAACACAGTCTACTTTGAAGTAGCCGTGCCTGGAGGTGCGCCAGTGGGTGCATATACACAAAACATAGTAATAGCAAACCAGTGCTGATGAGTATATGAAGCATCTGCCTTTTCTTTTTCTTTTTCTCCTTTCATTTATTCTTTCTACTGCTTATGCTCAGCTTGGTGAGCAAGCAGGGCCACTTATTTTTAATGTAACACTAGGTGGTAGCCAAACTTTGAATTACTCAATACTAAACGGTGGCTCATCGCCGATAAACTTTACAGTGATACTGCCTATACTAAATACAATACCAAATAACGAAACGCCTATAGTTAAGGTATATCCTATGAATGGAACGCTTGCTCCTCATTCTCAGCAAACAATACATGTAACAGTCTTTATGCCTGCAAAGGATAAGCCTGGATTAACATGGAATGGCGGCTATTCTGCTGGAACTTCTGGAATAGTGGTTGTAGAAGGTGCTCCGTCTGTAGCAAGCGGTGGGGGCATGGGGGCTGTAGTATATGCAGCTGTGATAAAAGGCTTGATAATAAAGTCTGCAAAGCCTCCAATTAATATAATGCTTATTGTTGGCATTGTAATGCTTGCAGCAATAATAGTAGCAGGCGGCACACTTTACTACTATTATAGAAAGCGTGCTGCAGCAAAGGCTAAGAAAGAGCTCAGAGCAAAGGAGCTTGCAGAGCTTAGGGCTAGAGCTAGAGGCAAGGCAAGAAAAGCGGTTAAGAAAAAGGCCAGAGCAAAGCCAAAGGCTAAGGCCAAGGCTAGAAAGGCTAAAGCAAGAAGAAGGGCAAGGTAGCTTGCTAATGGTATAGATAGATAACCTCTACAACTATCTCTACAAGTATAAGCAGTATTATAACAAGCTCTAGCATGTCGTTCCTCTTTGCCTCTAAAACATCGTGGACAAGCGCTTTTCTTCTTTCTATTATTTCTGAATCCCTTATAAGCGATTCCCTTAGCTCATTTAGCCTGAATGTGCTTGCAAATAGATTGTATAGCCTTGATAAGTACCATTCGCCCATGCCGAATACAGTATTCTCTATTCTGTTAAGCATTTCCATAAGGTCGTCTTGGAATATACTAAGGCGTTTGTTAAGCTTTTCCAGCTTGCTTGTAAATAATCTTTCAAAGAAGCCCATTCTGTCTAAGCCCGCAACTGAGTTGCTCGTTTCCTTCAACACAATAGAAGTCTTTTCTTTGTATACCCTGAACTTTAAAAGCTGTATATTGGCTATCTCAGCAACTATAAGCTCATAATCAAAGCTCTTGAGCTTGTCTATAAGCACAGCCCCTTCCCAGCCAACATAGGTTATGTCATCAGCATTGTATGAAATGCTTTTTGATAGAACATTATCTATATAGCTTTGATCAAGCCCTTGCGGATTGGGCTCATCTATAAGAAGACCTGGTATAATACCCTTTCCGCTCTTTAGAGCATCATTCTTCGTTGCATTTATAAAGTAAAAATTATATTCCTCTGATATGCTTGATGCACTAATATTAATCTGTTTTGAAAGCTCTGCCTCTACCCTTTTCTTTATTTTTTCTGCTAGTGCGTTGATCTCTTTTGCGAGCTCTTTATCAAATGAGAGCTTTGTTATAAAACTAAAGTCTATATTCTCAAGAGGGAATCTTATCCTTATTGAGTATGCGCCACCAAGAGCATATAGCGCTACCTGCACCCTATACTTAATACTTTTTCCGTCTACCTGCAGTTCACCGCCCTTCAAATTATAAATCTGTGGCAGTGTAAATGTTGGTAGCTCTTCTGGTGCAGGTGCATTATACTCATATTTTGAGAAATCCTCTACATTCTTGAAAAGGTCTTTAATATCATAGCTAGCCCTTTCTGGAATATCGTAAACATATAGCTTTATAAACTCGCCATCCATAAAAATCAGCGTGTCTTTATTAAGTTAAGTAAAGCAAATTAAATAAATATATTGTGCTAAGCATAAGAAAGCGTGTAGTGAGACAGCAAATTAACTTGGGTTCATTCTCTAGCTTCTATTTACTTGCTACCTTTTCATAAACCTTGTATGTCTCTAGCGCCATTTTCTCTACTGTAAAGCTCCTTGCATAATTCATTGCTTCCTTTCTTTTCTTTTCACTGTAGCCATTTTCCTTAAGTTGCTCTATAATCTGTGCCATATGCTCCGGGCTTTCTGCCTCGAAGCAGTATTTTCTTACTTCTTCTGAAATCTGGGCCGACTTAAATACTATTACAGGCAAGCCACGTGCTTGTGCCTCTAGAATCGGCTTGCCAAATCCTTCATAATGGGTTGGAAATACAAATACATCAAAACTGTCATAAATCTCTACTATCTTTTCGCTTGGCGCAGGACCTTTGAAAACAATCCTGTTATCGTTTGCAGCCTGCCTTACTAAATTTTCATACTCAAAGCTGCGTTTGCCCCAAAGTTCAAAGGAATAATCATTTCCCTTTAGCAGCGTAAAAGCCTTTATCGCTTCACTCACATTCTTTCTTAATCTAAATGTGCCTAAGTAGCCTACTATAAACTTGCTTCTAGCTTTCTTTTCCTTAGCCTCTTTTGTGATAAACTCTTTTCCTATAAAGTCATTAACTACGAATATTCTATCCTTGTCATATCCCCATTCAATTGCGTTTTCCTTAACCAATGAAGATATTGCAATCATATAATCAGAGATGCGCAAAGAACGCAGTGCAAGCGGCCACACTATTGCACTTCTCAACCTGCCTCTTAATGACCTGTCAAAATCTCTTGTTGGATCAAATAAAAACTCTAAGCCATATGATGTTGATATTGTTTTAGCTTCTCCTTTTCTTATTGGAAAAAATGGTCTGAAGTCAGGATTATGCAATATATCGTAGCCCTTGAAATTCTTAAATAATGACTGCAGCATTATAGAAAATGCTGGGCCAATTGCTTTGATTCGCTTGAATTCTATCTTATCCAGAACAAGCTCTTTTTTGTGAAGGTTACGTAGCACATTATATAATTCGCTAACAGTTTTGTCTACGCTTCTAGTACCTGTTTTTGAAAGATCTATTGCATCAAACTGGCCTTCTAAACCTATAAGCGCTACCTTCATAAATATCATTCTCTACTTCCTATTTATCTTTTATATTTATATGCTTAGCTATCAAAAAAAGGAGTCGCGCCAATGATGCGACGGAAAGATTATTATCTGTTGCTTGTCTTCTATGCCCAAGCGCTTTGCAACGCTCTGCTCCATGTAAAGCCTGAGAAGTGTGCTTCTATTGATTTCAAGGCTCAAAATGTTAAATATAGGCTCAATGCCCATAATGAAGAGCTTTGACTCCACCCTCTGTCCATTTACCTCCCATTTTGCAGTTGCTACAGTATTTTCAAGATCTTTACTTTCCGCAAATGCGGGATAAGCGGTATCGTCCAAATACTTGTCATTATATATCCTGCTTCTTATCTCAAACTTGTCTTTTATTACTTTACTCTTTACTACTTTATTCTTTACCTTATTATCGTCAAGATAAAATATGATAAGCTCTTCACCAGGCCTTCTTAAATCCTTTATTGTTCTTATAGTAGCTGATATAACACTCTCTACCATGATTCTTTCTTTTTTCTGCAAATTATAAAATCTTTTTCTCTAAACTATATGCTTGCCTTATATTCATGGTGGGCTTGCAAGATGCCCATATATGCCATTGCATCCAATGAATAGGGCTAGAAGTGCAGTTATAATTAGTAGTGCTGCAACAAAGTAGTATGCATACGCATGCTTCTTAGCATCCAAATAAGCTATTGGCGAAAATATTGCTGAGAGTGTAGAGAATAGATAAAAGCTGAATGCCGGGGCAAAGTATACACCCTTTTCAAGGCCAAGCGCAGCTATAGCATATGTCTCCACCAAAAGATATAATCCTAGTATAAATGCAGGTATTGAAACAACCTTTGGATTAATCTTTTTGTATAGCATTACAGAGCCTGCTAGCATTATAAGACCAAGAAAGAGCATAGGGTCGCCGAACAGCATGTTGTATGCGCTTAGATTGCCTGGAAACGGCCATGTGAATGAAAAGAAGAAACCACTTATAAAGTCAAACAAGCCTGTGAAGAAGCCAGCAATTGCTAGATCTTCAAAATCCCTTCTTCCTTTTGCAAGCCTATAAAGGTAAAGTGCTATAAGGCCAGCGCTTGCTGCAACAGCAACAAGCATTATTGTAAGAGGGTCCACAAAGGCCATAGTATCACAATTTGGTATAAAGCTAATAATAATAAAAACCTTTTTATTTAAAGTATAACTAGGTTATATGTTGAACGTTGAATCAATTAGGAAAGATTTTCCTATACTAAGTAGCAAGATGAATGGCAAGCAACTCATTTATCTAGATAATGCTGCAACTACACAGAAGCCAAAGCAGGTTATAAAAGCTATCGAAGATTATTACAAAAAATACAATGCGAATATACACCGCGGCATATATAGGCTAGCGGAAGAGGCAACAGCAATGTATGAAAAGTCGAAGCAAAAAGTAGCAGATTTTATAAGTGCTAAAGGCATAGAGGAAATAGTCTATACAAGAAATACAACAGAATCCCTAAATCTTGTAGCTATAGCTTGGGGCGAGGCAAACATAGATAAGGGCGACCACATATTAATAAGTGAGATGGAGCACCATAGCAATATAGTCCCATGGCAGCTTCTGGCAAAGAGGAAGGGTGCAAATCTCGATTACATAAAAATAAACGATGATACCTCTCTAAACATGGAAAGCCTTAAGGAAGAGCTTGAAAAGAAGCCAAAGATTGTTTCGCTAACCCATGTGTCGAATGTTACAGGCACAATAAATGATATAAAAGAGATAGCAA
Organism: Microcaldota archaeon; assembly: GCA_046536675.1. GTDB lineage: Archaea > Micrarchaeota > Micrarchaeia > Micrarchaeales > CABMGC01 > JAGDYD01. The sequence goes on along the minus strand of JAWDMK010000012.1, from coordinate 11,380 downwards.
GGCTTGTACATGAAGCAGGTGCAGTATTCTTAGTTGATGGTGCACAATCAGTGCCGCACATGAAGATAAATGTAAAAGATCTTGGCTGTGATATGCTTGCATTCTCAGGTCATAAAATGCTTGGACCTACAGGAATAGGCGTGCTTTATGCAAAGAAAGAGATTCTTGAAGCAATGCCCCCTTTCCTTGGGGGTGGCGACATGATAAAAGCTGTTAGCTACCACTCAGCAATATGGAACGACCTGCCATGGAAGTTTGAAGCGGGAACATCTAACATAGAAGGGGGCATAGGGCTTGGGGCTGCTATTGATTATATAAATAAGATTGACATCGAAGAGATAAATAAGTATGAAAAAGAGCTTACACGCTATGCTCTTGAGAGGATAAGTGAGATAAAGAATGTAGATATATTCGGCTATGGCTATGAAAATATAGAGAAGCGTGCAGCAGTGATTTCATTTAGCATAAAGGGTGTGCACCCACATGATATTGCCCAGATTTTTGACAAAGAAGGTATAGCAATAAGGGCAGGCCACCACTGTGCAATGCCTTTGGTAAAGCGACTTGTTAGCAACGGCTCTGTTGCAAGGATGAGCTTTTATTTGTATAATACAAAAGAAGAAATAGACAAAGCGATAGATGCTATTATAAAGGTAAAGAAGATCTTTGGTGTTGAATAATGGATGATCTATATATAGAAGAGCTTGTAGAGCTTTATAAGCACCCTCACAACAAGAAGAAGCTCAGCGATTACGATGCAGAAGCAAGAGAATATAGCCAGACGTGTGGAGATGATATAACAATATACATAAAGCTGGAAGGCAACAAAGTAAAGGATATAAGCTTCGACGGGAGCGGGTGCGTAATAGCTATAAGCACAGCGAGCAAGCTTACAGACTATGCAAAGGGAAAGAGCATAGAAGAGCTTGAGAAGATGGGCGTTGTAGATATATTCAAGCTCATAGGCACAGAGGTTGGGCCAGCAAGGCTCCATTGTGCAACAATCTCATTAGAGGCTTTGCAAGAAGCAATTAAGAAGGCAAAGAAAAGCAAATAGGCTTAAATTATTTATCTTCTTATTATACGTTAGATTGTGGTGTAAGAATGGGGGGCAACAGAATAAGCTTATTTTTGAGCATAGCCCTTTTTGCGCTTCTTAGCATAGGCATAGCAAATGCAGCTGGTCTTTCAATAACATCTAATCCAATAACAACACCAATAGATTATCCACAGAACGCAATATATACAATAAGTGGCATTTCAGGCGGCGTGCCTCCATATACATTTAATGCATACTACACAAATACTAATGCTCTTGCAACAAATGTATTCTTAGGCAGCAATACTTTCTCACCAGGGCCAACATATAATGCCATAGTAATTACAATAAACTCTATATCAACAAACTCTATATCAATAACTGCTTATAATGGTATTGTTAGTACAGCCAATATCCTATTCTCTAACACAATATCTACAGGAACAGCAAACACAATATACGGTGCATGGATCTTCAATGCATTCTTTGCTGATTCCACTGGTGCAAGTGCAAATACTATTTCATCCTCAAATACATTGACAATAGACCCAACACCGACTGCAACACTTCTTACGCCAAGCAATACAATGCTAGATTCGGGTCAGTATGTCACATATAATGTTATAATAAATGGTGGAACGCTACCAATAACTGCTAATCTTATTTATGTATTTGGTCCTTCACGAGACGCTCTAATAAATGACAATGCTCCTGGCGATGTGCTTCAGACAATAACTTTACCTGCTGGTTCTGCCGAACCAAATACCATAACCTTCAATTCATTTGAACTTACAACACCAGGACCATATATATTTAATGTTGTTGCAGTAGATAGTGCAAATACGCCTGTAACATTCAACGCGGTTGCCAACACTATAACAGTTAATCCTATATTGTCGGTTTCAATCTCACCAACATCAAATACGCTCGATGCTAGTCAGGTATTGCCGCTAGCAACAGTAGTAACAGGTGGAACGCCACCATTTAGTATTACATATAGCCTATCAAATGATCTTTGTGGCAGCTTGAGCGCACCATCAAATACCCTTAGTGCCGATGGCACTAATACAATAGTGTTTTCGCCAAACACTGCAATAACATCAGCATGCACTGCAAACATAATGGTAAGTGTAACAGATAGCGCGACTACAAATAGCATAGTTTCTGCAAATTCTGTGATAACAGTTTATCCTACGCCAACAATTACGCTTAGCGCAACACCTTCAAATAGCATAATGTATGGTAGCCCATTCACGATAAATGCAGTGATAAGTGGTGGTACAGGCAACTTTGCAGTTTATTGGTATCTTAACGGCAATTTGATAACACCAACTATAGTGAGTCCAAACACTATAACTTCTAACACAATGATTCTACCTGCAGCAGGAAGCTATGCGTATATGGTAGAGGCAAACGATATTGGAACAAGCTCTGTTTATACGTTAGCACCAGCAACAAATACTATAATAGTTGCTAAAAACAATACGCTAAGTGCCAGCTCTTCTGGAAATCCTGGAAGCTCATATTATAGCTACCCAGTAACTATAACATTTACAGGCACTCCAACAATACATCACCAGGCAAAATGGTCGCTGTATGTAAATGGTGCACTATATGGTACAACAAATTCAACCCTTACATATTATGAAGAGTTCGCTCCGCCAGGCGCATATAACTTTGTATTTAACTTGACTAGTGATGCAAATTACACGCCTTACACGTACACTACTTCACTTCTAATATCATATCCTCCGACAGGTGCATCTGGTGTTACCACTACAGTAACAACAGTTACTACAACCTCGACAACAACCTCTATACCAACTACAAGCGTAACAACGACTATACCACCTTCCCAGAAGGCAATCAATATAACAGCAAATATCTCTTCTTCATCTCCTTTGGTTCTTAGCCTACCAAACACCCATTCTGTACTTTCTATCTACACCACTTCTGCAGCATCTGCACCTATTGCTGCACATATTGCTAATGTTACCCAGCAAGTTTCTAGCTTTGCAAAGCCACAGCCCAACTATACATTAATAAATGCAGTAAATGTAAGCATTAAAACAACAGCTCCAATAACAGCTTTCTTTGTAGAGCACTATCCTTGCTCAATACCAGGCGATTTAGTTGCGCCTTACATATTCAAAAACAATACATGGCTTGCGATAACAAATTATACAGTAAATGCAACAACTTGTACAGTGAGCTTCAATATTCCAAGTGATCCAATAGTTGCAATATTTGAGAAGAGCATGCCAACAACTACAACTACAAGCATAGCGACTACAATACCTACTACAACACCAACAACGATTTATTATCCTTCACCTTCACCAAAACCTAGCAGTTCTCTGGTTATAGAGCCACTTATACTGATAATAATCGTAATAATCATAATCCTAGTGCTGCTCTACTACTACAAGCTCTTGCATAGAAGATACCACGGCTTTAAACGATAACTTTTCTTTTTCTGCCTTACTTTTTTGAAGCAACGTATTTAAGAATTTGCATCTAGGTATTATTGGTGAGGATATGAACTTTAGCCTGGAGGGGAAGGTTGGAATTGTAACAGGTGTGTCAAGTGGGCTTGGTGTGGCATTTGCTGAGGGTTTGGCTGAGGCTGGTGCGGATTGTGTTGTATGTGCTAGGCGCTTCGACAAGCTGAAGGAGAATGCTGATAAAATAGCCAGAAAGACAGGCAGGAGGATTTTGCCCATACAGGCAGATGTGACAAAAGAAGAAGATATTAAAAAAGTAATTGAGTTTGCTGATTCAAATTTTGGGCGGATAGATATTCTAATCAACAATGCGGGTGTTGCAGTTGTCGGCCCATCTACAGAACTTAGCCTGGAAGACTGGAGAAAGTGCATCGAAACTGATCTGATTGGTGTGGCACTCTTCTGCAAGCATGCAATAGCATATATGCTCAAGAAGGGTATTAAGGGCAGTATAATAAATGTTGCCTCAATCTATGGGTTGTTTGGCGATATTGTCCCGGCTGCACCTTATTATGCATCTAAAGGTGGCGTAGTAAACCTGACAAGGTCTCTTGCAATCGAGTATGCAAGGCAGGGCATCAGGGTAAATGCGATAGCGCCAGGATATTTTCCTAGCGAGATGACAGCTGGCATTTTTGAAAATAAAGAATTGCTCGATCATATAGTCTCATCAACGCCATTGGGAAGAGTCGGAGATCCTGAGGAGCTAAAAGGTCCTGCTGTTTTCCTTGCTTCAGAAGCTTCTTCATACATAACAGGTCAGATAATACCAGTTGATGGCGGTTGGACAGCAGGTAGTAGCTGGCCCATTAGGCGCTGACTGTTGATTGTTGCATCGACTTATGCGAGAAAATGTAGTAATATTAATCCTTCTGGTTTTCTCTTCAAAGGCCTTGGCGTAGCTCTTGCCCGCATGCATGCAATTATGCGATAGTTTTAAATATTTTAACTTTAGAATAGTTTAAAATTAAACCATTTTTGATTTTTATGGAATTCGAGCCACTAGATAGAATAAAAAGTGTTGCACTTGAACTGAAATTGCTTAAATGCATAAATGATGGTGAGATGTATCCATATGCTCTGCTTAAGGACTTCAAGGAATCAAGATTTGGTAGATTTAAGGTAACAAAATCCGATATATATAACGCGATAGCCTCACTCGAAAAGAAAAGATATATTAAGATTGCAAAAAGGAAAGGCGCAAAGAAATACTATAGAATAACAAGCGAGGGCAAGGATGTGCTTAAAGAATCAAAAAGAATTCTTTTGCAGACCCTTCGTGATATATCAAAAATCCTTTGATTGATGGTTATGGAAGAATACTCAATTGTATTAGAAGATGTTGTAAAGAAGTTCGGCGACTTTACAGCAGTTAATGGTGTTAGCCTTAAGATTCTTAGAGGCGAATTTTTCGGCTTCCTAGGCCCAAACGGTGCAGGTAAAACTACTACAATAAACATGATTATGGGCTTACTTGATCCAACATCAGGAAGGATAAAGGTTGAGGGCATAGATACAAGAAAAAATATAACAGCAATAAGACAGATTATAGGCTTTGTATCTCAGGAAACAATAGTTGAGCCAGAGCTCACTGTGATAGATAACCTAAGATTATTCGGTAGGCTTTACCATGTACCTGATGATATTATAGAAAAGCGCGGGATGGAATTGCTTAAGATGGTTGGCTTGGAAAACTTCTCTAACCAATATGCGGGTGTTCTCGCTGGTGGCATGCAGAGAAGGCTTGCTGTTGCAAAGGCGCTAATACATGATCCGAAAATATTGGTATTGGATGAGCCTACAACAGGGCTTGATGTACAGAACAGAACTCATTTCTGGGATCTACTTGAAAAAATAAATAAGGAGAAGAAGATTACAGTACTTCTCACTACCCAATACCTAGAAGAAGCTGATGCCTTATGCGAGCGCATAGCTATAATAGATCATGGCAAGGTTGTTGCGCTAGGCACACCTTCTGAGCTTAAAAGGAGTATAAGCAAAGGCTCTATACTTGAGGTATCAGCAGATAAGGCAAACCTAGAAAAGGCGTTTGAGTTTGCAAAGAAGTTTTTTGGCAATGAGCCAAAGATAAGGGGTGATAGGTTCTCTGTTGCTGTAGAAGGGAATGGCATAGATGCGATGAACAAATTTGTCAGAGAGCTTGAGGCTAGGAAGATAGAGATAATAAGCATAAGCATGCACCAGCCCACGCTTGATGACGTTTTCCTGAAGCTTACAGGCTCATCACTCAGAGATACAACTTCTAATGAGGCACCATCGAGAATGGCTATAGTGAGGCGTAGATAATGGGATTGGCTAGAGACACATTTGCACTATATATAAGGGAGATGCTCATATTCAAGAAGAACATGAAGACTAGCATAGCCAGGTCTATAATATTCCCTCTTGTACTTATCCTGCTTCTTGGAAATATGGGGATAAATGCACTTAATCTGCCAATAGCTGTGGTGAACTATAATAATGGCCCTGCTTCTACAAGCTTTATAAACCAGCTTGTTGAGGGCAGAGTAGTTAGTGTTGCAAGCTTAACAAATCAGCAGCAAGCTCTCGCTGAGCTACAGAATGGAGATGTTGCTGTTGTGCTTGTTTTGCCGCCAAACTTTGGCTCGCCAGGTGCTCAAGTATATATGTATGTTGACTCTTCATCACCTCTTGCATCAGCACAAGTTCTTTCCTATATTTCAAGCAAAGTAGAGAGCTTTGGTGCGACAATAGTAAACTACAAGCAGTTAAGCCTAGCCCCGAGGATCACAACAAATTATGCATATGGAGCATCTGCAAGCTACAAGACCTTCCTCGTTGCTGGTATAGTAATAATGGTTGCAGCTTTTGGAGCTATGTGGAGCGGCGGTATGACCCTGCTATTAGACAGGCAGCTTGGCAATTTAAAGGCATTCCTGGCAGCACCTATAAATAAAACATCTATAATGCTAAGCAAGCTCCTCTATGGCTTGACACAATCTTTGATTACAGGCATACTCGCTTTAGCAATAGGCATACTTGATGGAGCAACTATAGCAAGTGGAGCAATCGGCTTACTTGGAATTTTCTTCTTTATGCTTCTTAGTGGCTTGGGCTTTGGCGCATTAACAATTATACTTGCTGCAAGGATAAACAAGATGGAGGTCTACTCGCTTATAGGCATGGCGATAACCTTGCCTCTGTGGTTCTTATCTGGTGCATTTTTGCCAACAAGCACATTGCCAAGCTATATGCAGCCATTTAGCGTTTATAACCCTATGACCTATGCGGTAGATGCGGTTAGAGATATTATGCTCAAAGGCTACATCTCAATGCAAGCATTCATTATGGATTCAGTTATAATGATTTCATTTGCTGTTGTAACGTTTGTTTTGGGAGTTGTTATGTTTAAGAATAAGATAGGTTGATTGAATGAAAGCAATATTGGCTTTTGCAATTATTTCGGTGCTCTTTGCAATCGCAAGTGCACAGAGCGTAGGAGCAGGAAGTGGCGCTCTATCGATAAGCAATCTAGTTATTACACCCAATCCAGTTGTAGCAGGTTCAAATGTACAGGTTTCTTTCCAGCTATATAACTCATATCAATATTCACTGCAAAATGTAAATTTATATTTAGAAGCACCTTATCCACTTCTTAACTACTCGCCTGTGAGCATAGCCCAGATAAGCAGTATTGGCCAAGGCCTTTATGGCGGATTGGGCTACTACTTAACATATAATTTGACTCTGCCAAAGAACATACCTTCTGGAGTATATACTATGCAGCTCTATGCAACATACCAAACAACACAAACTACAAGCACAGGCGCATATTCGAATTCCGAGCCTGTAACCGCTTATTCTGTTATGCCAATAACTTTGCATGTTATTGGAGAGCCTAGTATTAGCGTAAGTGGCTCTGCAAGTTCAATAACGCCAGGCGAGCCTTTCTTGCTTAATCTAAATGTTCAGAACAACGGCTACGATACAGCAAAAAATATAACGATAAGCATAGCCCCAACAAGTAGCTTTAAGCCGATTGGTACAAGCACATTTTCAATAGGCATGTTGCCGATAGGTTCTTCGCTTACCTTGCCTATTAGCATGTTTGCGAGCACAAGCATAGAGAATGAAACCTATCTTATCCCACTTTCTATAAGCTATTACTCTGAGCTTGGAAAAGAATATTTTGAGAATACGAGCATTAGCATGAGCCCGCTTATTATGGAGCCAAATATAAGCATATCGCTTATAGGCTCTATGCCACCAATGCTCTACTCTGGCTACAACCAAAGCCTAGCGTTTGCAATTGTTAATTCTGGCACAGGGCTTGCAAGAAACATAACAGTAACAGTAAGCCCTAGCAGCAATATAAACCTCCTGGGCTCTATACACAAATTCTTCATTTCTGCACTTCCTTCTGGAAATAGCGTTAATGAAAATATTTTCATATCAGCTAACTATACAAACAGCACAAAGGGCTATATTCTTCTAAATGTAAGCTACCAATCATCAAACTATAAAAACAGCTTTTCAAAGAGCTACAATGAAAGCCTTTATCTAATGCCTTCTGCACAATTTGATATTGTTAAGGTAGCGAGCAATGCATATCCAGGTGCAACAGATGTGCCAGTAACCTATACCATAAAAAATGTGGGCAATGAGGTTGCTAAGCAAGTACAAGTTAGCTTCCAGAGCATATATCCTGTAACACCTATAAATGGAAATGCATATATTGCAGAGCTTTTGCCGGGAGAAGAAGCGAATGTGACATTCATGATAAATGTAGATACAAGCGGCCTCCCAGGAAATTATCCAGTAACAATCTTTGAAACATGGAAGCAGCCAAACGGCACGCCAAACCAACTATATAGTGGATCAAACAACTACTATATTGTAGTAGGAAACGGCTCAGGCAATAATAGCTCACTAATTTGGGATATAATAATAGTAGTGGTTATTGTATTGCTCGCAACTTACTTTGCTGCAAAGCAAGCAAAGGCAAGAAAGAGCAAGAAGTGAGTGAATGAAGAAGATTGGTTCATTATCTAAAAAGCTTGAGCAATATGCACTCACCAACTTTCAAAGGGCAGTATTAATGGAGGTGGCAAAAATACCTAGAGGAAAGGTAATGAGCTATAAGCAGATAGCACAAGCAATTGGCAGGCCAAATGCATACAGAGCTGTTGGCAATGCGCTTAAGAAGAATCCTCTGCCTGTGCTCTTTCCATGCCACAGGGTTATAAGAGCAAATGGCGAAGTTGGAGGCTATGCATTTGGAGGCAAATCTGAAAAGATAAGATTACTAGAAAGAGAAGGCAGCATAGTCCAAAAAAGTATGCGTTCCGATATTTGAGAATTTAGGAAAGATTTATAAAGATTTCATTAAATAGACTTTATAACTAGATTATAAAAAGCGGCAGAAATCGCTAAGACTTCTTGCAGCTTCGTCGCGAGCAATCTCTTGCAATCTTTAAAAAATCTTTGGTGATCTAATGACAAGGTTTGTTCTTGTGGCGGATTCAAGCTTAAATGCAGGCTATAGAAATTTTCCACTTCTTGAGTTTTTGCCTAGTGCACCGGTTGAGGGTGTTCCAAGGCCCATATATAAGTTCCTTCAGGGCAAGCCTTTCCCTCCAAATCCTGACGGTTCAATAAGCGTAACAACCTATGCACTTAGAAAGATTGAAGCTGCTCTTCTGCAGAGATTTCCTAGAAATGAGGTTGTTGTCGCACACGAAGCATATTTGGACAAGTTCATAAAAGATGATACAGAGGTAATAGCGGTTAACACTATGGATCCGCTAGGCACAGGGCCCGTGACTATGTCTTATATTACACTACTAAAGAGTAGGAAAGGGGCTTGGGTAACACAAGAATGGCGCAGGCTGATAAAAAAGATAAATGTGCTAAGGCAAGGAAAGAAAGCAAAGCTTGTCATAGGCGGGCCTGGCGTATGGGACTTCACTCTCTTTCCTGACGAGCTTGAAAAAGAGAATATAGATTATGCATTCCAGGGCGAGTCAGAAGACGTTATTGCAGATTTTTTTGAACAGGTGCAAACAGGCAACTTCGACAAAGAAAAATTCTTTGAAGGCTATATAAGCACTGATGATAACTTCCATAGGCAGCTTGTAAGGCATCCAAGGTTCGTAACAAGAAGCCCTAAGATAGGTTTAGGCCCAACCCTTGATAAAATACCCACGATAGTAAATCCCGCATATAGTGGTATGGTAGAGATAATGCGTGGTTGTGGCATAGGCTGCGATTTCTGTGAAGTAACGCTAAGGCCTTTAAGGTATTATACAAATGAGATGATAGCAAAAGAGATAGAGGTTAATATGAGAGCAGGCTACGACAATGCTTGGCTTCAAACTGATGAGTTCTTTAGCTTTAGGCACACTAAAACAAATTTTGAGCCTAATGAGGAAGCACTTATCGAATTGGTAAGTATGATTATGTCTATTAAGGGCATAAAGAGGACAAACCCTACGCATGGCAGGATCTCGCCACCCGCAGTATACCCTGAGCTCATAGAAAAGCTCTCTAAGATAATGAAGGCAGGACCTGATAATTGGATAGGCATACAGGTGGGTGTTGAAACAGGAAGCGATTCACTAGCGCTTAAGCATATGCCAAGAAAGACGTTGCCATTGCACATAGGCCCTGATGGATCTTGGAAAGATATTGTGTGGCAGGGTACATACAATCTAAATAAATATTATTGGAGACCGGCATTTACTCTTCAGGTTGGGCAGGCAGATGAGACAGATGAAGACAATTGGGATACTGTAGAGCTAATAAATAAGCTTAGCAACAGCTATGTCGACGGAAGACCTTTTGAATTCACAATAACACCACTCCAAAATGTGCCTATGGGTCTTATTAAGAACAGAAAGTTCTCAGCGATAGAGCTTAACCAGTCGCAACTTGCTGTTTATTATGCAAGCTATAGGCATTTGTACAAGATGGCTCTGAGAAACGCAAAGATAGAAAGCAAGAGAAGTGGCAACAAGCTTGCAAAGCTCGGCACAGCATCAATTATTTCATTCGGCGCTTGGGCAATGCTCAAATTTGTTGAGAATGTTGCAAGGAAAGGTGGTGTAGACATAGAGAAGGTAAACAACTATGGTATAGAAAGCAATAAAAGGATAGAAAGTGTGCAGATGCTGAATAGATAGGCTTAGCAAATTTGCGAAGCTGTAATATACTCTAAGTCGTGAATATTTTAGTTATATTTATATATTTTATCGCTCTGTATATAACCGAGTTATAAAGTGATGCTGTGGATGAGCAAGATGCTGCTGCTAAGGAAATAGGTATTAATAGTGATAAGTATAGGCAAGAGTATGGTTTCAAGGTTGATATAAACTATAGCTATGTATCTAAAAAAGGTCTTTCTGAAGAGGTCGTTAGGGATATATCAAAGCAAAAAGGCGAGCCAGAATGGATGCTTGAGAAGAGGCTAGAAGCATATAGAATTTTTGCATCTAAGCCATTGCCAAAGTGGGGAATAGATCTAAGTGGTATAAACTTTGACGATATATATTATTACATTAAGCCAACTGATAAAAAGGTAAATGCGTGGGATTTGTTGCCAAATGAGATAAAAGAAACTTTTGACAAGTTGGGCGTACCAGAGGCTGAGAGGAAATTCTTTGCTGGAACGGAAGCACAGTTTGATTCTGAGGTTGTATATAGCAACATTAAGAAGGCTTTGGAAGCGCAGGGTGTGATCTTTTGCGATACAGATACAGCACTTAAGAAATACCCTGATCTTGTTAAAAAATACTTCGGTACAGTTGTGGCTGCATCTGACAACAAGTTTGCTGCGCTGAATACTGCTGTTTGGTCT
>JAWDMK010000011.1:0-19120 GCA_046536675.1 Microcaldota archaeon | reverse complement strand
ATAGATCTAAGTGGTATAAACTTTGACGATATATATTATTACATTAAGCCAACTGATAAAAAGGTAAATGCGTGGGATTTGTTGCCAAATGAGATAAAAGAAACTTTCGACAAGTTGGGCGTACCAGAGGCTGAGAGGAAATTCTTTGCTGGAACGGAAGCACAGTTTGATTCTGAGGTTGTATATAGCAACATTAGGAAGGCTTTGGAAGCGCAAGGTGTGATCTTTTGTGATACAGATACAGCACTTAAGAAATACCCTGATCTTGTTAAAAAATACTTCGGTACAGTTGTGGCTGCATCTGACAACAAGTTTGCTGCGCTGAATACTGCTGTTTGGTCTGGTGGAAGCTTTGTATATGTGCCAAAAGGAGTTAAGGTAACAATACCGCTGCAGGCATATTTCAGAATAAATGCAGAAAAAGCAGGCCAGTTCGAAAGAACTTTAATAATTGCAGAGGAAGGCTCAGAGGTTACATATGAAGAAGGTTGTACAGCTCCTATATATTTGAGCTCTTCTCTTCATTCGGCTGTTGTTGAAGTAATAGCCAAAAAAGGTGCACATGTAAGGTATATAACTGTGCAGAACTGGTCAAAAAATGTATATAACCTTGTTACACAGCGTGCATTTGCAGAAGAAGATGCGCACGTAGAATGGATAAGTGTAGATTTTGGAAGCAAAGGTAATATGAAATACCCAGGCATATTTCTTAGAGGACCAAATGCAGTGGCGGAAATATCATCAGTAACAGTAGCAGGAGAAGGTCAGTGGCAAGATACGGGTGGTAAGATATATCATCTTGCACCTAATACAAAATCAGTCTTTTCATCAAAGAGCATTTCAATTGGAAATGGTAAAGCAACAGCAAGATTTCTCATACATGTTGGCCCAAATGCGGTAAATGCAACCTCCTCTACAAAGTGTGATGCTTTACTTATAGATAGGGATTCAAAGGCAGAAACAAACCCGTATATCGATATAAAGAGGAGTGATGCAACTATGGTGCATGAAGCTACAATAGGCAAAATACGTGAAGAGGCAATAGAATATCTAATGAGTAGAGGCATAAGTCCTGATGAAGCAGTAGCTATGATAGTGATGGGATTTATGAGCGACACTATAGAGAAATTGCCTTTTGATTATAGGGTAGAGGCTTCAAAACTTGTAAAATTAAGCCTAAAAGATAAAGCTTTGTAAAGCACTTTTTGCTTTAAGTGCTATACTCTTTTAATAAAGATAAAGAACTTTTTTGGTTAAATTTAGAGTAAAGATTTAAAGATTAAACTACTATAAGCTACATATGTACGAGAAACTTGGCTTGGGTTCTTTATTTGCAAGGCTGCGCGCCGCATTAATTACTTTTACTAGAAGTTTAGACGAAATAATAGATGAGAACAAGAAGATAAGCATGGATGACATCAATGAGCTAAGAAAGCATATACAGCACAAGCTTGAAAATAACGAGGATATAGAAGACAACAAGAAGCTCAGAGAATTGCTTGAGCTCTTTGCAACAGACAAGGCTGTTTTTGAGGTGATAAGAAAAGATGCTTCTTCTTGGATAAATATGCTTGACGCAATAATAATTAATCTATCAAACAAGAAAGAGTTGACAGATGAAGAAAGAAAGGAGCTTTCAGAGTTAATAGGCTTGGCAAACCAGTTAAGTGCACTTCTAAGGAAAGAGGTAAAGGAAAGCGATCAGGACCATGCTTTTAGCTAATTGGTGCTCTTATGAATGTGCAGCTTAGAAAGGTAACCCTTTCATTTATAATAAAAGGGAATGAGATTTTACTTGCCATGAAGAAGCGCGGTTTTGGTGCTGGTCTTTGGAATGGCTATGGTGGCAAACTGAAAGATGGCGAAAGTATCTATGATGCTGCAAAAAGGGAGGTTAAAGAGGAAATAGATATAGATGTTAAGTCGATGAAGAAAGTCGGTGTTTTAGATTTTTATTTCGAAGGCGACAAGCCTGATTGGAATCAGCAAGTTCATGTCTTCCTTATACAAGAGTATAATGGCGAACCAAAGGAGAGCGAGGAGATGTTGCCAAAGTGGTTTAAGATAAACGAGATACCATATGATAAGATGTGGGAAGACGATAAATTCTGGCTTCCGAGAGTAATAGAAGGCCATAGCGTATATGGAAGATTTGTTTTCGGTGCAGATAATAAGCTAAAGGAAAAACACGTTGAACTTGATCCAAAAAAGATAGTGAGCTAGCCACGTTGCTTCTTAATCAAATCAAGTACACTTTTGTATGCATCTTTTGAATACTCTTCAAGCATTTTGCATTCGTTATAAATGGTTTCAAGCTTGCCCAGATTATCAAAAAGCATACCTTCTTTATCTTTTTTTAGCATTTTCTTGTTAGCCCTTAACAATCTTTCCACTTTTTTCCTTACATTGATAAGTTCAGTGAAGCTAGCCTTGTATGCCTTTGCGAGCCTCTTTCGCCAGTCGTAAAATGCATTGACTTCTTGCTCATAAAACCATTCCTCGACAGGTACGCTGAGCTCATCAACTAGTTTTTTATAGTCTTTTTCTAGCAACGAATTATATGTTTCTACCAATCTTTTATGCATGCTCGCCTCAATTTTCTTTGGATCTATGCTTTGGCCCTTCAAAATTGCAGAATAAGCCTCGTTTGCGTTTTTCATCATCTCTTCCGCTTCCTTGCCCTTTCTAATATCTGGATGATACTTTTTGGCAATTTTTCTGTAGGCAGATTTTACCTCTTCAATGCTTGCTGTTGGCTTCAACCCAAGAACAGCAAAATATTTTGCGGTATTTGATATGTTATTATTGATTAAAAACGCATTAAGTTTTCTCTCGGCTTCAGCGGTCTCTCTTGCTAACCTTGCCTTCCTCCATTTATACAATATATGCATGCTTTACCTTTGAATTTCAAGTATAAACCAAGAGAAATAAAAGGCTGCGCCTAATCCTTTGCTACGAAGAACTTGCATAATAGAGTTTCCAAAAGCTTCCTATAAATACTAATGTCATGCCAAGCAAAAATCCACCGCCACTAAAGATGCTTAAAATGCCAAATACAATTCCTGTTCCTGACCACATGGTTGCCCATATCTTATTTTTGGTAAAAAGCAAAACACCTGTTCCAATTATCATAAGCCCAAGTACGATTGTGAAAGGAGACATATTGCTATTCATGCCGAATTGTACAAACGTTGCAAAATTAAGAACTGTCGGATATTGTGGCTTTAGCAAATAAGAATAGAGACCACTTATCGAGACCAAAAGACCACCAAGGATTACTAATATTGGTGGCACGACGTTAGAACCCCTAACACCTTTTCCACTATTTTTCATAGCAACACAATTGAATATCTATTAACAAGCTTAAAAATTTTTCTACAAAATTTATATCTATGTTGACTACCTTTCCCTACTTACTGCAGGATTTTGTCTTCGAAGAGAAAGAAAGCAACTTCTGCTATAGAGATTAAATTTATATTCGAAAAGAAGATTTTTAAAATTCAACAAGCTAATATATGCAGCCCAAGTGGTATCGTGCTAGTCAACAAAACGGTAGATACTTACATTGCCCTTATAGGCAGTGTAATAGTCTATTCTATTAATGGTACTTTAGATTATATAGTGATATCAAAGATAGGATTAGGCAGCACAGTAGTAAGTATTGGCTTGGGAATGTTGCTCGGCGCGGTGTTCCTTATACCTGTCTTCAAGTCTCATCTGTGGCCGAAGAAGGCATCTTATCTGTTGTTCAGCTCTTCCTCAGCATTCTTCATAGTGATTTACAATTTGCTTCTCTTCATCGCATACCTGAAATATGATCTCGCTAGCATATATCCATTGATAGGTCTGTCTGCACTTATATTTTTTATAATAGATGTCATTAGATACAAACGCAAACTCCCTATGCAGTTGACTACAAGGCTGGGTCTTGCTGTCTCTCTTGTCGCTTTAGGCGTTTTCTTTGCAGAAAGCACCAATTTCAGTTTCAGACTTGGCACGCTACCTTTTGTCATAGGTATAAGCCTTTCTGCAGGAATAGGCTATTACATGAATTTTTACAAAATTAGAAAATATAGCATAGGGACAAAAGTGGCATTCCAACCCATATTTATGCTGCTCTTTGCACCCCTGTTTTTAAGAGGCACAGTATCTATTAATAATCCTTATTTTATTTTGGGCGTATTGGGAGGCTTTCTATTCATTCTGGCAGTATTGTTGGAGTTAAAAGCCATGAAGATAAATAATGCTTTATCAATTAAGAAAACAATAATTACTAGAAACTTTATAAATGACTTCGGATATTTAGATACAGTTCTTGTTTTGATAGGTAGCATAATAATCGGAAGCTTCACTAATGAAGAGATATTCGGCGGCTTGCTTATATTTGCAGGTGTGTTGTATTTGGAGCACATAAGGAGGGGCAATGTCACAAAGGAGTAGACTGTTGCTGCTGTACAATAGCTCCGCAAGCATTACTTAGTGAAGAATTTAACACAAAAACAAGCGTAACGTTTACAGACAAGGTCATTATAATAATTCAATGCGCTAAGGAGTGAAATTGTAACAGAAAAAGTCCAAAACCAATATTATATTAGTATTTCTAAAATGATTTGAGTATTTGGCTGTCAAAGGAGGATTTTGACAAATTTTTATCTTGGAGTTTTTGAACAAAACTAAAGAAATATTTAAATTCATAAAAAAGCATAACTATGCAGGTGATATTATGGTAATTGAAAAAGAGGATAATAGAATAACTGTTCGATTGGATCAACCATTACGAGAGGCTATTGAAAGCGTGGCAGCTAAAACTGGAGAAAGTAGCTCAAACGTAATTAGATGGGCTATCATGGAATATATAACAGGCGGCTATCAGATAGAAAGAAAGCAGCCTAAGGTTGAAAGAATAACTATACGTTTAGAAGAAGCCTACAGAAAAAAATTGGATGAGATAAGTGATAAAACTGGAAAACCTATTTCTGAATTAGTAAGGGAAGCAATAAACTGGTCCTTAGGTAAGGTCACTGTTCCAATACCCAAAGAGGAAATATATAGATTAATCAGGAAACAAAGCAACGCAGAGGGTGTAGTGCAGAAAACTCTCGATGACTATGCTAGTAACTAAGATCATAACTATAGCTATGGAAAAGTGCAATCTGCAGAAGTTACAAAGCTGTAAGAACAAACAAGCAAATAGCCAACATGATATTAGTATTTCTAATAAAATTTTAGTATCTCTAAATTTGCGAAAATAAAGCATTTAATACAAATCAAAGATTTTATCGCATGTTCAGGAGATCTTTCTTTAAAACGCATTTAAATGCAAATTTTTGTCGTCGAGCACTCAAAGGAATGTTTTATCTTGGTAAGAAACAGCTTCGCAAAGTTCTATCTAAAAAATTATCAATAAATTGAAATTTATTATTTTTATTCCATATTTTTGACTAAAAAATGACCTCTCGAGGAAAAGCACTTCTTTTTGGCCTGTTTTCTAGCTTTATATTGCTTGCTTAACCCATAAGCCCGTTTTTCCATAAATTCGGAAGAAATGCTTTAAACAAAGCATCTTTTTGTTTCGTTTTTATGGAAAGTCATATTTTACGCTTTGCATAAAGTTATTTTTCATTTCTATGAAAGCATGCAATCCGTTAATTCATGGCATTATGACTATTCTTATAATATATTAGATTTTCTAATTTGATTTTAGCAAGTGCGATTAAGTAGCTAATGCAATAAGCACGGTTGTGTGGGCTTTACTATCATCTAATAATTTATTAGAATATTCTTAAAATTTATTAGAACCTACTTGTCGTATGACAACCACCTCTCTATATTTAACGCATTGTGCATTGCTGGCTATTTTCGTATATTGCCGATAAAGTCATCAAGAAGTTCGAGCTTACGCTGCTCATAATCGGAAAGAGATTGATCTCTAGGAGTCAAAAATACAACTATATTATTTATCTTTATTTCATCCTTATTTCCACTTTCTATAATCTCTTTAAGCTTGGTGAGCAGGTCTACAACATGCGCCATACCTGTATAAAAAACTAAATTATCATCTCCATATGTTTTTAATAAATCTAGAATTCTTTTTACTATTTGGACATCCCACTTTTCGTCATATTCTTTTACTTTTTCTCTATCTCCCATATCCGCAGCTTTTTGTCTTTCGACTGATTCTGCATATGTCCCACCAAATACCCTTATTTCAAACCTATCCCTGGCATATTTCTGTTGTATTTCGTTAAAGACCTTTAGTAACCCCCGAATAGTTTTTCTAAACTTCAAACGTAAGAGGTATGTGTTAATATCATGTAAGTTTCTTGTTTGATCATTAAGTAAGTCTTCAAAAAATTTGTCAGAGTAAAATTCAAAACCTAGAATGGTTTTTTTGTCGCAACTGTTTAATTTTTGAAGTAGGATCTCTTTTATCTCCTGGGGTTCGGTGTCATAATTCTTATGGTATGCGGCAAATATAACTATTGAATCTGAATTCAATTCTTTTGCACTTGAGACTATCGGTATACCCAAATCCTCGCATAATGTTTTAATTTCTTCGGCTATATCCAAAACCACAGCTTTTTCAAATAAATCTTGAAAATCCAAAACCACAGCTTTTTCAAATAAATCTTGAAAATATTCTCCTATGTCAAGTTCTTCGTTATCAAATTCTTTTTCGAGTGATTCTGATTGCTTTATCTTTTCTTCCTCAGTAATTCAACCACCACAATATTTTAAATCATAGCTGATATTTTAATATTTGTTTTTTAGCGAAAATGCAAAAGAATTTCTCGATTTTGATAAGTTAGATTTTCTAATTAATATTTTGGCAGGTTCGATTAAGCAACTCTAACGAATAAGCGACTATTTATGTACCATTTTTTAATTTTAGATAAAACAATTCCATATCCATGTATAATTTGCCACGCTTGACAAATCCTGGGCCTAATCCCCACCTCTCGAAGCCCAGTTTTTTCAAAAGCTTTTTGGATGCAATATTGCGTGAAAATGTATTAGCTGTTACTATCTCATATTTGCCTTTTGCACTTTTTAGTAGCTCTTTGACAATCATTGTACCTATCCCTTTACCGCGATACTCTTTTACAACCGAATACCCAATGTCTGCAATATGTGGAGCTTCTGGCCAGGCATTGCTATTCAGCTCTCCCATACCAACTATATTACCTTTTTCATTTACTGCAACAAGAACGATAGATTTATGCGTTGACATTGCCTTAAGAAGTTTTGAGAAAGATTTCTTTATATCTTTCTTAGTGAGCCTCTTTCCATAAGTTCCAATTCCGAACGTTGGATCTTTTTTCAATTCTTTATAGTACGATAGTTCGTTTTTGTAATACTCTGCAAAGTCACTTCGTTTAAGCTTTCTTATAATTATTTTTTCCATTTTTCTCAGAGTGGTATTTGCCTTTATAATATTTAAAAAGGTTCTAAAGCCATCTAATAATTTATTAGAATACCTTAAAATTTATTTTTTTACTTGTTACCTTTTCGATAAAGTCGTAAATAACTCGATCTAGAGTAGTCAAATATACAGCTACATTATATATCTTTATCTCATTTGTATTTCCACTTTCTTTAATTTTTCTAAGTATAGTAAAAAGGTTTTCAGCATGGGATGCGCCTGTATAAACGACCAAATTATCACCATATTTTTTTAATAAGTCTAAAATATTTTCTACTACTTTGGCAGCACGCCTTTTGTCAAATTCTTTGTCATCCGGTCTTCTGAATAAAATTTCTGCATATCGCAGATCAAATGGTTCTATTTCAAACCTATCTATTGAATATGTCTGTTGTATGTTGTTAAAGACTCTTAGTAATCCCAATATAGTTTCTTTAAAATTCATAGATGGAATGATGAGTTCGTAAAAATCTGTTAATTTCTTGTTGGATCGTTTAATAAATCTTTAAGGTTAGAACTAAATTCAGCACCTAGAATGGTTTTTTCGTTTCTTAATTTTTGAAGTAGGATCTTATTTAGCTCCTGTGGTTCTGTGTAATCCTTATGGTTTGAGACAAATATAACTGTTGAATTCGGATTTAATTCTTCTACACTTGAGACTATTGGTATGCCCAAATCCTTGCACAACGCTTCGATGTCTTTGACTACATGATGTATGTAGAATAAATCTAGTGGATCTAGACCAAAATCCTTGCGTAACGGTTCAATGTTTTTGATTGCATCATCTAATGAATTTCGATCTAAATCTTTGCGTAGCGTTTCAATGTCTTCGACTGCCTTATTTATCTTTATGCCTAATACTTGAAAATCTGAGCTCAAATCTGGAGCTACTTGGGCCTTACGCTTTTTGTCAAATTCTATTTCTTTTCCTGTGTCTATCCCATCATTTCTTAGTCTTTTTATTATCTCAGCCATTTTATCTCCGAATAAATTTTCTATTTTAACTTAAATAAATACTTTCATTTGGTTTTGTTTCTATAGAGCTTTACTTAGATGGCTCGAACGGCGCCTAGCTAAATTTTTGCAACCCGCTCTCACATGCTCAACTGAGTTCACAGGCGCTCCCACAAGGGCTCATGCACGTTCATGTTCAGCAATAGTTATACTCTTTTTTCACTTTTCCTAACTGTTCACACCCTTTTTCCATTATCTGGATCCACAGTTTTAAATCCTCTCCATGGTCCTATTTCTTCTTCTTCTGAATTTTCGGGCACTTCGTTTTCCTTAAGCCCTTCTAGCCTTTCTGTTATATCTCTTATTATATTTCCCTTCTCTTCCGGATTCTCATACAATATTGGTGCAAAATATTGTATATCGGGGTTATTCTTTGCAGCATCAGCTATCGTTTTAGCTATATCTTCGGGGGAATTTACTTTAGTGCTCATTCCTAAAACATAATACCCGTCTCTTAGCAGACGGAGTAAATCAGAAAATGATTCTGGTAGTTCTTTATAAAAAACTACATCCAGGTTTCTTGAAATGTGTAGAATTTCTCCATCTTTTATTTTTTCTATATCCTCGTTTTTATATTTTTCATTTTCAGCCATTTTATCAACGAATAAATCTTCTCAACTTAAATAAATTCACCTCCTCCTTAGATTCTCTAGTGGAAGAGTATTTATGTGGTATGAGTATTCTTCTTTTGTTATCTCTCTGGCTGCCGCTTTAATTACTAACGCAGCAAAACTGCTATATCCTTTATCTTCCTCATTCCAATATGCCCTATAGCGAAGTTCCACGTATTCGTGACCGTCTTTTGTTGTTATCACTTCAGCGTCTAAATAAGAAGTACTTACTTCGGCATCTAAACCTGCTTCCATTACTTTTTTAATTTCGGTTTTAACCTGCTCGATAGGGATTCCTAACTGCTCGATAGGGATTCTTAATTCTATTGTGAATCCCTTATACACAGAGTTATAGGAATATTCAGCTATACCTCCAGGAAGAATAGTAGGTTTGTAGTCTGCGCTTTCTATTGTTCCAAATTTCATTCAACCACCTCAATATTTTATATTGGAGTATATCCAAACTTAAATAAATACTTTTCTTTAGTTTTGTTCATAAAGATAAAACAAAAAGCTTAAATATCATATGCAATGCAGAATTATTATGCAAGCTACAAGGGATAAATCAAACTTTTCGGCTAGTGAGCTCCACGACGTATACTCAAAACTAGAAGAGATATTTGGCAAGGATAATGTATTATTTATAGGGGGTAGGGCAATAAACCTGCTATGTGAAAAGAACCAGAGACCAACGCATGACATAGATGTGGCTGTAATTGTGCCAAAGGATAAAATCATAGATATTAAGAGCAAAGCGATAGAAAAGGGCTTTATAATACACGAAGACAATAGAGGTAGGTTAACTAGCCTTGACATAAAGACCCATGAAGGTAAACCCATGCAGATAGATCTATACTATAGTAGGCAAATTTCTGGAATTCCAATAGACTACTTATTTGAAACATCTATAGAAATAAAAAAATTCCAAGGTAACGAAACATACAGCTTCAAGGTGGCAAACCCAGGAGTCCTTCTAGTTTTAAAATTTTTCGCATACAACAAAGCAGATAAGGATAATAAAGAAAAGCATTGGAATGATATAAATTCACTACTTTATAGATACGATGGAGTAGACAATTTCTTCTCAGAATTTGGAGATGTAATAAAAGTTTTGTTTTCTGACCAAAATTATGAACTATTTAAAAGAAGAATTGAAAATATAATAGACATGCCTCCTCTTAGCAAAATGTTAAGGAGATAGGTAGGCTAGAATGGTCTATTTCATCTACTTTTAGCCACGAAAAGTAGTATCTTTTTGAATGTCTTATCCGGTTCTACCAATATTCTTTAACTTTAATACTAACTAGCTGTCTTGTCACTTTTATCTTTAAGCGAACCACTCCTTGCTAAGCATATCCGGGGTCTTGAGAACGTGATCCCTGCCCAGAACCTTTTTTGCAACTGCTATTCCGGCTTCCTGACCCTTTTTCCCGTAGGTGCTAGCTACAAGGCTTTCAACAATCCATGCAGATATACCTCTGTCAAATGCATCCATTGCTGTCTTTATTACAGAGGCATCTGTTTCAACACCTGTTATAAGAATATTATTGATATTCATAAGTTCTAATTTTCTCCAGAATCTTTCTGGCATTCCATAAGTATTTCTCTTAAAAATAGGTACATTTAAAGCTTTGAAGCCTGGAATAATTTCTGTATCATCTTCTGATGTAAATCCTTTCCACCAGCTCAAAAGCCTTCTAAAATTAGAATTTTCGTTATTGTAAAATACTGTAATTATGGTTTTGTTTAAGATTCCATCTTCTAATAAAAAGGAGTGCAGGCGTTTTATTGTGGGTTCTGTGTACCTATTCAACCAGCCCATCTGCGGATCTATAACAAGAACGATTCCCCTAAATGCTTTTTCGCTTGAAGGCATGGCGGAATAAGACACTGATAAACTTTTCATATTTAATCAATGTTTAATCATTATGATAGAATCGTATATAAAGATATTTGAAGTATATGAATCGCCAGAACCCATCATGTCCGACAGATAGAAATACACTGGCGCATCAGCAACAGGTTGATTGCTTACTGCCTGAAATGACCAAGCCTCCTCTTAAGCTCCTCTATGAGCGAAACATCGGTTGGGCTCATGCCTCTGATAATGCCTAAATGGTATGTCAGATAGTCGCCATAATGAAGCAGGTAGAACATTCTTGCTATGTCGCTGCTGCCCTTTGGAGCTATAATCTTGAAATTAGATTTTGTTATCTCGGCTGTTATGGCTATCCGTTTAGCTATTCTTTTGTTAGTTGGCTTGAATACCAGAAAATACAGGCTGTCCTTCCTATATGTCTTAGCAAGGCTCATTGTGTCGTTGTGATTCAGCTCAGGAAAGCTGTTTGAATACGCCATTACCTTTGCATTCTCATTGAACTGGGTCTTCCACCTGTAGGCAATGCTCTTGAAAGGGCTTGAACCGTATATGACTGGTATACGCATACCCTTTGCAATATCATTTGCAATTTCTCTGCACTTGCCATTATTTCTGTCAAGCTTCTCAAGTAAACTATAGGACTCGCTTATATCATTCTCGTTTACAATGCCGAATCCACGAAGAAGAGGCATAAGCATGTAGCCTGTTGCAGACCTCGGCTGAAGATCATTTCTTGGAATTCTGATCTGCTGGTCGCCGTAGCCTGCAAGCTCGCCTCCTGAAGTTATTGTAACAGTATAGGCGCCACGCTTTATCGCCTGCTTTGCCACAGTTACCGTTTCCTCGGTATTGCCTGAATAACTTATCGCCACTACAAGCGTTGATTTTGATACAAAATCAGGCAGCTTGTAGTCATCCACAAGGTATACAGGTTTTTTGGAGTAGAACTCGCTGAATATCTTTCCTGCTATTCCAGAGCCACCCATGCCTGCTATCACCACATTTTCTATGCCTTTTGGCACTTCCACCTTCTCTTTGAACTTAAGCTGTTCTTTAAGCATTTTCAATTCATCTATGAATTCTATTTCATCACCAATCCTCGATTGCAACATTTAACTATTGGAATAGCCAGCCTTGCCGTTTGAGGCAAAACAGGCAGGAAGCCCAATAAAAAATAAATTATGATAAAAATTATAAATAGCCTATTTATAAACATATTCGTAGGTTGTTGTAATTTATATATGGGCACTTTTTCAATGTTCTTAATTATATCACGAAAGAGAGAAAGCAACTCTGCTACGGGCTTGGATTTACATTCGAAAAGAAAGTATTTAAAAATCAACAAGCTAATAATATAGATGATATAATGAGGGTAATTATTCCTGTTTTGCCACAGAAGGAAGGCTTGATAATATCGCAACATTTCGGCAGGGCCCCAGAATTTGCAATTTTCGAAATGCCTGAAATTGAAAAACCGAAGGAGGTATTCAAGAACACAGTTCCGCCAACCATGAAAGAGCATAGTGGCAGGGGTAGGCTGGTACTGGAAATGCTCTTAAGCAAGAATTTTGATGCCATTATAACAAAGGAGATGGGGCCTGGAGCCTTTTATGAGTTCAAGAACAGGGGCATAAAAATATATCAGTCAAACGACAGAACTCCAAAAGACGCACTTAAGAAGCTGCTAAGTGGGGAATTGACTGAATTAACATCTCCTAACGAATAAATTAGCCCTGGCAAAACAATCTCATAAAGTCGACTTAAGAAATCTTCGACTTTCGTTAAAATTGTCAGGATCCTAAAAATATGTTTTTATGTCTGCAGCTGAAACTGAAATCGAAAAGATAGATAGCAGATTTAAATATCTGCTATATTCTAGGGCATTCAGGAGCATAGCATTAATATACATGAGCCTTGCCTTCTCACTTTATCTTGTGGCTCTGCATGTTAGCATAATAAATATAGGGCTTGTTGCAGCAGCTACAATGCTGTTTATGATTTTCCTTACTATCCTTCTTGGAGCAATAGGAGATAGAAAAGGTTATAAAACAGAGCTGGTAATTGCAGAGTTATTTGCCTTTATAGGTGCGCTGATAATTGCAATATCTTCTGCTGTAACCTACATAATAATAGGAATGATTATAGCAGGGCTGAGTGGTGGAGCAGGTGGCATGCGTGGAGCATTCTCACCAGGCACAAATGCTTTCATAGCCAACAACTATAAAGATGAGAAGGAAAGGGTGAAAAGATATTCACTTGTTACTATGGTTGCATCAGCAGCTGCAATAGGCGGCAGCTTGCTTTTCAGCATTGTCACCCCGTTAAGCTTGCATGTAGGTTTACTAAATGCATATAGATATCTTTTCATGTTCTCATCTGCACTGCTTGGTCTGTCTGTTTTGCTTCTACTACCACTTAAAGATGCCAAAAAGCCTATAAAAACAACAAAGGTGATGAAAGCAAGCAGTGCAAAGTATTCACTTAAGGTAATTACTGCAAACTCGCTCGGTGGCATAGGCTTGGGCGTTTTCATGCCGTTGCTCCCGCTATGGTTCAAGCTTTCATACGGAGCCGAGCCTTTTGAGATTGGGATTATATTCAGCGCTGTGTATATATTCACTGCACTTGGATCTTACATCTCATCAAGGTTTGCACACAAGTTTAATCCACTGAACATAGCTTCATATACAAGAGTGCTTGGCGGATTGCTGCTACTTGTAATGGCGTTTTCACCAGCGCTAATAATCGCAGGTATTATATATGTTGCAAGGGCTGTAATAGCCGGTTTTGGAAGCCCAAGCAGGACAACTGTTAATGTTAGAGGGATAGATGCTGAAGACTATGGGACCGCAACCAGTGTGCAGGGCGTTGCATCTAGGGTTGCGCAGCTGAGCTCAGGTGCAAGCGGGTATTTGATGGATTATGCACTTCCAATGCCGTTATTAGTAGGAGGCATATTCCAGTTTGCAAGCGGCATAAGCTATAAGCTTCTTTTCAAAGGAAGAGGTGAAAAATAAAATTACAAGAAGCACGTTTCTATTGCTGAGGCGTACGCAAGTATTGCTAATAAGCAGATTTCAATGCTTAGTGGGGAAGAAGTCTACATCGCCGCTAGAAAGTGCAGCAGTATAGATTTTGATTTCGGTGTTTCGCTCATTAAGCAACTGCTTGAGCCTTGCTATGCCTTCTGGCTGCTCATCGGCCAATATTACAAAGCCGCTCTTGCTATTCTTGAGTGAGTCTTTGCATATACCCACAATGTGCTTTATGTAATTATCACTCATGTTGTTTGGCATTACGCTGCTTACCCTTTTTACATTCAGAAAATCGCTAAGAAGTCTTGCAAGTACAAGTCCAGAGTGGCTCATGTAAAGTATTGCTGAAGGCGTGCCAACATTTCTTTGAATTACTTCCGAAAGCTTCCTCGCACCCTCCTTTAGCTCGTCATAGCCTTTCTGCTTTACCTTGTTTGTTTTCTCGATAAGCTTTATACCAGCCTTATCGTTTTTCTGGCTAAGGCTTCTCAAAGATTCGTTTTTCTCGTAGTCGAATATAAGCCATGTATCGCTCGGCACAGTCTTGCCCACTACATCAGGCTTAACTATTGAATGGGGTTTGTATGCAAGTGTAGCAGTAACTATTCTTTTAAACTTCTTGCTAAAAAGGTCCAATGCCACTTTGATTGTCTTTCCAGAATCTGCAATATCATCTACAAGCAGTATGTAGCCGTTATCTTCTTCTAATGCTATATAGTGAGGCAGCACATATGTCCCTGTGCGCTCGTTTATACTGGTATAGGCAACTATCTGCACGCCGTATAGCTCTTTAACACCCAGCTTGTCAGCAAGCATCTTCGCTATCACCATGCCTCCCCGCTCGATATAAAGTATAGCCCTTGGCTTGCCGTATTTGCCCATTATTTCATCTGCCATCTTGCTAGATATCTTTTTCATCTCCTCGAAGCTTATCCACTCATAAGGCCTTTCCACTAATTCTGTAAGCGGAATGGGCCTTGCCTCAAGCTCCTCTGGCAGTTCATACCACCTTACCTTTTCTCCTATCTTTGCCCTGAGCTTCCAATTTATGCTCTTCGGCCTTAGCTCTATTGCGTTTTTAAGATACTCTATCTCGCTGCTTATGCTCTTCCTTATTTCCTTTTCTATGTTAAGGCTCTCTAAATACCTGTTTATCTTTTCAAGGTTTATTGTTGCTGTTTTGTAAAAGCCCCAGTCATTCGCAAGTATATCTGCTATGTAGCCAGCATCTATCATTGTGTGGGTATCTGCATTGCCCATTTTTAAGTCATAAAGAAGAGCAAGCACATCCTTTATGTCTTTCTCGTTTATCTCTGCTATTTGGAGCTTTGTAAGCAATATGTCAGATGGTGGCAATGTTATATCGCTTATGCCTATCCTGTGCTTTAGCAAAAGCCTGTGGCTCATCCTGAATTCATCAAGAAGCAGGTCTACCTTTACACCTTTATAATAATACTGCTGCCTTTCAGTGCCGTAGAGTGCATTGAATCTTTTATCTGGCTCTAAGCCGTTTGCCTCTAGGAATGAGCTGATTTTTTTACCATAGCTGCGAAGCGAGAATAAATCTATATCATGAGACTCCCTGTGAAAAGGCTCTATTGCTCTTCCATTTGGCGATAAGTATGCAATTGCAAGCCCACCAAGAAGCCTGAGCTCAAGCCCTTCCTGCTTTGCCTTAGTTATTAACTCTATAGCCTTATTTAGCAATTCTTTCTCTTCCATATTATGCATGTTATCCACGTGTGAAGTTGTATTTTTCTAGCCTGCCGTTTTCTATCTCTGCTATAATGCCGTTAAGCATGCCAGCGCTGTAGCTGCTGCCTGGGTTTAATACAGGGACCATTCTGTCATTTCTAGCCTTAACGTAGTCTATGCCTGCTGCTTCGTGTATATGGCCGTGAAAACTAGCAATAGGTGCATATTCTTCAATGATCCTTCTTACAGACAAACTTCCAGCAGATGCAACATGCATATAGCCTGTGCTTATCTCCTGCTTTAGCTCACTATCCAGCTTTGGCGCCTTGTCTATCTTTGTATCTATAGGAGGCGGGTGTATTACAAATATGCTCCTCTCTTGCTCTACCTTTTTAGCAAGTCTTTTTAGCTCGTTGTATATTGTGTCTTCATCCTTTTCTCTTGGCGTATGCCATGGAGTTGGGTTTGAATAGCCATAGCCTAAAAATTCGTAACCTTCTATATCTACTATTTTACTATCTAAATTTACCACACTTTCATTAGCATTCTTTTCTAGAAAATCTGCCACCTGCTCATAGTCATCGTTTCCAGCCATCAGATATATTTTTGCACCAAGCGGCCTTAACTTATTGGTTGCCTTTTCAATAAACTGGCCTAGCGAGCTTATTGCCTCTTTTACGAACAATTCCTGCATCTTTTCCTTATTATCTGCAACTGCTTCATACTCATTTTTCTCCATAACTGTATAGTATTCGCCTGCTGCTCTTAGCTCATGTTTTACATCTTCTAGCTCTTTCTCCTTAATTTTCTTCTGCTCCCCAAACATATTGAGCCTGTATATATTGCTATCTTTTACTATAGGTACAAGAACCTTGCCAGTAAGATCACCACCAACAATAATATGCTTTACATTGTAGAATGCAGCAGCATTGATAAGCTTGTTAAACACTACTTCTGAACCGTGCGGGTCTGCGGTAAAGAAGAACCTTACCATAATAATACCATGGTATTTGACTTATTTATGCTTTATCTGTCGCCTTTGCATTTCTATTTGCATTATTCTGGGGGTATCTCTTTAAAAGTCAGGCTTATGTCTATTCCCTTCTTTGCATTCCTTATCTTTGAAATCTCATACAGTATTAACCCAGCAATGAACGATGCAATGACATAGCCATATGCTAGTGCATTTCCTCCCCATATGCTAGGATATGCAAGGAACTGGTATGTTATATATGCAAATACTAATGTCATGAGTACTCCAAATATTAAAAGCGTGTATTTTTCGCCACCACGCATAAACTTTACTCCGTATACTGCCGCGGCAACGCCAATAAAGGCAAAGTATATCATAGCTGCAACTACTGCACCATAGAGCGATGAGAATGGACCATATAAGAATGCAGCACCAGCTATAAGGAATACTGTGACAATCAAGTCAAACAAATGCGCATACATAGGAGAACCATATTTGCTTATATTTGAGAATAGCTCCGGCAAGAATCTATCAAAAGACTGTGCAAATAAATACCTAGAGAACACAATGATTCCATAAGCAAGTATGCCTATGTCCCACAAAATCCAGCCCAATCCTATTATAATGCTAAGAACTGGAGAGTTAGAGACACCCATTGAAAGAGTCCAGAAATTAAAGGAAAAGTCAAATACAAGCTTCGGATTGGAAAGCGCAGCATTTATAAAATTGAAACCGCCTGCATAGTACATTGCGGCAAAGCCACCTGTTACAAGAAGCATTACAAGCAAAGAAGCAATTGGCACAGCCCACCTTATTCCTTTCTTGCTTTTAATCTCCGATGATACTGCAGGTGAAGCATTGATCCAAGGATATACAAAAATGGCGAAGAAAGGAAGCAGGAAAAGTGTTGCCATAAAGTTGAACTTACTGCCGGTATAGGACTGTGCAATCTGGCTATATGTCTCATTTAATCCCTGGCTTGTTAGGCTGTTTATATAATTTTCTACCCCGCTCCTCCCAGCACCTACAAGTACGCCGATAGAAATAAGAAGAATTATTATTCCAAGCAGTATTGAGATTGTTACTACCTTATATCCCCATTTTGGCTTGAATATATTCAATATTATAAGCAGGGTAAATATTACTGTAGCAATCAAAAACTGCAAGCCAGTCGCTGCGCCAGGCGTGTTGCCTGGAAGCGCAAGGCCTAAAAAGCCCATGTTGCCAAGTGCAACACCTACAGAACCTATAGCAAATACTGTGGATAAAGAGATAAGAGCAAGATAAGCAAGCGTCTCAAGCGTATAGCCCATAAATGCAAGGGAGCCGCCCAGTAGGCCGCCAAAAATCCTTGAAGTCCAAATATAATCCCCGCCCGTTCTAGGAATTTTCCTATTCATTATTGTATATACAATGATCTGCGGTATTGAAAGCACGAAAGCAAGAAGCGATGCATATACCAAATTTACTCCAGACATCGAGGCGAGAAGCACTGTTGTAAAGCCGATTGTTGCAAGTGCTGCACCCGCAGACATGTCTCCTATATTAAGGCTTATTGCATCGAGAAAAGAGACGTTTTTCACAAGGCCAGTAGCCTGCCTAACAAAAACCTTAACCTCGCCGCTCTTTTTATTCACACCCACCACATCCCCCAAAACCACGAGCCTTAAAAAGAAATAATATGCTATTTATAAAAATATTTTCCAATAAAATTGGTATAGTAATAAAAATTATATAACAAAATAAAATTTTTTGACTGTTGTAAAAACCAGTCTTCTGCCCTTATTTTATCTATTTTGTTTAACTCGGATCTGCAATTTTGTATTTTATATAGTAATATAATATTTTGACTTAAATCAAATTACAAATAAAAACTAGAAAAGGTATAATAGATTTTTCATAGATATTCTATTTGGTGATAATATGGAGATGAAGACAGATGATCTGAAAAAGGTAGTAGAGCCTAAAAACACCGCATTAGTGGTCTGGGACGTGCAGAAGATTCTTGTTAATTATATATTCAACAAAGATGAGTTTGTGCAGAGGCTCAAGGCCGTTATAGATGCAGCAAGGAAAGCAGGAATGCCGATCTTCTTTACAAAAATAACACCGTTGCCCGAGAGATTTGAATCGCAGGCAAGGAAGATGTCTTTCAGGGGCGGTTTCTCTAATGCTAAGAAGGAAGATTTTGATTTGTACTTTGAACCTGCAAGCGGAGAAGTAGTATTCAACAAGCACACTGCAAGCATATTCATAGGCACGCCTTTCGAGCTAATGCTCAATAATGCAGGGATAAAGAATATTTTATTCACAGGCATAGCAACAGAAATAGGGGTTGAATCGAGTGCAAGGGATGCATTAAACAGAGGCTACTTGCCTATCATAATAAAAGATTGTGTATCATCATCAGACAAGGATGCACACGAAAGAGCCCTTAAAAACCTTGACAAAATTATGGCAATAACCGATTCTAGCGAAGTTATTAAGATG
>JAWDMK010000010.1:0-22744 GCA_046536675.1 Microcaldota archaeon | reverse complement strand
AAGGACGAAGCCGCATCCGAAACGAGACACTTAGGGTGGCCATAGTACATGGCTTTGATAGGGTGGGCGTGTAGACAGGGAGCTTCGGCGACTTGTGAGCGCACCACTACTAAATCCTAACCTACAAGCTCGCTTCTCAACTTGTTTTCTTTTTAAAAAGAGCTAAGAGTTAGCAGGCATTGTGAACGAGCCATGGTAGACAGGAACACATGTATTGTGTATGCAAGAGCATGTTGTATAACCTGGCGCTATAAACATAGGGCACATTATAGGAGCATGCTCTTTAAGCTCTTGATAATAATACATATACTCTTGGTAGTAATTGCTATTAATGCATGCAACTTGGCTTGGTAGATTATTTTGACAAAATGTAAGCGGAACAAGCAAGCAATCGCTGCTTGTATTGCATGAAATTATAGAATTATTTGCGCTTTTGTAAATTGTCCTTATCCTTGTTAAAGTGTAGTTTATATTTATGCTCGCGTTTGCTGTTGCTGTTTGATTAGTGATGTTGCTTATATTTATAGCTCTTATATTATTTACAATCTCTTTAATCTTACTAGCATTTATGTGCTCGCTAGAATTGCATACTATAAACCTACCCCTGAGAATGCATGTTGTATTATTTCCAACAACTGTAATATTTTTTATAGAAGCATTTAGATTGCTCAGACTTCCTATGATAAGTTTATTTGGAGTTCTTACAAAAACTACCCCATATGTGCTATTTGTTGTTCTTATTCTAGCCCCGTTTTTCTCAATCCAGTAACCTATTCTGCTGTTTGGCACCATTGAACCATTTTCATTCATTCCAAATATCTCTTTATTGCTAAACTTTGCACTATGCAGTATAAAGCCCCTAACCTCTAAAGGTCCATGATAATAGCTAAGCCCTACAACAGGGGTCATTATTATTTCACCATTGCCAGTAATGTGTAGCGAATCTTCTAAATCGAAGTCTAGGTTTATTGCATTCGTTGAGCTGTTTGTTATGTTGAATGTGGTTATTATTCTAAGTTTTTTGCTTGGTATAAATATATTTTCAACTTTGCCATTAATTGTTGCATTTGCATTTGCTATATTTAATACAATTTCATTGTAAATGCCATGTGATAAGTTTGCACCTACAATAACCTTTGATATATTTCTTAGCTCTATGAGGTTGAACGTTTTATCTACATTTATTTTATACCACTTTCCTGTTGTTGTGCTATGCACCTCAATATAGCTTATACTTAGGTTAAGCGACGTTATATTGTAAAATGTTGGTGCATCAGAAATAGAAAATATTGTTGCCCCTCCACTTATTGTTGAATTTGGTCCTATAGGCAATATACCAACGTTTTGAGGCATCGAAGCGAAAAGGTATGCTATCCCAAAGATTGCTAAAAGAAAGACTGCTATACCAACACTCACCTTGCCTATCTTGCTTGAAGATATGGCTATGCCCTTGTTCTCATTTATTTCATAGTAGATCCATTTTCTTGAGTGCTGCTCATCACTCTTTTTAATTGCCCCAGCTTCTTCTAGCTCCTTGAGATGTTGTGCAACTGTTGATGGTGCTAGATTGAGCCTTTCACTTATCTCACTTAATGTCATATTCCTTTCATAAAGCAACTCTAATATCTTCTTTTTAGTTTCGCCAAATTTGCTCATATAAATCAATTTAATATGGAAGAAGAGATTAAAAAGGATTTAGAAAATTTTCGGTTTTTGTTTCGGTTTTTTACATGCCCAGCTGCCTTTTCTGTTTTATCTCCGATATAACGTTGAGCAGCTCTCTCTCCTCGTTGTTTAATAGGTCGCTGAATTTCTGCCTAAGGAGTCTCTCACTCTCGTCATTTACATGTGTATAAAGTATGTCATCTTCTTTTACCTGCCTGCCAAATGTAATATCATCGATAGAGATTGCAACCTTATCGCCCTTCTTTGCTTCTTGCAAGGTTATTCCATTGTCTTGTATCTCTCTTATCCTGCCTATAATATTTCCATTTTTATTCATCAAGAGGTAAGAGGGCCTTATCTTCCCTGCAAGCACCTCTATGCCGAAGATTGCAGGATGCGAAACTCTAAAGCATGTATTTGGTATGACTTTTACCATGCCCGGAAAGATAAGTGATCTTTCTGCACTCTCCCTCGCCTTCTTTCTCTCATTTTCAAGCCATTCTTTATATTCATCGATTATCTTGTATATTACATTTTCATTTATTATGGTAATATCAGTTGCTTCTGCTTCCCGAAGCGCATCTTCATCTATCTTAACTCCAAAAGATAAAACGACAGCACTATATGGGTCTATAGCGCGCATAGCATAGGCATCAAGCACATCCCTTTTTGTAACGTTTCCAAGCCCTTTTTTGCTTATGCTAACTCCTATGCCTGCAAGGAGCTTAGATACAGCTTCTATTGTACCTATACTATCAGCTTTTAATATTATACCCTTCCGCTCTGTTGCAAACAGGTCTGCTATCTCTGCCCTTATCTCATTCTCATAATTTGGATAATCAGTTGATAGCACTAGTGAGCCTGGAAGCGCATCATCCAATCCTGTGCCGCTAATCTTAACGCCACTAGCAGCGCTTACGCTATCAACATAATAAAACTTGCCTGAGCTCTCTCTTAGCTCCTGCAAAGGCTTAGGCTTAAGCAAAGCCTTTATCTTTGATAAGCCTATACCTGTGCTTGTAGCAAAAGCAATTGTATCATTAACCTTAAGTGTGCCATCATATAATATTACATCAATAGTTGTGCCAAGCCCTTTCTCTTCTTTCTTTTCTATAATACTACCTTTTCCAGGACCGTTTACCTCTATGCTAATCCTTTTCTCTAGAAATTTCTGAGAAAGCCCAGTAGCGTATAGAAGCAGTTCAGGAATACCCTCACCGGTCTTAGCACTCACGGGAATTATTAGCACCTCCCTTTGAAAATCTTTTACCCTATCAAATCTTTCGCTGTTAAAGCCAAGTTCACTGAGCTTGCCTATTATCTCATATATCCTATTGTCAAGCTCGCTTACAACATTTGGTTGCTGCTTTGCTATGGTTTCTACAAAGCTTTCATTATTATTTGGTCGCCAGCCTGTTATAAGATCTATCTTGTTTGCAGCTACAATAAAAGGTGTTTTATACTGTCTTAATATTTCTATTGCCTCATATGTCTGTGGCTCAAAGTTTTTAGTTATATCAACAACAAGTACAGCAAGGTCTGCAACACTGCCACCTCTTTTTCTTAGATTTGTAAAAGCCTCATGGCCTGGCGTGTCTATAAACAATAAGCCTGGTATTGTTATATTTATCTTAAATGATGAGAGTATACTTTTGCAGATCTTTTTAATAACATCAATTGGAACCTCACTCGCACCTATATGCTGTGTTATACCTCCAGCTTCTTTGTTTGCAATCGCTGTATTCCTTATCTTGTCTAAGAGCGTGGTTTTACCGTGGTCTACGTGGCCCATAACAACAATAATAGGCTGCCTTATCATAAGAAGCACCAGCAATGCATTATAAACTTTCTGTTCTATAACTATATAACTTTTACTTTTCTACTTTAAATTGGTGATTGAATGGAGAGAACCTTGGTTCTTGTAAAGCCTGATGGTGTATATAGAGCACTTATAGGTGAAGTTATAAGTAAGTTTGAGCATGCAGGGCTTAAAATAGTTGCAATTAAGATGCTAAGGCCTAACAAAGAGCTTGTTGAAAAGCATTATTATGCTGATAAAGAATGGCTTGAATCGATAGGCAAAAAGAGTATAGCTTCTGCAGAGAAAGAGGGCAAGCACGTTACTGAAACTCCTCTAGAGATAGGTATGCGAGTAAGAGATACGTTAATAAAATATCTGACAGATGAGCCTGTCGTTGCGATGATTGTAGAGGGAAATGATGCTGTGTTCATAGTGAGAAAGCTCATAGGTTCTACAGAGCCAAAGTCAGCAGAGCCATCAAGCATTAGGGGAGAGTTTTCAAGTGATTCATATGCTCTTGCAGATTCACAGGGCAGGGCGGTAAGAAATATAGTGCATGCCTCCGGCGATACGAAAGATGCGGAGAGAGAAATCCCAATCTGGTTCACAGAAGATGAGATAATAGAATATAATAGAGCAGACGAAAACATTATGTTCAAATAGCCTATACTCCAAGTTTTTGTTTTACATCTTGGCTTATCATATCTGGGCTCCAAAGCGGTTCCCATACTAGCTCTATTTCGACTTTGCCAACATCTGGTATATTCTCCAGCCTTAGCTGTGCATCTGCCAGGATTATACTTGCTACGGGGCACATTGGGCTTGTCATTGTCATCTTTAATTTAATGTTGTTGTTTTCATCTATCTGTATGCCATAGATAAGCCCAAGGTCAACTATATTAACTCCGACCTCTGGATCGACGCATTCTTTAAGTTTGTCTACTACTTCTTTTATAGTTATCCTGTGCATTAATAGCTATTAGAAATTACAGATATAAAAATATATTATGTTTCGCTAACTTGTTCTGCAGAGAGGTGAGCTTGTCATCCAGTAGCAGCCAAAATTGGATGAGCATACATTGTTGCCATAGTCTTTGTTTAGGCTTATAGAAGCGTTTGTGGCAAGACCTGTGCACGCAATGCCATATCTACTCATATTTGTAAAGATATTGCCCTGTAGTATGTTTGTGGTAGAATTGACAATATACATTCCTATGCTGCCATGATTTGCCATATTTTTAGTTATCTGGTAGCCGAGCCCTCCAGCAAGCTCTATCGATATGTTTGAATCAGCAATATAATTCTTTTGCAAAGTTCCATAATTTGTATTTACAAAGAGGATTCCATATGAGGAGTTAAGTATAGTATTGTTTACTATCTTTGGATAAGAAGCGCTTGTTGCTGATATTGCAATATTGGAATTCACTATTGTATTATTTAGCGCTTCTAGTCCTGTTTGTGAGCCTGCTTTTATTGCATTTGTAAAGTTTATAAGATAGCAATTCTCAATCTTTACATTGCTTGCATTCTCTATGTTTGCAAAGGTGCCACCATGCGTTGCTAGGATTGTATGGTGGTTGCAATTTATCAAAGTATTATTTGCACTGCTCTGCTTTGTATTGTATATGTTGTATAATATTTCACCATAAGGATAAAGTATATCCTGCGTTAGCACAAGTGTTGAAGAGCTGCTTATAGAAAGTGGCGTTTGTGCTAAGCTTTGGCTATTAAGTTCTACAAGCCAGTGGCAGTTTGCTTTTGTAGATCCAAAGTTTACTCCGTTAAGCTCAGCATAAACTCCAGAAGATAAAGGCGAGCAGTAGTAATCAATTTTGTTAGAATAAGCAGTGTTGTTAAATATGTTGTTGTTGTTTGAATTATATATCATGAAGCCATATAGCTGATTCTGAGTCACGTTGTTGAAGCTTATTATGTTTTTAGTCGAATTGCTTATTATAAAGCCGCTTGAGCTGTTTACACCATTTAGTGCGGTGTCTCCACTCACTATGCTTGAGTTTAGTTTGTTAAAGTTGAACCCCGCATTATAAAATCCTGTTGTGTTTACATTTATAATTTTGCTGTATATAAGGTTGCTTGCATATACACCAAACCCAACCTTGCTTATATTTATATTTTGTATTGTTATGTAGCTTGAATTACTGATCGAGAAGCCTGCCGCAAACTGGCTTATCCTGCAGTTTGATATAGCAACATTGCTTACATTATACAATTTGAATGCACTTCCTGAATTGCTTCCAGCTATATAATTATTCATGCAATCTATGCTTACATTGCTTGTTTTAATATTGAAGCAGTTTGGAACAGCTTTTATGTTGCTATTTATCGAGTAGCTTCCAGGTACTGTTATTGTTGTGCAATTGTTTAATGGATAAACGCTGATAGGCGGCAATGCATGCCTAGCGCACGATGTGCCCCAGTTGCAATCTGTAAGACCACATGAAACACCTGTGAAGAGGCTAGGTGATACATTATATGAGCTTGCTGTGCAGTATATGTCACCGTATGTATTCTTCTCTGCTACGCCATTGTTGTAAATGTTGCTTCCCCCAGTATTTACATATATACCATACTGATTCTTTGAAAAGTTGAAGTTGCTTAGGGTAAAGGTGTTTGTATTGTTGATAAATACACCATATTTATTTCCGCTACCCTTTATGTAAAATGCAGATCCAGAATTCATGTTATTGACATACATACCATATGTGTTGTTTGTTAGAGTTACATTTTCAAGGCGAGGGTAAAATGAATTGTTTAGGTATATACCATACGAACTGTTTTCAATAAGGCAATCCTTTATTGTATTATTGTAGTTTCCTGATAGCCTTATGCCTATACCAGCATTTTCTATTGCATGAGTATTGCAATTCAGCACGACATCGGGTGAGTTAATGGTTATACACGCAACTGATTTTGAGCTAGGATTAGACATGTTGAAATAATTATTTGCAAGTATATCACTTGTAAGTGTATAGGTTCCTGGGGCGTTTATATATCCACAATTACTTATATTATATGGAAGTGTAATTTGACTTATATTAAGCACAACATTTGATTGTGAGCACCAAGCAAAGTTGCAGTATAGATTGTTTTTGCACTTTGTACCGCTGAACAAGTTAGAGTTTGAGAAACCAGCTTCTTTATAGCAGACAAAGTCCTGAGGATTGTTATTTAATACATCGTTTATGAACTTGTTGCCTGTCGAGTTCACAACAAAGCCATAATAAGCATTGCCATATATACTATCATTCAAAAATACATTATTCCCGCCACCTAATATACTTATGCTACCAGATGTGCTAGAGGAAAGAGAGGTTGTTGTATACTCTATATTATTAAATCGTGAGTTGTTTAGAAAGATATTTGAGATTGTGTTTTTGGTGATATTGCTATTGCTTATTGTTGAATTATTTACATTTTGAAAATATACTCCAAATGAAAATTGTGTTATATTTACGCTGCTAATAGTTACATTACTTGTATTCCTTACAACTATGCCATATGTAAATGGTGGCACGCCCACAAAAGGTCCGTTTCCTTTTATCTTGTTAAAATTACCTATTATTTGTACGTTGCTAGCATCTATTGAAATGCACGCACCACTTGCAAGATTTGTGAATATGTTTTTTGTTATATAATATCTACCAGGCTTGCTTATAGTAGTGCAATTTGTTATCTCAGTCATTACCGGCTGCTGTATGGTAGTTGTAAATATACTTGTGGTTGTTATCGCATGTTGAGTTGGTTTACTTACTAAAAATACAGCAGCCACAATTATTATCAAAATGATTACTATGCCAGCATAAAGTGCTGTATGACTTTTCTTTTTGGCTACTCTTTGTTCAGCATTACCTTGTTGCGGAGCCGCATTTTCGCCACCCTGGCCTGGTATAAAGCTTTCTATTGGTGGTCTTTGTGCCTCGTTTGCCTGTGCTTGCTGGCCCTGCTGATTCTGGTTTTGTAAATTTTGATTCTGAGGGTTCTGTGAATTCTGTGTTTGGTCGCTCACTGAGTCCATGCAATCATGCCTAAAACAAATGATAATTGAATAATATATATTTATATTTATCTCAAACGCATTTAATAATTGGCCTGCCCCAGTAGCTCAGTGGCAGAGCGCCTGTCTCGTAAACTTCTTAAAAGAAGTTTAATCAAGAACTAGAAAACAGGAGGCCGAGGGTTCAATCCCCTCCTGGGGCTGGACCATAAGACAGCAACACGTTTATAGCTTTTAACAGAGAGTTATTTACTATGGTTCAAAATTTATCTGCTTTGGTCGCATTTGTAGTGCTGTGCGAGCTAGCAGGCGTAATCGGCTCAATATTTACCATAAGTTCGATTCCAACTTGGTATGCTGTGCTGAGAAAGCCTTGGTTTACTCCACCCAACTGGCTTTTTGGACCTATATGGCTTACACTCTACTTCTTGATGGGAATATCACTCTACCTAGTATTTGAAAACAAAAGGAATAAAGCAAAAGAAAAGCCAGCATTATGGGCTTTTGGTGTTCAGTTGTTTTTGAATGTGCTCTGGTCTGTATTGTTCTTTGGAATGCACTACATGTTTTATGGTTTCATTGAGATAGTGCTGCTTTGGATTTCTATAGCAGTTACTATAATACTGTTCTTCAAGGTTAGCAAAGTTGCAACATATTTATTGCTTCCTTACATATTATGGGTAACTATTGCAGCTTTACTAAACTATTATGTGTTTATACTGAATGTCTGATTTTAGAATATGACTTCAAACTTTGCGAAAATGTTGCTTATTCATATGTAATTAGTACTCCGTGGCTTTCTGTGCCTTCTATGAAGCCCTTCTAAAGGCTTTTTTGTAAAACTTTATCTAGTGTGAATACGCTTTATTTATGCCATGCTTATATGCCGCATGTGTTATAAGGTAACCTATCAGTAAGGCTATAATTATTATTATATACGCGTTGCCTCTGCCTTCACGGTCTGACTTTATTATTTGCAATGTGCCCCTAAAGCTCTCTGCATAGCTTGCAATATCAAATACTTCAGCAAATGTGTTCCATATAGCAACAGCTATGCTCCCAAAACTCTTTCTGTTTGCAGCAACTATTATAGATTGGATTGTGATCATGAGTCCAAAGCCAATTATCATTAAGCCAAATACAAGAAAGTCAAGAGCAAGTGCATACTCTACTGCACCTATGCTAACATATTGAAGGGCATAAGCAATAAAGCTAAGAACCACAATCAGAACATATGTTATGCCAACAAATGCCAAGCCTAAACCGGAGTAGGCCGCAGCCTTTGTAAAGCCACCTTTTCCAGATTTTTTGAGCATACCGATATTGTAGCCGCTTGCATATGCATTCCATATAGAGATCACGAAGTCAAAAACTAAGATGAGTATTGCTACAATTAATCCAATCATAAAAATCGCTAAAGAATGTAGTTTTTACTTTTAAATATTTTGCCGCAAGTGATTTCTGCAGGACCAATGTCTGTTCATAGCTTTTAGACGAACTCGTGTTAATGTTTAAGTATTTTTGTTTGGATGTTGTTTTGTGTATTAAATGAAGTTTAGGGATTTTATAAACAAACTAGATAGCGAAAAGAAAATAATGCACATAACTAAAGAAGTAAGTACAAATAAAGAAGCGGCAGCATACCTTAAAAAATATGATGGCACGCCTCTTATTTTCGAAAATGTTAAAACAGAAAGAGGCAAGGGAATGCGGATTGCTGGCAACTTGCTAAGCAGCGTTGAGCTCATCGAAGAGGGTATGCAGATTGGCAAGGGCCAATTTATAGGCAAAATGATAGAAGCGCTTGATAAGCCAGCGAGTTTTGAAAAGGTTAGCAATGCAGATTTCGATTACTTTGAACCTGACTTATCGCTTATTCCGATACTTTTCCATTATCCACTTGACCAGGGCCCTTACATAACATCTGCGGTTGTATTTGCAAATAGGAACGGCATTAGAAATATGTCTTATCACAGGCTTACCCCAATAGGCAAGGATAGGCTTGTGGGAAGGCTTGTTGAAAAGCGGGATTTGCACACACTTTACGAGGATGCAAAGGCACATGGCGAAGATTTGGATGTTGCGATAACAATAGGAAATAGCTTAGGCGTTCTTCTTGCTGGTGCAACTAGCATAGAGCATGGCAAGTACGAGCTTGGCATTGCTTCCGCACTTGAAAACGGGCTGCAGGTTGTTGATGCAAAGACAAACAGCGCAGAGTATCCTGTTGACAGCGAGATTGTGCTAGAAGGAAAAATACTGCATGATGAAACAGCAAAGGAAGGACCATTTGTTGACCTAACCGCTACTTATGATGTTGTAAGGGAGCAGCCCGTTTTTGCAGTAGACAAAATTGCAATGAAAAAAGAGCCAATATACCAAGCCCTATTACCTGCAGGCAATGAGCACAAGCTTCTTATGGGTTTGCCTAGAACGCCTACAATCTACAAAGCAGTTAAAGAGGCTGGCATAGATGTTGCTGGAGTTTATTTAACGCCTGGTGGCAGTGGATGGCTTGACGCTGTAATATCGATAAGGAAGAAGAGCGATGACGAGCCGAAGAAAGCTATTGAAGCAGCAATAAAAGGTCATAGGAGCCTGAAAAGGATTACAATAGTAGACGACGATGTTGACATAACAAATCCTGATGAGGTAGGCTATGCAGTAACAATGTACTGGCGCGCTGGGAAGGAATATGTGTTTGACAATGTTAAGGGTTCTTCTCTTGATCCGATGGCTACACCAGATGGCATGGGTAGCAAGCTTGCAATAGATGCAACAAAACCGCTCGATGTGCCAAAAGAAAAACTGCTAAAGATGAAGAAAGCAAATATGGATATAATGCTTTGAGGTTTTAATATGGATGAGCTTTTTACAAAACAGGAAATATCTTGGCTAGACGATGTGGATAAGGAAGGTAAGGTTATTAATCCTAAGCACGAGCTATATGGCAAGAAAATAGAAAATACTGTTTTGCATATGCCCGCAGCTTCCGGCTCTACTGTTGGTGCAGACAAGCTTGTTTACCTATCAATTAATGGTCATGCGCCAAAAAAGATAGTTCTAGAGCGGCCAGATCCGATAACAATGTGGGGAGCCATAATGGGCAAGATAGATGTTGAGATAAAAGGAAAGGAGAAAAAGCCGGTAGATATAAGCAAGATAGAGAAGCTTGGTGTTGACAAAGAGATAGCAGAGCTGCTTGCTAGGGCTGGCGAACTTCTAGGCACAGATGAGTTTATACCAGCAGATTATGTTCAGATATCTGGCGTTTCTTATAAAACAGTACTTGATACAGGCTTGGAGCTCAGGCGCTATCTAGCTAGCAAATACAAGTTTAGATCTAGCAATGTTACAATAAATCCAGCTGGTATGGATACAGAGGACTGGCAGGCTATTGGAATATCGGCTGATTTTGCAGAGAAGCAGAATGAGATAATAGATGCCTATATTAAGATGGGTGCTTTGCCTACAATTACCTGCACGCCTTATTTAGTTGGTTCTACGCCACCACCATTTACAGATGCTTTCTTGTCAGAATCTTCGGTTGTTGTTTTTGAGAATTCGATGCTTGCTGTAAGAAGTAATAGAGAAGCAGGACTTAGCACACTCCTTTATGCTATCGCAGGTTATGG
Organism: Microcaldota archaeon; assembly: GCA_046536675.1. Classification (GTDB taxonomy): domain Archaea; phylum Micrarchaeota; class Micrarchaeia; order Micrarchaeales; family CABMGC01; genus JAGDYD01. Next base: position 11,628 of record JAWDMK010000010.1, on the reverse strand, counting down.
CCCAAGATATGGCTTGCATATTCAGAGCAATAGGAATCCAAAAATAAAGATAAAGGTTGAGACAAAACTAAGCGGTGTTTTGGATTTTGGCCTACTAGGCTATAAGATTGGCGAACTCGCAAAAGGGCGCATACCTTATATTACAGGAATAAATGGAATTCCAAGCATAGAAGAAATTAAGGAGCTGGGAGCAGCAGGAGCAGCATCAGGCTCTATAGACTTACTCCACATTGAAGGCATAACCCCAGAGGCTAGGTATAAAATGATAAGCACCGATGGCATAGAAGAAACCTTTGAGATAGACAGAAAAGAGCTCGATTCTCTTAAGGATATGCTCAATACAGGAAGTGCAGAAGAGATAGATCTTGTTGCAATAGGCTGTCCGCATGCCTCGATAAATGAGGTTAGAGAAGTTGCAATGTTGCTTAAAGGAAAGCACATTAAGGAAGGAAAAGAGCTTTGGATTACTACATCAAGAATTGTAAAGGATATTGCCAAAAGGCTAGGCTACCTTAAAATTATAGAAGATGCTGGTGGTCATGTTGTTGCAGACACCTGCGTGGTTGTTTCACCAATAGAAAACCTTGGTTTCTCAACAACAGCAACAAATTCAGGAAAGGCTGCAAAGTACTTGCCAAGATTCTCAAAGCAGAAAGTTGTATTTAATACTGTTAGCGAGCTTATCCAAAAAATTGTAGCTTAAGCAAAAATTCATTTGCTAATATATTTACTTTTTCGCTTATATACTTATTTGTTGGTGATGTGATGTTTTTGTCTAAGCTTAGTGCGTATGCATCAAGTCCTATAAGAGAAGATGACATACTTGCTTCAAAGCTTGCGAAGGAAGGAAATAAAGTTATTAAGCTTAACAGCGGAGACCCAGCAAAATACATAAATACTCCTAAAAGAGTGATAAGAGCTTATATCGAAGCACTCAAAAGGAACGAGAACTACTATTCCAATTCCCAAGGGATAGAGCCGCTAAGGCAGGCAATAGCTGCAAGGCATAAAAAAATGTATGGCTTAGATGCTGATCCTGACAAGATTGTTGTAACTCAAGGCATAAGCGAAGGCCTTCAGTTTCTTAACACAGCCCTTATAGATAAGGGCGATAAAGCAATATTGATAAGGCCGTATTATCCTTCGTATACCCCGTATCTCCAAATCGTTGGGGGCGAAGCAATATTTGCAGATGCAATTGAAGAAAGTAATTGGGATATTGATCTTGACACTCTTGCTAAGAAGGTAAAGGGCGAGAAAAGAATAAAGTATATGCTCATTACCAATCCAAACAACCCCGCGGGCTACATAATATCAAGGAAAAAGCTTGAAGAAATTGTAGACTTTGCAAACGAGCATGACCTATTTATAATAAGCGATGAGATATATGACGAGCTTGTTTATAGGGGCAGTTTTACAAGCATATCACAAGTAGCTAGTGCTATGCCTTACATGATACTAAATGGTATGTCAAAGAATTTTGTTGCAACAGGCTTTAGATTAGGCTACATGCTTGTGCCAAACGAAGATGAAAAGAGCAAAGCATTGCTTGGCAAGCTCATAGAGCTTGCACAGATGCGGCTTTCTCCAAATACGCCAGCACAGTTTGCATATGCTGAAGGGCTTCGCAATCTAAGTGCGCACAATAGAGAAGTTTCAAAGCTCAGGGCTATTTTAAAAGAAAGGCTATACTTTGCTACAAAGAGAGTAAATGAAAGCAATTATATGCATGCCTTGCCACCAAGCGGCGCTTTCTATGTATTTCCAAAATTAGAAATGCAAAGGCTGAAGTTTAAAAGCGATAAAGAGTTTGTCCGTTCGCTTCTCCTTGAAAAATATATTCAAGTTACCCGTGGCTCTGGTTTTGGTATGCCTGGTCACTTTAGAATAGTTGCACTTCCAAGCAAAGAAGTGCTTGGAGAAGCGATTGATAGGATAAACGAGTTTTGCAGAGAGCATTCGGTGAAGAGATGAATCTTGACGCAATAAATGAGCTTAAATTCAATATAGAGCTCTATAATAAGACAAAAGAATACATTGAGCTCATGCAGCCAGATAATATAGTACTTCTCCATGGAACAAGTGAGGAATACAACAAGCTTATAAGCGAGATGCTTGAAAAGAAGGAGCTTATAAAGCTGGGCTTGCCTTATGAGAACTCTTATCTGTATAGAAGCGATAAAAATGATGTTGCAAGGACTGAGGAGTGCACATATATATGCACAAAAGACAAGGAAGAGGTTGGCCCTACAAACAACTGGGCTGATGAGGATGAAATGCTCGCTAAGCTAAATAGCATGCTGAAAGGAGTTATGAAAGGGAGAACAGTTTATATTGTACCATACCTGCTTGGGCCTAGAAATTCACCCTTCTCTAGTGCTGGGATTGAACTTACAGATAGCAGATATGTTGCACTTAGCGAGATGATAATAGCAAAGGTTGGTGACATTGCACTCGAGCATATGAAGAATGATTTTGTATTCGGAGTAAATGCCACAGCAAATCTGGATCCTGCAAATAAGTATATAGCCCACTTTCCAAGGAAGAGGCTTCTTATAACAATAAACTCAGCTTATGGCGGCAATGCACTGCTGAGCAAGAAGAACCATGCGCTTAGAATAGCAAGCTACCAAGCTAGAGATAAAGATATGCTTGTGGAGCATATGATGTGCATAGAAATCATTGCCCCTGATGGCAAAAGCTATGGCTTAACCGGTGCATTTCCAAGCGCAAGCGGCAAGACAAACCTAGCTATGCTTAGACCACCGCAAGCATATAAGGACTGGAAGATAAAGCTTATAAGCGACGATATAACATGGATGATCATTAAAAATAAAGAGCTCAGAGGTGCAAATCCTGAATACGGCTTCTTTGGAGTGGCACCAGGTACTAATGTGCAGACAAATTATAATGCTATGCTTACAATAAGGAAGAATACAATCTTCACAAACGTTGCCCTCAATAAAGATAGCTTAACGCCGTGGTGGGAAGGCCTCGGCGAAATGCCAAAGAATATAGAGAACTGGCAGGGTGAAACAAACTTTACAGGACCCGCTGCTCATCCCAATGCGAGGTTTACTAGCCCTATAACCCAATATCCTGAACTTTCAGATAAATATTTTTCTGCTGAAGGCTTGCCTGTAAACATATTCTTCTTCGGAGGCAGAAGAAAAGAGCTTATACCACTTGTCTTCGAGGCATATAGCATTGAGCACGGCGTGCTGATTGGTGCAATGCTAAGAGCGGAGAGCACAGCTGCAAGCGTGGGCAAGGTCGGTGTTATTAAGAATGATCCTATGGCAATGAGGCCGTTCTGTGGCTACAATATGGCAGACTACTTTGATCATATGAGGAATGTTCTTAGAAAACTGGAAAGGCCAGTGAAGATATTCAATGTAAATTGGTTCAGAGTTGATGAAAATGGCAAGTTTATTTGGCCAGGATTCGGCGATAATATACGTGTAATAAAATGGGCTATTGATAGATTAAATGGTGGTGTAGAAGGCATTGAAACGCCGATAGGCATTGTGCCAAAGATCGAAGAGCTAGACGTGCAGGGCTTAAATATAGATAAGAATGCATTGGAAAAGATACTTTCTTTTGAGAAAGAAGGTTGGATAAACGAGTTAAACGCTGTAAAGCCGTTCTTGGAAAGCTTTGGCGAGCGATTGCCAAAATGGCTTTGGCAAGAATACTATAAGCTAAAGGAAAGGGTAGAAAGCTACTAATTACTTTTCTATCTCTTCTACAAATGCTGGATAAATCTTGTTTACTCCTTCAATTTTTTTAATTCTTTCAAGCTCTTCTGCTAGCTTATCGCCTTTGCCTATCATGTTTGCAATGAGCACATGGTCGCCTGACGTTCTATAAAGTTCATCAACTTCCTTGAGCGCTTTAAGCTTTTTTATTACCTCTAGCAAATTTTCTGGCTTGACATCAAGCCCAAGAATAATCTGTTGCATGCCAAGAAGCTTGTATCTTAGCCTGTATTCCTTGTCTACTATGATGCCCTCATCTTCAAGTCTCTTGATATGGTTTCTTATAGTAGCAATAGCTATCTTGTGCCTTTTGGCTATATCTTCTAGCCTATCACCTTTTTCGAGCTCACGCAATATTGTAAGATCCTCATTTGCTTCTATACTATTCATGCAATCTCCTAATTTGATAAATTTTTTAATATTTTATTCAAATAAATTATTAAAAAAGAAAAATATTTAAGCATATATTATAAATAATAAAATGGTGATACAATGGAAATAGGAGCAAGAGTACCTGAATTTAGCGCAAGGACTTATTTTCCAAGAGAAGACAAAATAGAAAAGCTCAATATACCAGTAGCAGGCAAGTGGAATATAATAACCTTCCATCCTGGGGACTTTACTTTTGTTTGTGCAACAGATATAGAAGCATTTGGTGCTATGCAGGAACAGTTTGAAAAGAACGGTGCGGTTGTTCTTGCTGTGAGCACAGATAGTATATTCGCTCATAGAGTCTGGCACCAAACCTCGCCTAGGGTTAGCAAAACAAACATACCGCTTGTAGAAGATGCAAGCAAAGCAATAAGTTCAGCATATGGATTTCTAAGCAGCAATGGTGCTTCAGCAAGGAGGGGCATAGTGATAATAGATCCAGAGGGAAATCTGCAGTACTATGCTGTATTTAACGATGCATTAGGCAAAGACGTTAAACATATATACAACGCATTCCTTGGTCTGAAGAGCATACACGATGCTCCAAAGCAAGAGGGCAAGATGAGTGCAATACCAGCAAACTGGGAGCCTGGGAAGCCTATGCTAGTGGTAGACACAACAAAAGACATAGGCAAGCTCTGATCGTCTTCATTTTTTATTCTTCTTTTACTTTTCTCTTTTTCCTTTTTCTATTCTTTCTAATTGCTTTTCTATGCCTATAAGAAGGTCTATTATAAAACCTGCTATTATTGAGAGAATACCTGTTATAAAGAGCATAAATGCTATAAGTGACCTTCCTATAAGGGTAAATTCTCCTGTTGTAAAGAAGCTATATAATACATATAAGCCGAGAGCCAAGCCTGCTATTACGAATACTAGCCCTATGCCACCGAATACAAGAAGCGGGCTGTAGTCCCTTACAAATCTTATCATTTGACCAACCACATTAACACCATAAAAAAACTTTGATTTGGTAAGCTTAGATTCACCACTCTTTCTTGGATAATAATTAATTGGAACCTCAGCTATTTTATAACCTCTCTTTGCAAGCTCTATTGCAAATACTCCTGCTTGGCCAGCCCTGTATGGTTCTATATGCTTTACCGCCTCATATGCTTCCCTTCTCATTACAAAGAGCCCTACAAGAAAATCATGTACATTTGTCTTGTAAAGTTTACTGAATATCATAGATATTAATCTATTTCCAAATTTAATATATGGGCTCATCGCCCCTTCCTGTATGTTATCCATTCTGTTGCCGAGTACAAGATCTGCTTTACCTTCTTCAATAAGCTTAATTCCTTCGAATATTCCATTAACATCATGTGTTCCATCACCATCAATACTTGCCAAGATAGAACCGTTTGCATGCTTTAGGCCGAGCATAACCGCTTTTTCAACCCCTCTGTCTTTCTGTCTTATCACCTTTACCTTCTTTGCAAGAAGCCTTTTCTCGTATTCCTCGCTGCTTTTATCTACAATTATTATCTCTACATCCTTTAACCTGCTCCTAAGCTTGTCTATAATTTCAAATACTCCTTCCTCTTCTATTGTTGGTATTACAACACTTACCTTAGGCTTCTGCATGCAATCATTATTATTTTTCAAGCAAACTTTTAATTATATAAGTGAGCTTAGCCTTTTTAGTGCTTCCTTCTTTTCATCATATTGCAGGTTTGCTTTGTCTAAGACGAAGTCCATACCCTCTATTATAGAATCATAATGCGCTTTGCTTATCTTGTATGGAGTGCCATCCTTGCCACCAACGTTGTATGCATACATTGCAGGATCCCTTGTTGCCAGCTCTTTATTGTAGATAAGGCTTGCCGTTATTGCAAGAGATTTTATTGTCTTCCTTCCAAGCCCGTTTACAAGAAGGAGCTCTTTATAGTTTTTTGGATTTATCTCGCTCGCTCTTCTTAGTGCCTCTATGCCGCGCTCACCAACATCTAGCTTGAGCCTTAGCGTGTGCCTCTCTGGGTAGCGTATTACATTACTTTCTTCCAGCTCATGCAGTGCATCAACAAGGCCCTTTCTTGCCCAGTCATTCTTGTAAAATGTTAGGTCAAGGCTCTCTACCTTTTTATTTGCCTCTATGCCTGAATGGGGTTCATTTGCAAAATCCTCTTCGTTAACCAGTTCTGAATTCCATTGGAACCTGATAGCCATATCGCCTTTATTCTCCATAGCCTGTTGCACAACACCCCACTTTTTGTTTTTTGTGAAGATGAATGAGTGGTGATAAATTGCTATGTTGTCATAGGTCATACTCCCATCAACCTTTGCTGAAAGCCTACTATATTCTATAAATTTTTCCTCACAATTTATCGAAAGCCTATCCGCAAGTTCTGGTATCTCATTTGGCGTATTTGTGCCAGCTTTTCCTTTGCCTCCAGCTATAGCTATATCTCTGCTTTCTTTTAGTGCTTCCTTCAGTGCCGCCATAGTCACTGTTGTTGTACCGCTGCTGTGCCAATCATAGCCAAGAGCACACGCTAACGCCTGGAACCAGTTAGTATCAGTAAGCCTTGAGAGGAGCTCATCAGCACCATACTCATCTATTATTGCATAACTTATCCTTTCGCCTAGCCTAACCATTCTAGAGAATAGCCATCTAGGCGCCTTGCCATTATGCAATGGTAAATATGTTAGCCTGTGCACAAAATTATTTAGCCAAATAAAAAGATAAGTCTAACTATACATCATGGAAGCCAAATTTGCCATATGCGGGTGCAAAAACAACTTCGCCAAGCTCCTCAGTTTTATACTTTTTCTCGCTTTCTCTTGTTATCTTTACAAGTTGCTGCACATCCTTTGAACCTATTGGAGCAATAGCAATCCCATTTATCTTTAATTGGTCTAGCACAATTTTTGGAAACTCAGGCATAGCAACACTATATATAATCCTATCATATGGTGCCCTCCTTTCATAGCCTGAAGTACCATCTGCTATTATAACTTCAACGTTTTTCACCCTTATCTTATCGAGGTTTCTCTTTGCAAATTCAACAACAAACATGTTGCCATCTAGTGATATAATAAGGCCTTTTTCACCTACGCAATAGCTTAATAATCCTGTTACCCAGCCGCTTCCCGTACCAACCTCTAGAACTTTGTTCCCATCTTCTAGCTCAAGCTCCTCTAGCATCTCTGCTACCACTGATGGCTGCGATATTGTGGTGCCTTCTATGATAGGAATTGGTGCATCAACATATGCCTCATCTAAGTGCTCATCTGTTACAAACAAATGCCTAGGCACACTCTCGAAAGCATTTATTACCTTTTCAGTTTTAAGTACGCCTTCAGAAATAAGATAATTAATTAACATTTTCCTTTTCTCTTCAAATAAGTCTGGCTCCATACCTATTCATCTTGCATGTTTATCTTTTTATTCTTTAGTATGGTTATGGCAATAATATCTTCAAAGAAGTAATGTTCTTTTAGCTCACTCTTTATTCTATAGCCAAGCTCATCTATCTTTTTCCTCAGCGTATCAATATCGCTAAGTGAGCTCGCCAAAAGTATGATAGCACCGTTTTTCTTTAGATGAGGGAATGCTTCATTGAGAAATCTTAAAGATACTTCTATGCCAGTTGGTCCACCATTCCAAGCCCTTTCAATTATTGGAAGATGTGCAGCTGTGCTTCCCTTTAAATAAGGTGCGTTGAATATTATAAGGTCATATCTGCCCTTTATATTCTCAAAAAGGTCGCTTTTTAATATAGTAACATTTGTGCCGCTAAGCTTGTCCTTGTTCAGCATATAGTTTCTTTCAGCAAGCCTGCAAGCCCTCTTGCTTATGTCGCTCATAACAAGCTTTTTTGCATGAAAATGCATAGCAGCATATAAGCCGAGTATTCCGCTTCCTGTGCCAATGTCAAGAATCTTTGGCTCACTAAGGTTCTTCAATGCCTTTATTGCTTTTATCGCAAGGAGCGAATCCTCTGCAGGCTTGTAAACAAGCGCCTCTTCTTTTATCTCTAGCCCCTCAAGCTCCATAATAATATTTATACCTCAACAAATAAAAAATTCGGCAAATTTAAAAAAAAGAAAAAGAAAAAAGGCAAAGAAAACAAAGGTCTAAGCATCAGTTATACCTCCTTTATCGCAGCTTTTATCTTTGCCATTGTTGCATCGTCGATTGTTTGCATATTGTGTGCTTTCTTAGCATGTTCAGCTATTTTCTTCAAAAGCTGCTCTTCGGTTCTTGCTTTTGCTACAAAGTCACAATCCATTCCTATGTCCCTGCACGCAAAGCTTTTCATAAAACCACCATTTTCCAATTGGATTGGCTAAAATATAAAAAATCAATCTAAATTTTGGCAAGGTTTTAAGCCTTTCCTATTTTTGGAAAAGACTATAAATATTCTTTCTTCGCTATATTAATGTGGTAGCATGCTGTTCGAGGATGTTGCTAAATATTATGAAAAACTTGAATCCGTATCCTCAAGGCTTCAAATGATAGATATACTTACAGAGCTATTTAAAAAAGCAAAGAAAGAGGAGCTAAAAAAGCTAGTTTATATGACCCAGGGCATTTTAAGTCCGCCTTTTGAAGGTATAGAAATAGGTATGGCCGAGAAGCTGGTAGAAACTGCTATTGCAACAGCAACTGGCTTTACAAAAGAAGAAGTTGAGCAGGATTTCAAGAAGCGTGGCGACCTAGGAGAGACGGCAGAATACCTTATATCAAAAACAAAGTTAAAGAAGCTTGCGTCAAGGAAATTTGAGGTTAACGAAGTTTTTGATACGATGTATAAGATAGCAACAACAAGTGGAGAAGGCAGTCAAGAAGCTAAGATAAAGATGCTTGCAGAGCTTCTTGCAGCCTCATCGCCGCTAGAAGCAAGGTATATAGTCCGTTTTGCCCTAGGCACGCTGAGGCTTGGCGTGGGTGATGCAACAATACTAGAGGCTCTTTCAAAGCTTGTTACAGGCGAAAGAGCATTCAAGGAACAACTTGAGAATGCTTATAATATATGCAGCGATCTTGGCAAGGTTGCTGATGTTTTTGCAAAGGAAGGTGTAAAAGGAATAGAAAACTTTAAGGTCCAGCTTTTTAGCCCGATAAGGCCTGCTCTTGCAGAAAGGCTGCCGACTGCAGAAGAGATACTTGAAAAGATGCATGGCAAGTGCGCTGTTGAAAGCAAGTACGATGGCTTGAGGGCTCAGGTGCATGTTGACAAGAAGAGCAAAAGGGTTGAGATCTTTTCTAGGAGGCTTGAGAGGCTAACGCCTATGTTTCCAGAAATAGCCAAGGCGGCGCTTGAGGAGCTTAATGCTGAGAGTGCTATAATAGAGGGCGAGGCAATAGCATATAATGAGGTTACTGGCGAATTCCATCCATTCCAAGAAACGATACAAAGGAAGAGGAAGCATGGTGTAGAAGAGATGAGCCAGGAATTGCCTCTTCATCTATTTGCATTTGACATAATGTATCTTAATGGGGAAGGCTATTTGGATAAGCCTTATCATGAGAGGCGCTCAGCGCTTGAAAAGGTTGTAAAGAATAAAGGCACAATACTCCTTGCTGATAGAATTATTGCTACCTCACCAAAGGAGCTTGAGAAATACTTTGAAGAAGCGATAGAGAAAGGTTTAGAAGGCATAGTCGCTAAGGAGCTAAACTCAAAGTATATAGCGGGTGCTAGGAAGTTTAGCTGGATAAAGATGAAAAGGAGCTACAGGGGAGAGCTATCCGATACCGTTGATCTTGTAATCTTGGGCTATTATTTAGGAAAAGGTGTAAGGGCCGAGTTTAAGTTTGGCGGTTTGCTATGTGGCGTATATAACGATAAGAAAGATGTTTTTGAAACCATAACCAAGATAGGTACGGGCTTTACTGAAGAGCAGATGAAGGAATTCAAGGAGATACTTGACAAGATAAAAGTAAAATCAAAGCCAGCAAGAGTAATCTCTGATATAGAGCCAGATTTCTGGGTAGAGCCAAGGTATGTTGTTACAGTTAAGGCAGACGAGATAACAAGATCGCCAACGCATACTTGTGGTAGGGAAGGTGAAGAGTCTGGTTATGCTTTGAGGTTCCCTAGGATTGTTGGAACAATAAGGAGCGATAAAAGTCCAGAAGATGCAACAACAACAAAAGAGATAATAGAGATGTTCAAGATGCAGAAAAAGAAAAAGCTTGAGGAACAGCCATAATAAAAGCGAAGTAAAAAATTTTACTTAAATAAATTTAAATGACTTTTAATAAAAACTTTTTTACTTAAATAAATGATTCAAATGCGGTTGAAAAAAGTATTTCCACTATTCATTTTTTCTACAAAAGATTTTTAAATTTATATTAAATATCTATTATCAGGCGATCAGTATGGTAGACTTTGCAAACGAATTTTTGGGTAAGAGTGGTAGTGAGCAGGATCTAGGAGCAACCCCACAGATAAAGATTGTAACAATCGGTGTAGGTGGAGCAGGAAACAATACAGTAAACAGACTACTTAAGGTAGGTGTTAAGGGCACAGACCTTGTTGCAATTAATACCGATGCACAACATTTCAAGATAATTGACGATAGGATAAAGAAGATACTAATTGGAAGGAGCATAACAAGAGGCCTTGGAGCTGGCGGCGATCCTCGAGTTGGTGCAAAGGCAGCTGAGGTTGATAGGCAGGCAATAGAAGATGTTGTAGCTGGTGCACAGCTAGTTTTCTTGTGCGCAGGAATGGGTGGCGGCACAGGAACAGGAGCTATACCTGTTGTTGCGCAAATAGCAAAAGAGCAGGGAGCTATTGTTGTTGCAATGGTTACATATCCTTTCGACCTTGAAAGGGTAAGGAAGCTTAAGGCTGAAGAAGGCATACAGGAATTGAGAAAGTATGCAGACAGTGTAATAATACTTGACAACAACAGGCTTGTGAAGCTTGTTCCAAACCTGCCAATGCCAGAGGCATTTGCAATGGCTGATGATATACTTGCAAAGGCTATCGGCGGATTGGTATGGACCATTACACAGCCAAGCCTAATAAATATCGACTTCGCTGATGTCAGAGCCATAATGGGAAGCGGCGATGTCGGATTTATTTCTGTAGGAACAGGCAAGGGCAATGATAAGGTAACTGCCGCTGCTGAAGCGGTATTAAAGAACAAGCTGCTAGATGTCGACTTCGAGAATGCAAAAGGTGCACTAATACACATATCTGGTGCATCTGACCTAACACTTGGAGATGCTATAAAGGCGGGAGAGCTTATAACAGAACGCATGGATCCAAAGGCTAACGTAAAGTGGGGTGCAAGAATAATACCAGGCTATGAAGGCCAGATAGAGATTGTAGCAATAGTAACAGGCGTAAGAGGGGCAAGCATACTCGGAAAGGCTACAGAAGAAAAGAAAGAGAGCTACAGCGATCTTGAGATGATATAACTTAATTTATTTTATTATTTATGTTTTTGGATATAAGGTGAAAAAATGGCTGAAGAC